>CAZCAA010000005.1:0-75492 GCA_964496585.1 uncultured Ferruginibacter sp.
CTAAATGACAACCCACCAAAAAATACTCATTATCACTGCTCCTTCCGGTGCAGGTAAGACATCTATCACTCATTTTCTGATGAAGGAGTTTCCTATTTTACAATTTTCTGTTTCTGCCGCAACCAGGGATGCAAGAGGCAATGAAAAAGATGGTGTAGATTATTATTTCATTGGCATGGAAGCTTTTAAACAAAAGATAAAAGAAAAAGAATTTGCAGAATGGGAAATGGTGTATGAAGGGAAGTATTATGGCACATTAAAATCTGAATTACAACGTATCTGGGCTTTGAATAAAGTGCCCGTATTAGATATTGATGTTAAAGGCGCCATACACGTGCAGCAACAATACCCTGTTAATACACTTAGCATTTTTGTAGAACCTCCTTCCGTTGATGAGTTAAAGATCCGTCTGCAAGGTCGCGGCACAGAATCATCGGAATCTATTCAAGCCAGGGTTAACAAAGCAGCGTACGAAATTTCATTTAAAGAACAATTTGATAAAGTAGTAGTTAATGATAACCTGGAAAAAGCCTGCGCACATGCAAAACAACTCGTAGGCGATTTTTTAAGCAGTTGATTTAATTATAATTATCTCATTTGTCATCACAGGGTAAATCATCTTTAATAAATAGCTGCCGTACAAATGATTTCAGTATTTTTATGCTATGAACAGTATTGACTGGATAGCACTCCTCGCAATTTTTGCATCGCTGATCATCATAGCTTTTCTCTCAGGGATAGAGATAGCTTTTGTGTCTGCCAATAAACTTTCTATAGAACTTAACAAAAAAAAGGGTTCAGCAGCAGGTAAAACCTGGAGTGCGTTCTCGGATCATCCAACGCGTTTTATTGGAACTATTCTGGTAGGCGTAAATATCGTTCTCGTTATTTATGGCCTGCTGATAGGTGGTATGCTCTCCCCTATCTGGAACTGGATTGAAGGCCATTTAGCAGGTTATGCTGCTCCCTATGTTAAGTACATCAGACTCTTTGTGGAAACCGTACTGGCTACTTCTATCATACTGTTAGTAGAATTTTTCAGTAAAGCTGTTTTCAGAGCAAAGAACAACAGTATTTTAAGTTCTAATTTCATCAGTTATATTGCCGTTTTCTTTTTTTGGCTGCTGTCTTCCATTGCCTCCCTTTTCGTAAATATAGCTGAATGGATATTGAAATACATTTTCAATGTGAAAATCAATAAGAAAAAAGAAGTATTTAGTAAAATAGACCTGGAACATTTTATACAACAAAGCAAAAGTCACGACGAAGAAGAAACATCTGAACTGAATAAAGAATTATTTGAAAATGCTTTATCATTAAGTGAAACGAAATTAAGAGAGTGCCTCATCCCCAGGAAAGAGATTGAAGGTTTGGAAAGTACTGCTGAATTGGAATCTGTTAAGAATAAGTTTATTGATACAAAACTCAGCAAATTGGTTATTTACGAAAACAATATCGATAATATCCTTGGGTATGTGCATCATTTGGATATGTTTAAAAACCCTGCTTCAATTAAAGAGATATTACATCCCATACCAACCGTGCCTGAAAGCATGAGTGCCACAGATCTGATGAATAAATTCAGCAAAGAAAGAAAGAGTATCGCCTGGGTAATTGATGAATTTGGTGGAACAGCTGGTATCGTTACCATGGAAGATTTGCTGGAAGAGATTTTTGGCGAAATTGAGGATGAATACGATGTGGTAGAACCATATGTAGATAAACAGATTGCCAGCAATGAATATATTTTTAGTGGAAGAATGGAGTTGGATTTTATCGCAGAAAAATATCACCTTCAGTTTAGCGGCAATAATGAAGCTGAAACATTATCGGGTTATATCATTCAAAACAATGAAGCCATTCCGAAACAAAAAGAACGTATCATCATCGGCAATTACGAATTTGATATCCTGAATGTAAGTAACACAAGAATTGAAACAGTAAAAATAAAAGTGCTGAAATAATTACAATGACCATTGCCGTTCACATTGCCCTGCAACATCCGCATCAACAACCGGGCACAGACTTTATTTACAATTGCTTTTCCTTTATGGCCATTACAAATCCCGAGCATCATTTTATTTTTGTTTTTGATAAGCCATTTGATATCGAAAATATCAAATCTGCCAACGTTACTCCTGTATTAGCCGGACCTGCAATAAAAAACCGTTTACTTCAACATTACTTTTACAACTATAAATTGCCTCGCCTTCTTAATAAATACCAGGCAGATATTTTCGTTTCGCAAGATGTTTGCAGTTTACGTAGTACTATACCGCAATACCTGGTTATAAATGATCTTTCTTTTTTGCAAAAACAAAACCTTTATAACAGCAGCGATCTGCGTTACCTGAAAAGGTACAGCCGTCAGTTTGTGAAAAAAGCGGAAAAGATTGCAGTAATGAATGATCATTTAAAGAAAATCTTACAGATTGCTTATTCTTTAACAGCAGAAAAAATATCCGTAATTGATAATGCAGTAATTGATGAAATTGAGTTTTTCAATGAAGAAAAAATAAATAAGGTAAAAGAGAAACTGACAGAGGGTAAATCATATTTCTTATATTTTGCAACTTCTATTACTATTTGTAATGTTATCACAATGCTGAAGGCATTTTCTATTTTTAAAAAATGGCAAAAATCTAACATGCAGTTGGTTATTTTATTTTCTACTTCGGAAAAAGATCATGTAATAAAAGACTTTAATAATTACAAACACCGGGAAGATGTAAGGTTGATACATGCAGCAGGCGAGGAGAAACAAAACGAAATTACTAGTGCAGCGTATGCTGCCATTAATTTAGCTTCAATGGAAATAACGGAAACAGAAGGTTTAAAAACCATTACATCAAAAGTACCATTGATCACTACAGACAATGAATTTTTCAGAAGCACATACGCCGATGCTGCAGCATATTGCCAACCTACCGACAAAGATGTAGCAGAAAAAATGATGCTGTTGTATAAAGACGAAACTTATAGAACTAACTTGATAAATAATGGACAACGGCTATCAGAAAAATATAGTCTGCCAAATGCAGCCAACCGTTTGTGGCAAACAATACACTGGGATACAGTGGCATAAACTCATAACTTTGCAAAAAGCACAATAGAAAATATGGATAAGTCAACAATTACAATCGATGTAATACTGGACCCGAATAAAATTCCTGAACAAATTAACTGGCAGGCTTCCGACAGCAATGCCGAAATGAAACAGAAAGCTAAAGCCATGTGTATTGCTTTTTGGGATGGTGCAGATAAATCTGCTTTGCGCATCGACCTTTGGACAAAAGACATGATGGTAGATGAGATGGGTGACTTTTTTTATCAGATGCTGATGACCATGGCTGATACATTTAAAAGAGCTACACAACAGGAAGAACTATCCGAAGAAATGAAAACATTTGCGAAAGGATTTATTAAAAAATTCCAGGATACACAGGTGAAGTTGTAAACAACAATAAAATAATATTGTTTGTATCTAAAGGATATATCATTAAAAAACAAACCTACTATGGCACTAGAAGAACAAATAATGGCAGAAATGAAAGATGCTATGAAAGCGAAGAACGAAGGCGTATTAAGAAGCCTGAGAGCAATAAAAGCTGAGATCATAAAAGCAAAAACTGACCCAGGTGCAGGCGGCAGTATTGATGAAGCAACGGAACAAAAGTTTTTACAAAAAATGATGAAGCAACGCCGCGATTCTCTGGATATTTTTGAGAAACAGGGCCGGGAAGATCTCGCTGCAAAAGAAAAAGAAGAGATGGCAGTGATAGAAAAATTCCTTCCTAAACAAATGAGTGAGGCTGAAATAAAAGAAGCGGTTGCGAAGATCATTACAGAAACAGGCGCAAGTACGGTAGCAGACTTGGGAAAAGTTATGGGAGCCGCTTCTAAACAATTGGCGGGAAAAGCAGATGGTAAAACTATCAGCAGCATCGTAAAAGAACTATTGAGTTAATATAATCCAGGTAAAAAGAATCGGTATTTGTGCAAGAATGCTACAGAAAAAATATAATAGTGATAATCTATAGATACAGCCTATGCTCATCGATTTGGTTTTTGCAGTACTGGTGTTTCTTGCCTGCATCAAAGGTTTGAGAAAAGGTTTAATCATTGCTCTGTTCTCCTTCGTTGCCTTTATTGTGGGATTGGCTGCGGCATTAAAATTATCTGCAGTTGTTGCTAACAGGCTTTCCGAAAACTTATCGGTTTCGGGTAAATGGTTGCCGGTGATTTCATTTACACTTGTTTTTTTGATTGTGGTTCTGCTCGTAAATATCGGTGGCAAAATGATTCAAAAAACTGTAGAAATGGCGATGTTGGGATGGTTGAACAAGATCGGAGGCGTATTTTTATTCCTAATAATTTACAGTTTAATCTTCAGCATTTTTTTATTTTATGCTGCGCAGTTACATATTATAAAAGCCGAAACTATCAAAAGTTCTCAAATTTATCCATACATACAGCCGCTTGCACCTAAAGTATTAACTATAATTGGCAGCATCATACCACTTTTTAAAGACCTTTTCGCCCAATTAACGCAGTTTTTCGAGCAGGTTTCTAATAAATTGCCGCATTAATTGGAGGCAATTATCTTATTTAATGTAATTTTAGCGTGATTGGATAAAAGAATAGCATAGAAAAGTTAATCATTACTCAAAACTTACGGTACAAAGAATGAGCTACGAAATAAAACAAGACGGCAAATTTAAATTCATAGAAGAGGGAGAAGGAGAAGTCCTGATGCTGTTGCATGGTTTATTTGGCGCATTGAGCAATTTCAACAGTCTGATAGATCATTTTAAAAAATCACATAAAATTGTAGTTCCGCTGCTTCCTTTATTAGAACTGGACCTGCTACATACTTCAGTTGGCGGATTGGAGAAATTTGTAAACAAGTTTATAGAACACCGCAAATACAACCAGGTGCACCTGATGGGTAATTCCCTTGGAGGCCATGTTGCGCTTGTGCATATATTAAAACATCCTGAAAAAATAAAATCACTCATATTGACCGGGAGTTCGGGTTTATTCGAAAACGGCATGGGCGATACCTATCCTAAAAGAGGCGATAAGGAATATATTAAAAATAAAACCGCCTTAACATTTTACGATCCTGCATTGGCCACCGATGAGCTGGTAAACGAAGTTTTTGAAATAACCAATAACAGGATTAAAGTTATAAAAATCATCGCACTTGCAAAAAGTGCCATCCGCAACAATCTTGGCGAAGAGCTTAACCAGGTGAAACAACCTACCTGCCTCATCTGGGGAAATAACGATACTATTACTCCTCCATTTGTTGGAAAAGAATTTCAACGCCTGATTCCAAATAGCGAGCTTCATTTCATCGACAAGTGCGGCCATGCCCCAATGATGGAAGTGCCGGATGAGTTTAACCGCATACTCGATGGGTTTCTTTCTAAATTAAAATCTCCTGCTGCAACAGTTTAACTAATAATCTTGTCTGTTTATTCAAAATACATCGGTATTTTGGTATATCCAATTGTTGGATTTTACCCACTATAATTATCAGCAGCATGCTAACCAAAGAACTTATAAATAATAATATCCCGCGGTTGCAGCTACAGGACACAATTGGCAAGGCCCTGCAGCTAATCAATGATTTTAAACTCACTCATCTGCCGGTTGTTTCAGATGGCAAATATTTAGGATTAATCAGTGAGGAAGACCTGTTGGATATAAGCGATGAAAAATTGCCGGTAGAAGTTTTGCAACAACATTTCCTAACGGCGTCCGTACCAGAAAATGTTCATTTCTTAAACGCCGTAAATAATAGTATTCAACTCGATAGTAATGTGGTGCCTGTTATAAATACTGCAAACGAATTTATTGGTGTGATTACCAGTTCAGACCTGCTGAAAAGTCTGGGCAATTTTGCCGGTGCCAATGAGATAGGTGGCATTATTGTACTTGAAATGGAACGATCTCAATTTGCGATTTCCGAAATTAGCCGTATAGTAGAAAGTAATGATTGCACAATCCTGCATTTAAATTCCACCGTAGATGCATCAAACGGATTACTCACAGTAACGCTGCATATCAATAAAAGAGAGATATCCACTGTTGTAGCTACATTTGAGCGGTATGATTATCATGTTCTTTACCAATTTGGAATAGAAAATTTTGAAAACGAAATAGACAACAATTATCGTCACCTGATGAATTATCTGGATATTTAACAACTGCTTCACTATTATAATTTTTAAGGGCTGCTAACCCGATTCCCGAAATAGCTGAAGCAAAGATGTGCAGCATGAAATATTATAAACTCATTTCTTTTATTTTTCTCTCACAATTATTTTCATTGTCTGTTGTTGCCCAACAAAAAAATATTTATCCTGGTTTCAATGATGAAATCAACCAACGCATTGATGCAGATTCAACCAGTAAATTATTTGTATCTGCTATTATCATCAATGGAAACAAAAAAACAAAATCATATATAATTCTGAGGGAGATGCCATGCAAAACAGGAGATTCTATCCTTGCATCTAAACTCTTCATTACGTTACAAGAGAGCAGGGCATTGGTTTACAACACATCTCTTTTCTCGGAGGTTGAAGTAGTACCGGTGCTTATTTCTGCACGGGAACTTATCATCAAAGTAACAGTGCTGGAAAAATTGTACATCTACCCTACTCCACAATTTAAACTGGTTGATAGAAATTTAAATGAATGGGTTAAAACATACAACGCTAATTTAAACAGGGTTGTTTATGGGATAAAATTTGCACACTATAACCTCAGTGGCCGTGGAGATAAGCTTCGCATTTATATCCTGAACGGATATGCCAGAGCACTTACATTCAGTTATAGTGCACCTTACAGCAACGGCGCACTTACCGAAGGTTTCTCTGTGTCTGGCGGCTACACGCAAAGCAGGGAATTTCCCTATAAGTTATCTGCAGAAAATAAACTCCTGCAATTTAAGAACACAGGTTTTGTAAGAAATAATTTTTCACTTGGTGCCAGTTACCAACGACGTAAAGGATATTTTAAAAAAACTGTTTTCGCAGTTAACTACAGTAACATAAAAGTTAGCGACAGTGTTATTTTGCCATATTATAATCCAAACTATTTCAACAGCAATAAATCGCATGTTGGTTTCGTAGATCTACAATACAGTTTTCAATATTCAAAAACCAACAATATTAATTACCCACTTAAAGGAAAGATCTTCAACGCAGGTATAGTAAAAAGAGGTTTTGGAATCAGCGGTGGAATTAATATGTTATCTCTGGATGCAAGCCATGCCATTTTTATACCTCATCAAAGAAACTGGTATAGCAGCGCTGAAGTACTTGGAAATATCAAATTGCCTTTTAAACAGGCTTACATCAATCAAAACCAAATTGGTTATCGTGAATTTTATCTTCGCGGACTTGAATATTATGTTGTAGATGGCGTAGCCGCAGCTATTGCAAAATATACGCTTAAGAAAAAAATAATTGCCTTCAACATCCCTTTTCCCTTCAACATTAAGAAAATACCCAGGATCCCTTTTACTGTTTACGCAAAAAGTTATGCTGATATGGGCTTCAGTTATAACAAAGAACAATACAGCACAAAACTTGGTAACAAACTGTTATATACCACAGGTTTTGGGCTAGATGTGGTTTCGTTATACGATACAACCCTTCGACTTGAATACAGTTTTAACCAATTAGGCGAAAAGGGGCTATTTTTACATGCTAAAAGCCTATTTTAAACAGGAAGTTTTAGTTAAATTATAAAATGAAAATAGCCATCTACAGCCGTGGAATTGAGAATAATCAATTACAGGATATCAACCTTTTATTGGATGAATTGCGGGCACATAACGCAGAGCCGGTTTTTTTTCAGGACTTTTTTAACCAGTTTTATTCTGCCATTAAAATTGAAGGTAAATATTCAACATTTAGCAGCGGTGATGACCTCGATCCCGGAACTGATTGCATGATCAGCCTTGGTGGTGATGGCACACTTCTGGACACTGTTACACTTGTAAAAGATTCAGGAATTCCGGTGCTGGGTATTAATTATGGAAGACTGGGATTTTTGGCAAACATTGGTAAAGAGGAAATTCATTCCGCAATGGATGCCATCATCAACAGAAAATATGTTTTAGATAAAAGAACGCTGTTGCACCTTGATGCAAATATTCCTCTCTTTGGTGCTACACCTTATGCACTCAATGAATTTTCGTTGCATAAAAAAGATACTTCGCCCATGATCAAGATACACACTTATCTTAATGGGGAATTTCTAAATACTTATTGGGCAGATGGTCTAATCGTTGCTACTCCTACCGGCTCTACAGGATATTCTCTGAGTTGCAATGGCCCGGTTGTATTTCCTGATAGTGGCAGCTTTGTGATAACGCCGGTTGCTCCACATAATTTAAACATTCGTCCTATAATCGTTCCGGATAATACAATCGTTTCATTTGAAGTAGAGGGACGCACCGATGGATTTCTGTGTTCACTCGACAGTCGTAGAGAAATTGTTACAAAGGAAATTCAACTGGCAGTAAAAAAAGAATCGTTTGGTATCAATCTAATCCGCATGAATGAAAATAATTTCTTACAAACTTTGCGGAGTAAATTATCATGGGGGCTCGATAAAAGAAATTAAAATAAATCTACTGATAAACAGGTTCTGTATGCTCACTCTTTTGCGAAGGAATACTGAAACTAATAAATCCACTACCATTGCCATTTAAATCAAAAAAAATAAATTTTCTTTTTGTTACATACTGGTTTCTACTGGCATATATCATTGCAGCATTAATATGGTGGTACATAGCGCTTTCGCAGCAAAATAACCAGATGATTACCTTAAAAACGCTGGACCTGAAAAAAGACGATCCTGCCTATGAGGCAAAAAGAGATGCTATTCAACAGGAAAAAAAAAGGAAAACAGCTCAATACGTGGGGGAAGGAGCGATCTTCTTTTTATTGATTTCAGCAGGCGCAATATTCGTATTCCGGTCTGCAAACAGGCAACTAAAAATAAGCCGACAACAACAAAATTTTATGATCGCGGTTACGCATGAGTTGAAAACTCCTATTGCTATCACAAAGCTGAACCTGGAAACGCTGCAGAAAAGAAAACTGGAAGAATCTCAACAACAAAAACTTTTACAAAATACTTTACAGGAGGCAAACCGCATGAATGCTCTTTGTAACAATATGCTTTTGTCGTCGCAGATTGAAGCCGGCGGTTACCGCATGGCTAATGAAGAAA
Organism: uncultured Ferruginibacter sp.; assembly: GCA_964496585.1. Classification (GTDB taxonomy): domain Bacteria; phylum Bacteroidota; class Bacteroidia; order Chitinophagales; family Chitinophagaceae; genus Ferruginibacter. Next base: position 9,259 of record CAZCAA010000005.1, read on the forward strand.
TAAATTTTAGTTTGTTGGTGCAGGAATGTCTCAATGAATTCAGATCAAGATTTCCTCAAAGAAATTTTACCGATGAAATAAAAGAAGAGGTATTTATTATGGCCGACCAACTCCTTATTGAAATGGCCGTAAATAATTTGATAGACAATGCATTAAAATATTCTTCCAGGGAGAATAGTGTTGGAATTAAGTTGCAATCAACAAATAACCAGGCGCTGCTGCAGGTTTCGGATGAAGGCCCAGGCATCCAGGAATCAGAAAAGAAAAAAGTATTTGAAAAATTTTATCGTACTGGTAATGATGCCACACGCCATGCCAAAGGAACCGGGCTTGGCTTATATCTTACAAAAAAAATAATAAAGTCGCATGATGGAAAAATATCGATAGCCGACAATCATCCATCTGGTTGTATTTTTATCATACAGTTAGAACAGGCCATTTAAAATTAAATTATGTCTCAAAAAAAATTCTCCATTCTTCTGGTAGAAGACGAAGAAAATCTTCAGGAAGCATTGAAGTTAAACCTGGAACTGGAAGGCTACGAAGTAACCAGTAGTTATGATGGCGCTCATGCATTAAAAGTGGTAAAACAAGAACATTTTGATCTGATCATATTAGATGTTATGCTACCAGAAATTGATGGCATCACCGTTTGTGAAACAATAAGGCTTAGCAATGCAGAAATCCCAATACTAATACTAAGTGCAAAAAACAGCAGTGCAGATAGGGTTTTGGGTTTAAAAAAAGGTGCAGACGACTATCTTACCAAGCCATTTAATCTGGAAGAACTTTTATTAAGAGTAAACAAACTGATAATAAAAGGTGAACAGCTGTCTACCAAACTACCTATTGCCGAGATATATGAATTTGGTAAAAACAAAATTGATTTTAAAGCACTGGAATGTTTTAATAAAAGCGGCGAGAAGATGATGCTTACAAAAAAAGAATCCATGCTGCTGAAGTTACTGATAGAAAACAAAAACGAAGTGGTTACCAGGGAGAAGATTCTGCAAACAGTTTGGGGTTACAATGTTTATCCTACTACCAGAACGATTGATAATTTCATACTCAATTTCCGTAAATATTTTGAAGCCGATAGCCGCAACCCGCTTTATTTTCATTCTGTAAGAGGAATTGGATATAAGTTTACTGATGCCTGATGTCATTGGCATTTATAAGTTGTACTAATTCCTGGGCTTCGTAATACTTATCATTCATAGCGTCGTTTCTTTCAAACGGTGTATACAATTGCCATTCTATTTCCTGCATCAGCTTCTGCAGTTTTAGTACCGTTTCATTTGCAATCGCTTTTTTATCCATCACAGCAATGATACTATTGGAATTGATTGAGTTGGCATCAATCGAAAACTTTTTACCCAGGTAACTTTTCAATTCTGTATTAAGCAAACTATAAAATGTAAAGCAGTCATCCTGGTATAAACATTTCTCAGAGGAAGAAAATACATTTTGCTGATTGCTGGCAACGGTTTCAATAAATTCATTTTCAATAGTCAGCTCATCTTCTGTTTGAACAGTTGGATGCAGCACTTTCTTATTTTTATTTCTGTTGCTGATTATCCAGATCCACAAAACAGCTAGCATTACTGAACCAATAAAAGCAACAATCCACAAGCGATGAGAAAATATGCTGTTTAAAAAAGATGGTTTGCCCGTTTCAGCAGCAATTGCAAATGGTTCACCCTTTCCTTTTACTACCTGGAATGCAATTGCACTGGTTTCAATTGTTTTATAGTTTGCAGCACTCACATCAAAATAGCTGAAACGTATAGCCGGTAACCTGAAATGGCCTGTATCATTTAAAGCGAAAGTATATTCAAATTTTTTACTGCCGCTAACCGGCACAGTTGCCTTAACAATGTCTTCGGAAAATTTAGGATCAAATGATTCTACACCTGCAGGCCAATCAATATCCGGAGCAGTTAACAATTGCATATTTCCCGTGCCGGAAATAGTAACCAATAATTTACCGGCTTCATCCGTAGAAAATAAAGGCTTTTGTAAAGCTGCTGTTATTTCGAAATTACCGACAGCGCCTTTGAAACCTGCCGGTTTACCGCCTTCAGGCAACGGCTTTACCGTTATATCGATTGGCTCACTCTTTAAAGTTACCAGCTGGTTGCTGATAGCTTCTGGTGGAAAAAGAGCTGCAGCAAAATCGGTTAGTAAACCACCGGCATCGGCCATCTGCCTGGCATAAATTTCCTTAACAAACTGCACATTGTTTTCCAGTTCGGCAGCTTCCAGATTAATAACGCCAGGTTGCAACGGGTATAACTGTGCCTTCCTTATGGTATATACATTATATTCTCTCCCGTTTAGTTTCTCTCTTGCATAGGCCGTAACATCCGGTTCCTGCATATCAATTACTGAAAATCCGTTAAAAGATGGATTTTGAGTAAGTTTACTTTCACTCTTTAACCGGGAGTATAATTTGTAGGTAGCAATAATTGGTTCACCAACAAAACAGGTCGATTTATTTGTTTCCAGTTTCAGGTGCATGTTTTTTCTGACCTTTTCTTCAAGGTTATCACCTGCGTGGTAGATGTATTCATTAAAATCTGACGACTGGCTTGTTGGATCATAGCCACTTGATCCCGGATAATTATTAGGTATGCCCGCGTTAGCTGTAGCAGAATTTGTAACAGACAGGTTAATTACATTAGATTTAAGAACCTTACCTCCGATTGCTGAAGTAGCCGGCCCTATTTTGAATTTTCCTGCCGTTTTAGGTTTTAGCACATATACTAATGATATAAAACGGGTGCTGTTACCGTTTGATGAACTGAAACCGCTTTCCTGCATCGGTCCGTTTAATACAATAAAATTCTTAAAAGAAGGCGGAGTAATATTTTGAACGGAAGAGGCATTTTCAACAACGATCCTGTAAGTAATATATTCGTCTTTACTAATTGTTTGAGGAGAAATTATTGTATAGAAATTTACCTGTGCAACTGTATGTCCAATTATAAAAAAGCAACAACAGACCAATAATATTTTTCTAAAAAATAAATTCATACTTCGCTTTTCAGCAGATACAAAATTAAATTATCTGTATCACCGCACGGATTAAACTTGTAAAAAATGGTTGTAAGAAACTGTTAATTATAGCGGTCCTAACTGAGGATTAATAACTATTTCGTCCACTACCGCCTGTGAAGAAAGCATAGAAGCCGCAACCAGCATATTCGCGATATCCTGCGCCTCCATGATCCGGCTATTGCTATTATCAAAACCGCCCCAGGAATCTGTAAAAACTGCTCCTGGAAAAACGCCGGTCACTTTTATTCCATGCTTCTTTAATTCGTGCCGGAGATTCTTATTAAATCCATTCATTGCAAATTTGCTGATACTGTAACCACCGCCACCATCGTAGGCATCTAATGAAGCAATAGAACAAATGTTAAAAATATGGCCTTTGCCATTTTTTATCATCGTCGGCAATAACTTTCTTGTTAAATGATAAGCGCTATATAAATTGGTATCCATCATTTTTTCAAGATGCCCTTCGGGTTCGTCCATCACGTTACCCGGAAGATAAATACCGGCATTATTTACGAGTATTTCTGGCACTCCCTGTAAAAGGCAATGTTCAGCAAATAAAATAAGTTCGTCTTTTTTCGACAAGTCTGCAGCAAAATAAGAAACCGTTGCTTCGGGAAATTTATTGAGAATCTCGGCAGCAGTATTCTTAAGAGTCGCAGTATTTCTTGCACACAAATGCAGGTGATTACCTGCAGCGGCAAATTTTAAAGCAATCGCTTTTCCAATGCCTTTACTGGCTCCTGTTACTATTACATTCATTGGTTCAATCAATTTAAAGTATTAAATTCCTAACTTCGGTGTGGTACTGTAAAGTTAACCATACCCTCATCCTAAAATCAATTTTTTAATGTCTTCTTATAAGCATATTTTTTTCGATCTTGATCATACGCTGTGGGATTTTGACAGCAATGCCAGAATCGCTCTATCAGATCTTTTCATTGAATTTGAGTTGCACGTAAAAGTAACGCCCCATTTTGATGAGTTTTATAAAAAGTATTTATTTCACAATGAAATTTTATGGGATCGCTACCAAAAGGGATTAATAGGCGCCGAGGAACTTAAATGGAAACGTATGTGGCGTACGTTGCTCGATTTTAAGATTGGTGATGAATTCCTTTCTAAACAACTAAGCCAGCGTTTTCTGGAAGTTTTGCCAACCAAGAAAGAAGTGTTTCCTTATACCATGGAGATACTGAATTACCTCACTCAAAAAAAATACAGCATACACCTGATCACCAATGGTTTTGAAAAAACACAATGGAGCAAATTGCGAAATAGCAATATGGACCACTTTTTTACGCAAGTGATTACTTCGGAGGGAAGCAATAGCCTTAAACCAAAAAGAGAAATATTTGATTATGCCTTGCTAATGGCTAAGGCAGGTTTAAGGGAAAGCATTATGATTGGCGATAACCTGGATGCAGATATACAGGGAGCGATAAATGCCGGGATGGATTCTGTATTTGTAAATCACCTCAACACTTCCGAAAGCCTTATAAAACCAACTTACACGGTTACTCACTTAAATCAATTGGAACAGTTGTTTTGAGTAATGTTATTAAAAACTTTATTCCAGAATATGTAGTTAGAACGCATTAAAGAAAAGCACAGAAATAATAAAGCCCCCGTAAACGGAGGCTTAAAAAAAATTTAGTAATCAATTACATTTTAGCTGTACCTGATTTGTCTTTTTTACAACAAGATTTACTAGATTTTTTGCAGCATGATTTAGATTTGCATTTCTTCTTACCTTTTTCTGTATTTGCAAAAGAAACCCCTGTAACAAGGAATGCTGCAGTAGCTAATAAAAATAACTTTTTCATACTTTTTTATTTAGTTTGATTATAAAAATAAATTTAAATTTCTGTTCTTAGCTACAAACGTACATTTTTAACACAAATTGCACGAATTAAAAGCTTTGTAATATTTAAACCGTTGCAATCACCGTTACGCCGCCTTTCACAACTTCATTGAGTGATACGTTAATCTTTGTGCCCACAGGTAATAGAATATCTACCCTGCTTCCAAATTTAATAAAGCCCATTTCATCACCCTGGTTTACTTTTTCTCCTACTTCAAGATAGTTTACAATCCTTTTGGCAACTGCTCCTGCTATTTGTTTGACCAAAATTTCTAATTTATTGTTACGTAACACAACAGAATGACGTTCATTTTCTGTGGAAGATTTCGGATTCCAGGCCACCAGGTATTTTCCCTTGTGGTATTGGTTATAAACTACTTCTCCATTCATCGGATTTCTGTTAACATGCACATTGGCAGGACTCATAAAAACAGAAACCTGCAATCTTTTATCTTTAAAATATTCTACATCTGTTATCTCTTCAATTACAACCACTTTACCATCTGCAGGAGAAATAATGCTGTTTTCACTGATTGTTAATTTACGGGCAGGAATACGGAAAAATGAAACAATAAATAACAAAAACACAAAAGATATTACCAGCACTGCTATGCACAACCACAGCATGGTTGTTCCAAGTATCCAGTATAGAAGTATGTTTAATGCTCCAATTAACAACGTAGCCACCGCTATAGATTTATATCCTTCTCTATGAATAGTCATTCGTATAAAATTAAAAGTGCCCAAAAACAGGCAGGCAGCAAATGTACTCGTAAAATTGTAATTTTTTAACCTTTCGGCAGGTACAATTTTACACCAGACCACTTAAATCAAACAAAAAGCCGGATATATAACCATACAACGGGTGTTGCAATTAAAAGCGAATCAAACCTATCCAGGAAACCTCCGTGGCCAGGCATCAAAGAACCGCTGTCTTTAATATTAGCCATTCTTTTTAATTTACTTTCCAACAAATCACCCAGGGTTCCAAATAATGCACAAAGTGAAGAAATTATGATCCAATGCTGCCAGCCTAAGATACTGCCTGACGCACTGTTTTTACCTAATAACGTCATACAAATAACACACAAAACAGCTCCACCGATTGTTCCTTCCCAGGTTTTTTTGGGAGATATTTTAGAAAAAGGTGTTTTGCCAATTACAGAACCAACCAGGTATGCCATGGTATCATTTATCCAAAGTGAGAACAAAATAGCGCATGGCAACAAGGCAGAATAAGTTAATTCAGATTGCTGTGTGTAATGCCTGCCATTTACGCCAAGGTCTATCATCATCAGCATTGGCATAATTATATATAAAAAAGCGAAAGGCAGGAATAGAAAATATTTCGCAGGATGAATGAGTTTTATCATCTTACTGAATTCGTACAGGCAACCGAACATGATTATGGTAAACAGGGCAATGAAAGTCCACACATTTACAAATAACCCTGCAAACATCAGCAACACAAAAATAAGCGCCGTTAATGCCCTGGTTTTTAATGTTTGTTTATTGATTGCCAATTTGATCGTTTACTGAATTTGTAAAAGGGTTAGAGCGGGTTTCAGCCAATAGCAGATTTTCTTTGCTGTTTATTCTCAGTCTGTTTTTCTCAGAATACTTATCCAGGAATCTGAATAAAAAAATCAATACGCCGATGGCAATTATACCAAACCACCATTCAATTTTAGGGTCAATTTTACTCACGTCGATCTTTTGATTAGATCGGCTCATGGAGAATAGTTGCGCCAATGCAATAGCATTATTTAAAAAATGGGCAATCACATTTATCCAAATATTCTTTGTTTTAAAATACATGAGGCCCAAAACAAAACCTAGTACTGCCCTGCTTAAGAAAAGATAAATAGATCCATGAATAAAACTAAAAAGCAGAGAGGTAACAATAATGGCTACCAGCGGAGCTTTCCACCATTTTACAAATAATTGCTGCAATGCTCCCCTGAAAAACATTTCTTCAAAAAGCGCAGGAAAAAAAGCCATGATAGCCAGGGCAGTTAAAAATTCCGGCCAGCTTTTTAAGTTGCTGAGTATTACCACTTGTTCGTTATAGGTTTTCTCCATTTCCTTTGCACTAACATCCAGAGAAGGCATATAAGCTACTACAGAACGGGTAAGTTCTTCCAATGGAGATGCCATTATGTTGGCAGTAAACATGATCAGAAAACCCAGCAGTACCTGGTATAAATTAAAATTTCCATTAAAACCCAACCAGAATTTATTTTTGCCATTTACCAAAAGTGAAAATAATATGGCAGGTATAAATAACAGGCAGAAAGTACCAAGCACCTGCGCCAGCCTTGTATAAAAAACATTGCCGGGATCCTTCATTGCCTGTAACATAGCAGTTCCCATGTCTTTAATATCAGTACCCGGAGGAACGATCTTAAAACCGATAAGTAGTTGTGCGCCACCTGCTAAAACAAAGCCGAGCCCTACAAAAACAAGCAGAAAACCTAGCTGAGCAGCTCCCGTAAATCCTTTAATACTTCTATATTCCATATACTAACCGGATTATTTGTAAATTTGCAGCCGCAATATACAAATAATGATATGCCCAAAATAGGCAACATACAATTACCTGAGTTTCCGTTATTACTTGCCCCGATGGAGGATGTAAGTGATCCACCGTTTCGTGCGGTATGTAAAGATAACGGCGCAGACCTCATGTTCAGCGAATTCATCAGCAGTGAAGGATTGATAAGGGATGCAATAAAAAGCCGCCATAAACTTGATTTTAGTGAGGAGGAACGGCCCTTTGGTATCCAGATTTTTGGCGGTGACGAAGATGCGATGGCGATGAGTGCACGAATCTGTGAAACCGTAAATCCCGATCTGGTTGATATTAATTTTGGCTGCCCTGTAAAAAAGGTGGTGAGCAAAGGAGCCGGAGCAGGTGTTTTAAAAGATGTTGATTTGATGGTAAGGCTTACTGAAGCTGTAGTGAAAGGCACCAGTTTGCCGGTAACCGTAAAAACAAGGCTCGGCTGGGACGACAGTTCAAGAAATATTGAAGAAGTGGCAGAACGCATGCAAGATGCCGGCGTAAAAGCTTTAAGCATTCATGGCAGAACAAGGTGCCAGTTATACAAAGGGGAAGCTGATTGGACGCTTATTGCTAAAGTAAAGAATAACCCAAGAATTCATATTCCAATTTTTGGAAACGGAGATATCGACAGTGCACAAAAAGCACTTGAATACAAAAACAGGTATGGCGTTGATGGTATTATGATTGGAAGAGCCGCCATTGGCTATCCCTGGATTTTCAGAGAAATTAAACACTACCTAAAAACACAAACCATACTTCCTTCACCTACCTTACAGGAACGGGTAGACGTTTGCAGAAAGCATTTGTATAAATCAGTAGAATGGAAAGGGCCAATAGTAGGTATCTATGAAATGCGTCGTCATTACAGTAATTACCTGAAAGGCTTGCCTGGAATAAAAGACTTCAGATACAAACTGGTTACGTTAACTACTGCAGAATCTATCAGCGAAGTATTGGAAGAAATACTTGTTCATTATGCTGATTACCAATTTGAACGCACGCCGATAGAGATCATTAACTATCATGAAAAATGCCCATTGTAAAAGTAGAAAAATCTTTTACAAAACTTAGCACTTGTATTTACTTGCTGATTTGCAACGCACCTTTTATTTCATTTCCCAATGGCTCAACTGATGATTCGAAAAAATGAGTAAGATTTCCTTGCTCATTTACCAGGTATTTACAAAAATTCCAGGAAGGTGCTTTGCTATTCCATCCGTTTTGTTTTTCATCTGTAAGCCATTTATAAATACTGTTTTGGTTGGCAGATTTCTTTACAACGGCTTTCATCATAAGTTGAAAACTGACACCATAATTTATTTTACAGAATTGTGCTATGGCGCTGTCATCTGCGGTTTCCTGCTCATTAAAATCATTTGAAGGAAAACCGATCACTACCAGTTTATCCTGATATTGCTTATGCAATTTTTCCAGCGATTCATACTGTGCTGTATAGCCGCAATCAGACGCCGTGTTTACTAGTAAAACTTTTTTACCCCTTAAGTCTTCAAAATTAAAACTGTTGCCATTATTCAAGCTGTCTTTCAAACTATAAAAAGATATGGGAGCAATAGTGTTGTCATTTGATTGAACCCTTTTTCCTTTTGACAACTTGGAGGAAACCCACATAAAAGCCGGATAAACAGCTTTTAACAGTTTTTGTTTGATAGTCATTTTTTTTGAATTTTTATTTACAACTGCCACATATACACTGAAGCAAAGAGATAACAACAATAAGACGAAGATTGTTTTTTTCATTTAATAAAAGCTGAGTTGATATTTCACATACTAATAACCTGATGGACGATTACCTTATTACCTTTTTAAACAACCCGAGTTTACCTTTAAAGGGCGGGTATTTTATTGAGGGGTCAAACCAGGTAGGTGTTTTCATGATTGATTTGCGATGGCTAAATGTATTAAAACTGGATCTGCCATGATAATTACCTGTTCCACTAAATCCCCGGCCACCAAAAGGCAAGTTGTGATTGGTGAGATGCCAGCTGGCATTATTAACACATCCACCGCCAAAAGGAACAGCGGCAAGCCATTTTTTCTCTTTACTTGTATCCGAAGTAAATACATAAAACGCCAATGGATTTTTATTTGTTGCAATTATTTCTAATGCGTCCTCCATTTTTGAAAAAGAAAGTATTGGCAATATTGGGCCAAAAATTTCTTCCTTCATAATACTGCTCTCTTTGTCAACATCCGTTAATAAAGTTGGTTCAATGTAAAGCGCAGAACGATCGGTTTTACCTCCTACTATCAACCTGCCGTTTTCAAAATATTTTATCAGTCTGTCAAATTGTTTTTCATTAATGATCTTACCGAAGTTTTCACTTTTCTGTGCATCATCACCAAAGAACTCAAGCAATACCTTTTTCATTTCACTGATCAATGCTTCTTTTACATCTTCATGGACCAAAAGATAATCCGGTGCCACACACATTTGTCCTGCATTTGAAAATTTTGTCATCACAATTCTTTTCGCGGCAACTTTTATATTGGCATCCGCTTCCACTACACAAGGGCTTTTGCCTCCCAATTCAAGTGTTACAGGAACCAGGTTGGCTGCGGCCATTTGGTAGATTTTTCTTCCTACAACAGTACTTCCTGTGTAAAACACATGATCAAAAACAAATTGCTGCATCATCTCTGGTATTACTGAAGCGCCATCTCCATCAGTAAATAAAATGTAAGCGGGATCAAAATTAGATGCAATAATTTTTTTCATCAACGCAGATGTCGCCGGGGCAAATTCTGATGCTTTTAATACCACGCAATTACCTGCTGCTATCGCTCCAACAAGCGGAGTAAATAACAATTGTAAAGGATAATTCCATGGGCTGATAATAAGTACAACCCCTAACGGCTCGGGTAGAATAAAACTTTTTGATGGAAGGTTTAAAAGGTTAGTAGATACTCTTTCCGGCTTCATCCAGGCAGCCAGCTTTTTTAACGTATGATTTATTTCTGCAAATACAAACCCGTTCTCTGTTACCCAACATTCCTCCGGACTTTTTTTCAGATCACTGTATAAAGCAGTATATATTTCCTGTTCATGCTTCACCATTGCGTCTTTTAAAACCTGCAATTGCTTCTTTCTAAACGCTATTGGTTTTGTAACGCCACTGTTAAAATAATCACGAAGGGCTAATAAATTATTCGGCGTTCGCATTTGCTTAATTTTGATCTAAAGTTAAACCATTAATATTGTATGGAAGATGAACAATACATGCAGCAGGCTATTCGGGAAGCAAAGAAAGCATTTGAAAAAGATGAAGTTCCTGTTGGAGCTATTATTGTAATGAATGAACAGGTAATCGCAAAGGCATACAACCAGGTGGAATTATTGAATGATAGTACGGCTCATGCTGAAATACTTGCCCTTACTACTGCCTTTAATTTTTTGGGAAGTAAATACCTGCCGGAAGCAACCTTGTACGTTACAGTAGAGCCGTGCCTGATGTGCAGTGGCGCTTTATTCTGGAGTAAAATAGGCCGCGTAGTTTTTGGTGCTTATGATGAAAAGAACGGTTACCGAAGATGCACCGGCGCCAACAACCCCTTTCATCCTAAAACAACGATAACAGGCGGTATGCTGGAAGAAGAAAGCAGCAAATTGATGAAAGATTTTTTTACGCTTAAACGTTAAAATAACAGGCACAATCGTTTAAGTTTCCGAAATAAGAAAGAACATTTTTAAAAAACAATATTTTCATTTTTAGGCTTTAATTTTGCTACAGTCTATTTATATTTTTAAACGAATAAATTTTACATTATGGCTTTTACACTAGCACCGCTTCCATATGCTTACGAGGCACTGGAACCACATATCGACAAACTAACAATGCAGATTCACCACGATAAGCATCACCAGGCTTATGTAGACAATCTAAATAAAGCAATTGCTGGAACTGACAATGAAAATAAATCAATTGAAGAGTTAGTAAAAAATGCCGGTTCTATAAGCCCTGCAGTTCGTAATAACGGTGGTGGGCACTGGAACCATGATTTTTTCTGGAACAGTCTGGCGGCTAATGCGGGCGGTTCTCCAACAGGAAAATTGGGAGATGCGATCACCAGTGCTTTTGGGTCTTTTGAGGCATTCAAAGAAAAATTCAATGGTGCAGGCTTAACAAGATTTGGCAGTGGCTGGGCATGGCTTATTTTAAAAGATGATAAACTTGAAGTGAGTTCAACACCCAACCAGGACAATCCGTTAATGGAAATTGCCGAGGTAAAAGGCAGTCCTCTTTTAGGAGCTGATGTTTGGGAGCATGCGTATTACCTTAAATACCAAAATAAGCGTGCAGATTATTTGGCTGCTTTCTGGAACGTGGTAAACTGGAGCAAAGTGGCTGAAAGATTTGATGCAGCGATAAAGTAAGCTATTACAATAAATAAATAAACCGCTCTTCGTAACAGGGCGGTTTTTTTATGGCACAGGATCGTGCCCATGGCCGCCCCAGGGATGACATTTGCTGATCCGTTTAAGTGAAAGCCAAAAGCCTTTTATTGGACCATATTTTCTAAATGCTTCCAACGCGTAATTTGAACAGGTTGGTGTAAACCTGCACTTGGGACCCAGTAGCGGCGATAATATCCACTGGTACAATTTAATGATAAAAATAAAGGGAAGGCTAAACAGGTGCCTGAGTGTTTTCATCACATAATTTTATAAGGCGTTTTAGTATAATTCCTGTTTTGTCAAATACCAGGTCATATTCTGGTAACTCTCTACCCACATACAATATAAAAACGGATAGACGCAATTCCTTTTGTTGCAGGTGCTGTTGCAAAATTATTTTCTGTAATCGGTATGCTTCTCTCATCAAACGCTTTACCCTGTTCCTGTCTGTGGCCTTTTTAAAATAGCGACTACTTACACCGATACCTGTTTGTAAAATGGCATTGTTGTTTTCAGGTAACCATATTACCTTAAACGGGAAGTTAGAAAAACTTTTACCACTGCTAAAAAGCTGCGCTATAGCCTTGCGGCTTTTTAGTTTATCCTGTTTTCCGTAAAAATATCGTGTAGCTGTATTCAAACTTTTAAAATAAAAATAGCCCCTGCAAATACAGAGGCTAATATACATTTTCCTGCGATTGCAATTAAGCAACTAGGAGATTAGTCTATTTTTTTGAACCATGTTCGTCAGAAACAGTTAGTTTATGACGTCCCTTTGCTCTGCGGCTTGCTAATACTTTACGGCCATTGGCATCCTGCATGCGCCTGCGGAATCCATGTACAGATTTTCTACGGCGTGTATGGGGTTGATAGGTTCTTTTTTTTCCGGGCATTTTTAATATTTTTTCCTTTTACAAAAATTGTTAATATTCGTTTCTATCAGCCGGGCACCATCCCCGCTGCTTGTGAAAGGACGGCAAAGGTAGGGTTTTCAGAATAAAATATGAAATGAAATGAAAAGAATTCCAGAGTGTGCCTTATCTTATTCATTTTCAGGCTTTATGAAGAAAGGGATTTTAATTAATATTGTAAGCTAAAGCTCTCAAATCTTTACCTGGCTCGACCTCACCCCCAACCCCCTCTCCAAGGGAGAGGGGGCTTAAAAACTCATGACGAGAATGAATTGAATCAAATATGCAGAATTTTAGCCGGACAATAATGGTTTTTAGTATCTTAAAGTGACCAACTACCCCAAATGCAGTTTTTCTGCCTTTACCGGTTCTCCAAAGAATGTGCTCGCGTGGTTGTCAAAATCAACTGTTTCGCCAGTAGTAAAAAATTTCCGGATGCCGTTTCTGCTGCACCTGGCTTCCAGTTCGGCATGGCGCTGCAGGTAATACCGGAGGCTTTCTGCCACAATTTTCCCTTGGGTAATTACTGATACATGTTTTGGAATATACTGTAAGATCTTATCCAACAACAATGGATAATGCGTACAAGCCAGTAAAATGGTATCTATCTCAGCATCTTTTTTAAGGAGGTTATCAATATGCTGTTTAACAAAATAATTGGCTCCTTCTGATTGATACTCGTTGTTTTCAATTAATGGAACCCAAAGTGGACAAGCTTCCTGGCTAACCATCAGTTCAGGATAAAATTTACCGATCTCTATTAGATACGAATTGGATTGTACGGTTCCATTAGTACCCATTACACCAACATGACCGCTTTTTGTGTAATTGCCAATGATCTCAGACGTTGGCCTGATAACACCCAACACTCGTTTTTGTGGATCAATTAATGAAAGATCGTTTTGCTGAATCGTTCTTAAGGCTTTTGCGGAAGCTGTATTGCAAGCAAGTATTACCAAGGGGCAACCTTGCTCAAAAAACCATTTTACACATTCGAGCGTGTATTCGTACACCGTCTCAAAGCTTCGTGGCCCGTAAGGCGCACGTGCATTGTCTCCGAGGTAGAGATAATCGTAAGCAGGCAATTGCTGCACAATTTCTTTCAAAACGGTGAGGCCACCATAACCACTATCAAAAACGCCGATGGGTTTATTAATCATTTGTCAAAAATAACAAAGCCATCCGTGAGTTAAACGGATGGCTTAAAATAGATCTATAATTTTTTATTATCCTTTTTTAGGAGCAGGTGCTGCCTTAGGAGCGGGAGCTTTGATATTTAATTTCTTTTTCACCAATTCCAGCAGGTTATCTGCGGCAGGATAAACTAATAGAGAATTAAAATCAATAACATAAGAATATCCGCTTTCTTTGGCTACAGCCTGAATTGCTTCCAATGCTTTTGTACGAATAGGTGCGATTTTTTTCTGAGCTTCTGCCTGGTACATTTCCTGAGCTTGTTGGTTCCAGTTTTGTACACGTTGGTATAAACCAATCAGTTCATTTCTTTTGATATCTTTCATACTTGGAGAAAGCTTAACTGAATCCCTTACAAACAGACTGTCTTTTTCATATAATTCTTTCTGCATATCCTGTCCTTGTTGGGCCAAAGATGCCTGGTATTCTTTAAGGTCTGAATCAGCTTTTTCTGCTTCAGGCATTACACCGATCAGTTCATCTGTATTAATATATCCGATTTTTTGTTGCGCTGATGCATTTAAGATTCCAAATCCCATTACAATAACAACTGCTACGATTAATTTTTTCATTTCTTTTTTAACTTTTACTGATTAGATTTTATATTTATTAAAGTGGTTTAATCTCAACTAATTGCTGCACTGTTTTGTTAGCTTATCAATTATTTAACACCCATGTTTCTTAGCACATCTTCGCTTTTATCCAGTTTTGGGTCGGCAAATATAACGGTAATTCCTTCACTTTTGTCTAGTATAAAATCATATTGCTTTTCTACTGCAAGTTTTTGAACTGCATTGTACACCTTATCCTGGATTGGCTTTATCAGTTCCTGCCTTTTTTTAAACAAATCGCCTTCAAAGCCATAACGCTTTTTCTGAAGATCGCGAAGTTCTTTCTCCTTGTTATAGATCTCATCTTCCCTTTTCTTTTTCAAGGCATCTGGAAGCATAACCTGCTCTGCATCATAATCTTTAACTATCTTATCCATTGCAGTTTGCTTCTGGTCTATTTCCTGCTGCCATAATTCACTAAACTGATCCAGCTTCTTTTGAGCATCCTTGTAATCTGGTATTTTATCCAAAATATATTTGGAATCAATTACTGCGTAACGTTGTGCATTTACTCCCAGGGAAACTGCCAGAAGAATAAACGCAAGTGCTGATAATTTTTTCATATTATTGATTTTTATTACGATGCTGCAATTTACTGATTAAAGATTATTCCGCTTCCTGACCAAGCATGAAGGTGAATTTCGCCGCACCTTTTATTCCGCTTGTTTGGTTGTATCTATCTAAGCCAATACCATAATC
The DNA here is from genome assembly GCA_964496585.1 of uncultured Ferruginibacter sp. Lineage (GTDB taxonomy): Bacteria > Bacteroidota > Bacteroidia > Chitinophagales > Chitinophagaceae > Ferruginibacter. The sequence continues at coordinate 24,578 of CAZCAA010000005.1, forward strand.
AAATCCAAGTAAACCAAACATTGGCAGGAAGAAGCGAAGGCCCACACCAGCCGAACGGCGTAATTTAAATGGATTGTAATCTTTGAATTTATACCATCCGTTGGCAGCTTCAAAAAATGCCAGACCATAAATAGTACTACTGGCACTCGTACTGAATGGATAACGCAATTCTGCAGTATACTTATTAAAAATGGTGAAGTATTCAGCCGGTGTTACACCATCCGGATTTATCTGCGGATTAGAATTGCTATAAACCGGGTATCCTCTGTGCGAAATAATATCATATCCAAGCAAGGCCGTAGTATTACTTAATCCTGCATCTCCTAGCTGGAAACGCTCAAATGGCGATACATCCAATTTGCTGTTGTACTTACCAATAAAACCGTATTTCGCTGCAACTTTCAGGATAAATTGCTTATTCTTTTCTGCACCTCTTGCTCTTCCTATTGGAGTATACCATTCGCCGGTAAACCGCCATTTATGAAATTCAGGTAACTTATATTCATTTACAGAGCCGTCGGTAATTCCAATTAATGAATATGGTAGCGTAAACTGGCCGCTGGCCATGAAATTAGAACCACTTGTTGGGAAGATAGGATTAGGACCGGCAGAATTTCGCAACAAGGTAATTCTTAAACTGATATTGGTTGAATTTCCATTGCTCAATCCACGGAATATATTACTATAATTTTTTAGTTTGTATTGTTGAACGTTCAAAGAATAAATAAGATTAAAATAGTCATCCGGCCATTTTAATTGCTTTCCCAGAGACACACCAAACCCTACAGTTTTTACATAAGAAGTATCTCCACACGATTTACAATAACTACCAAAATTATCATACGCATTTGCGTATTTCGTGTTGAAGTAATTCACAGAAAATGAATTCCGCTTTTTACCACCAAGCCATGGTTCTGTAAATGAAAAGTTATAAGACCTGTATGCCTTACCGTTAGACTGAGCCCTTAAACTCAGTTTTTGCCCACCACCAGAAGGTAAAGGATCCCAGGAAGATTTATTTCCAATATTATTTAAAGAGAAGTTATTGAATGTAACACCTAGTGTACCAGTTAAACCTATACCTCCACCAAATCCTGCTGATAATTCAAGCTGATCAGAAGATTTTTCCTCTACCTGCCAGTTGATATCTACTGTTCCATTATCAGAATTAGGAATTATATTAGGATTGATCTTTTCCGGATTGAAAAAACCCAACTGGGATAACTCACGCTGTGTACGAATGATATCTGCACGGCTGAATTTCTCGCCTGGAACAGTTCTTAGTTCCCTCAGGATTACATAATCTTTTGTTTTATCATTACCGGTTACTGTAATATGTCCGTAGGTAGCCTGCGGGCCTTCCGTCATACGAATTTCAAAATCAATAGTATCATTATAAACAGCTGTTTCTACAGGATCTAACCGGAAGAAAAGATAACCATCATCCTGATACAAACTGCCAATATCACCACCTTCTGCAGAAAGCTGCCGGCCAAGTCTTTTATTCAATAATTCAATATTATAAATATCTCCTTTATTAATTCCCAGGAAGATATTTAACACAGAATCAGAATATTTTGTGTTCCCTTTCCAGGCAATATTTCCAAAATAATACTTGCGGCCTTCACTCATCTTCATCTCAATATTCATGTTGCCCTTGGAATTATAAAACTGCGTATCTGCCACCATAGCGGCATCTCTAAAGCCCTGTGAGTTGTAATAATCAACCACTTTAACCTTGTCTTCGGTGTACTTGGTTTCACTGAATTTAGAACCGCTGAAAAACTTAGGCCTGAAGTATGGATCTATAAAAGTGGCTGTTCGGGTTGGAGAAAGAAAACTTACCGCATTTAAATATTGCTTAAATGTAAGTGGTTTGGAAGTATCGCCATAAGGACTGATCACTTTTTCAGGAAAAAGCGTAAGCCTTGTCATTTCCTTGGTGCCCTTCATTTGCTTTTTCAATTTCTGATCGGTAACTGTTTCATTACCGGTGAAATTGATTGAATTGATGCGTACCTTATTGCCTTTTTTAATTTTGAAAGTTAAGGATACCGCATTGCTTACCCCAGATACAACCTTCTCTTCCATTTCAATCTCAACCTTTCTAAAACCTTTATCATAGTAAAATTTGCGAATTGCTTCTACCGCACTCAGTTTCATGTTTTCAGTTAACACTCTGTCTTTAGATAAGGCAACTTTCTTCTCAAGATCATCTTTTTCTCCTTTTTTTACACCTGTAAATGTAAAATCGAGTAGCCTTGGCCGTTCGGTCATCTCAATTTCCACAAAGAGATTATTATCCTGAAGACCTGTTAGGTTGATTTTTACATCAGACACAAGGCTTTGCTTCCAAAGTTTGGTGATGGCTTTAGCAAATAAATCGGAACCTGGTAATTGTATTTTATCACCAACAGCCATTCCCGAAATAGAAATGATCAGATTACGGTCGTACGCTCTTGATCCTATAACATTAATGCCTGCAATGGTATACGTTTTGGGTGTTCTGGAATTAAATATTTCGAGCAAGGCAGGATTTACCGATACAGGAATAGTATCGCTATTGTTAGTGATGGTAGTTTTTGTTGAATCTTCCTGTGCAATTGAATGCTTCGCAGATAATAATAAAACAGTAATAAGAAAAAAGTTCTGGTAGATCCTGTGCATCAATTGGTATTTTACGTGCGGCAAATTAAGCCCATTAATTAAAACAATTTGTTAAATGAAAGGTATTCGCTGATTATCTGCTTTAAATCAGCCAACCAAGCTCATAATTATATTCAAACACCTGTGTTTGGTGCCTCCACATTCTTTATTTGAGCACCTGTTTTTCCAAAACGCCGCTCTCTGTGTTGAAAATCCAGTATAGCCTCGTATAAATTTTCCTTACGAAAATCCGGCCAACGTGTATTGGTGAAATATAATTCGGAATACGCCAGTTGATATAACAGAAAATTACTGATACGGAATTCACCGCTGGTTCGGATCATTAATTCGGGATCAGGGAAATTTTTTGTTGTAAGGTGGTTTTGGAGAACCTCCTGCGTGATGTCTGCAGGTTCAATTTTCCCTCCCTTTACTTCCTGCGCAATACTTTTCACGGCATTCACCAATTCCCAGCGACTGCTGTAGCTTAATGCCATTATTAAATTGAGGCCTGTATTGGTGCCGGTTTCATTGATGGCATCAGCCAGTTCCTGGCGGGCAAATTCGGGCAACATATCCGTGGCGCCTATTACATGAAGTTTAATATTATTTTTATTGAGTGTGGGAACTTCCTTTTTAATGGTATCAACCAGCAACTCCATCAAACCACTCACTTCTTCTTCCGGCCTATCCCAATTTTCGGTGCTAAATGCGTAAAGGGTAAGGTATCCAATTCCCAATTCTGCAGCAGCTTCAACAATATCTCTAACACTTTCAACGCCGTGCAAATGCCCAAAAAGGCGATCTTCTCCTTTCTCCTGTGCCCATCTGCCATTTCCATCCATAATAATGGCAATGTGTTTTGGCAGCTTTTCCGAATCTATTGTTTCTTTTAAGTTCATGAGTAAAAAAATGAGCAGTCAGGCACAGGGCCTGAATTTGGGCTGCAAAAGTAATAAAATTTAGCAATACACCCACATTCATTATTAACCTAATAAGTGATGTGTTTTATATGGCTGCAAATATGAAAAAAATGAATTACCCTGCTTTCTGGGCAGGGTAATAAGTAAGTTAATATGAAGTGAGCAAAATCAATTGGCACTTGGGCAACGGTAATTCCCAATATTAAAAGAGATACCGATTTCAGCAATTACATATTGGTCTTTTTGTTTACTCCAACCCCGTTGTGCACCAAGATGCGAACCAAGTGGATCATCGGGCCTTGTTTCGTACGATCTGTCTTGCAAAAGAAAAGCAACGGAAGGGCCATTCGGACCTGGAGGAAATGCAGATGCCGGAGCATAGGTCGTGCTTACGTCATCTAAGTAATCAGTAGTTGTAAATCGCTGTGTTATCTCAAATGAGAGGTTAACTTTATTATTGATGCTATATTTAATACCTACACCAAATGGTATGCACAAAGCCATCGTACCATATTCTTTACCGATACCAGCGGTTTGACCTTCTGTACCCAATGGTCGTAAAAAGTATTTCTCTCCATCCAGATAGGCAAAAGGATCATAAGTAAAAACACCAACTCCTAATGTTACATAGGGCGTAAAATTATGAAAGGGATCGTTTGGAATATATTTGAAGAAATTAAAATCTCCCTGAACACCTAGTTCGAAAATATTAGAATTAAAGCTAAGGTTCCTTGTTTTTTGATACTCATTTTTGCTATATGTATCGCTATAACCTACCTGAGCATAATGCGCTGCTACCCTAAGGCCTACATAGTTACCAAATTGTTTTCTGAAAAATGCACCAACCGCAGGCTTGGGCCTGTTTAATGCGGCCCTGGTATTGAGGTCTCCAAAATAATGAGCTGCGCCCAAGGTAATACCAAACTCTCCTTGTTGCACATAACTTTCTGATTGCTGTGCTGTAGCAGAAAGAGTTGTGGCAATTAATAATAAAACAAAAAGAAATGTACGAGTCACGTGTAAAGTTTTTATGGTGTAGGCTTCAAAAACGCCGTAAAGATATATTAACCTTCATAAATCCGGCAAAAGACCTTTAAAATAAAGAAATGTTTTTATTAACGTTAATATTTAGACAGCGAGTATATTCGTATTGTTAAATTTCCTTAACTACAAATTGTTACAACTTCACCACTCTCAGCCCAATACTCATAACGTCCGATAGTGGGTTATCACGCATAACCTGGCTGATACTAAAATTATATTTACCCATTTTTTTAAATCTCCTAGGCAGTCCACTGATAATTTTCCTTACTTCCCATATATCGTTCATGCCTGTTCCTTCCCAGCCAGTGGCATCGGTACCCAAATCTAATTTTACTTTTTGGTAAAACATCGAATCTCCTGGACCTTGTAAGCCAACATTGAGCCAAATATTATTGTATTTATAAGCATCGGTATGTCTTAATACAATATATATATTATAAGAAGACAAGGTATCTGTGATGACAAAGTCGCCGGTTGCTTTAAAATTATAATCCCATTTGTACCTGGGAATGGGCACATTTTTTTCAAATACATCGATGTGCCGGCACGAAACTGACAGCAATGACAGCAGAAGAATTAAAGGAAGAAAGTAAAATTTACTGATTGAACGGGGAATCATACTTTAAATATATTGCATATTAGCAGTTGGCATATTTCATTACAACACATTCAGCACTTGCTCTTTGGCTTTTTCCAGCTCATCTTTCATTTTTACCACACACTTTTGAATATCAGCATCATATGCTTTGCTGCCGGTGGTATTAATTTCGCGGCCAATTTCCTGTAATATGAAAGAAAGCTTTTTACCTTTTCCTATATCGGAACCATTCATAACTTCTGCAAAATATTCGCAATGCTGGCGTAGACGGATCTGCTCTTCATGAATATCTATCTTCTCCATATAATAGATCAGTTCCTGCTCCATCCTGTTATTATCGATATTTTCTTTGCCCACATGTTCATTAAGCAACTGGTGAATTTCGTCTTGTATCCTTTTTCTACGGTTTGGCTCCAGCGTTAAAATTGATTCTTCCTGCTCCTTTATCATTGAGATTCTCTTAATAAGGTCTTTCTCCAGAGAATTGCCTTCTTCTTCGCGATGCAGATTTAATTCTTTTAAAGCAGCAATCAGCACAGTACTAAATTCTTTATAATCGCCTTCATTGAGGATCTCATTAGTTGGACTAACTATTTCGGGTAGCCGTAACAGTGCACTTAAAACAGAATTAGTATCAATGTTTAACTCGCCTGCAAGTTTTTGTATCTGGTTGTAATAAGCTTTTATCAATTCTGTATTGATAGTTACAGGTTTTGAAGTACCGTTTTGTTTTATGTTTACATAGCAATCAATTGTTCCGCGAACAAGATGCTCCTGCAGAATATTTCTTATCTCAAATTCGTAAGGCCTTAACAATGGGGGTAGTTTCAACTGCAATTCAAATTGCTTTCCGTTAAGAGATTTTATTTCCACCAGGAATGTTTTATCACCTACTGTTTGTTCTGCCCTTCCAAAACCCGTCATTGATTTTAACATACATTGATTATTTAGCTGCAAGGTAATTTATTATTGTGTTGTTGCAGAAAGTAAAATGACCTGACAGATGAACTGATTTTCTCTTTTGAAAAATAAAATCATCAACTTTTGCTCATTAAAAAAGCCCGACATTTTGGAGCCAGGCTTTATTATATGGGTGGGTTAGTAAGTACAGGGATACAATCCCTATCACAATATTAAAAATAATTTTTGCTAACTAAAAAAATATTTACAACTATTTTATTCACATTTTTTTTTATGCTGTGGATAAGGGCTTGTTATTTTTGAAAGACATCTTGTGGTTAAACCGAATTAAGTAAAAATAAAAAACTTATCAGCAAAAATAGATTCGATTGAAAGCACTGATTTAACAGGTATTTCAGCGATTTTATTTTTTTATGACACGTACGGTTAAAAAAAAATACTTCGTAAATTATTGGATCTTAAAACAGAAACGAGCTAAAAAACTAACCCGAAATATTCTTGGAAATAATTTTCAAAAACGCAGGAATAAAGAAATATTTTTCCCAAACAGCAGTAAAAGCAAACGAATACTACCTTTACACAAATAACAACGCATGCAATTTCCTTCTCCCGTAGCTGTAAAATGGATAGCTGAATTTATAGGTGCAAAACTAATGGGTGATGCCGATAACCAGGCTACCGGAATAAATGAAATACACAAAGTTGAAAAGGGCGATCTGGTATTTGTAGATCATCCAAAATATTACGACAAGTGTATCAACAGTGCCGCAAGTTTTATTATCATTAATAAAGAAGCAACAGTACCGGAAGGGAAAGCATTGCTTGTGGTGGATAATCCTTTTGATGCTTATTGTAAAATCGTAAATCATTTCCGGCCTTTTGAACCCTGCACAAAAACGATAAGCGATAGTGCAACAATTGGTGAAAGAAGTTTTGTTTATCCCAATACATTTGTTGGCAATCATGTAAGCATCGGAAAAAACTGTGTTATTCATCCTAATGTAACTATTATGGATCATTGTATAATTGGTAATAATGTGATTATACAACCAGGTACAGTAATCGGGGGCAGTTCGTTTTATTATAACAGTAAAAAAGACCGTGAAGTTTGGTACAAAAAAATGCCTGATTGCGGAAGAGTGATTATTGAAGATGATGTGGAGATCGGATCCGGTTGCACCATCGACAGGGGCGTAAGCCACGATACCGTTATCGGTAAAGGCACAAAGATGGACAATATGATACATATCGGGCATGATACAGTAATTGGTAAAAACTGTTTGATAGCAGCACAGGTTGGTATTGCAGGTGTTGTTACTTTGCAGGATGGTGTAATACTATGGGGACAGGTTGGTGTAAGTAAAACACTTACCATCGGAGAAAATGCTGTGATCATGGCACAGAGTGGTGTTGGTGGCGACCTAAAAGGTAATAAAGCTTACTTTGGATCACCGGTGCAGGATGCAAGAGAAAAACAAAAAGAACTTGTTTGGGTAAAAAGGATACCGGAATTATGGGATAAAGTAATGAAGAAATAATCCCACCAAAATAACTGCTGAATAATATTTCAAAATCATTTCTTATCCGGTGAATATCTGGCAGATATTCACCGGATGTGTTTCATTAATAATTTCCTCCCTCAAATTATTTCCTGATCTCTGTTAGTTGGGAACATAGTCATAAGGCACCAGGTCCGCTATTCTTTCCCATGTCCAATATTCATTAGTGGTAATTTCATTTTGCTCAAAGAAATAACCATTCTGTTCAATTGTAATAGCATGATGCGGCAGGAAACTTAAAACCGAAAATTGAAAATCAACTGGCCCTTTTTCATTATCTGTAAAATAGGCAGGAGCAGGCTTCTCATTCATGTAAAGTACACCCACTTCATTTTGGTTTGGCCTTATTTCTACGGTTTGCAGGCTATCGTCTTTTTTATAATTTAAAGCACTGTAATAGTTTTTTAATTTTAAGGCAGAATCTCCTCCGTTTACACTGATCACAAATTGCACTTCAAAACCCTCCTCCTTTAATTGTTGGTTATATACACTTCTCATAAAATGCAAAACCGAACCTTTATAGGCCTGATGCCTTGCTTTTACCCACAGCGCCTGTTGTGCAGGATCTGTTGTGGTCATTTCTTCAAACAGCGGATTGCCGGTGTAAACACTAACCTGCGATGCATATTCATGAATAAAAGAATCAAGCGCATATTTTATCGTGTACCCCAAAGCGTTATTCTCTATTATCAAAGGCTCGGCCGACATTACTTTTAACCTGTTCCTCTTTTTGGAAAAAAAGAATTTAAGATCTTCTTTGTTCTTAATTGTACAACCTGAACTATTTGCAGTTTTACCAATGAACTGTTCAAAAAAGAATATACCGTACTTATTCCACCCATCTTTTACTTCGCCCGTAGCAACCACAGAAACAGCCTGCATTTCCTTTTCCTTCTGATTTAATTCCAACACCAGGTTTTTATCGGTTGCATCTGCGGCGTTAATTCTTTTAGTTTCAGTATTATAGCCTGTAAATGTTACAACCAATTCATATCCACCATTAGGCAAGTATAATTTAAAATTCCCTTCTGCATCAGTTGCGGTGCCTAATGTTGTATTTTCTGCAAATACTGATGCACCTTGCAAAGGCGCTTTGGTTGCAGCATTGATCACTTTTCCGGAGATAACAAAACTAGCTTGTTGTGAAAACGAATTGTTAGAAAAAATTGATATCAGTAATACTAAAAAAATATTTCTCATACTTGTTTACAATATTTAAGATTAATCATTTTACTGATACGAAAATACATTATTGATTGTTAAGCTTTTGTTGCAATAAAGCTTTACAGGTATTGCTAATCGTTTCATGCAATGGCCTGTAATTAAAATCCGGAAGATCTTTCAACAATTTCTTATTGTTAAAATATTGCACGGAGAGTGCGCTGGCAGCAGTTTCTCTAGTTATGAGCGGTACTTTGCCGGTAATTTTACTCTTAATATATTCCAGCCTCCAAACAATCGCTGCAAGAAGCGGTGTAACTTTTCTGTTTGGCGGTTTTTTATTAAAATTTTCTGCGATGCTATTAAACACGTCTTTAAAACTAGCATTTTCTGCGCTTACTACATACCGTTGGGAAACAATATCCGATTCCATCAATAATATCATTGCAGTAGCCACATCATGCACATCAACAAATCCTGTTACTCCTTCTGTGTACCAGGGCAATTCTTTGTAAACGGATTTAAAAATTTCAGTGGATCCCGTATCCCAGTTGCCGGCTCCTAATATTAGCGAAGGGTTTACAATCACTGCAGGCAAACCTTCTGCGATTCCTCTCCAAACTTCCAGTTCGCCAAGATATTTGCTATGTCCATAACGGCTGTTGTTGGCAGCTTCAGTCCACGGCATCGTTTCATCAGTTAAATCCTTAATATTGAGCGGCCTTCCAAGTGCAGCGATAGAACTAATATGAACCAATTTCCTCACGCCTGCATGTAGCGCAGCATTTACAATATTGGCAGTGCCTTCTACATTTACCTTGAATAACTTTGCTGCATCTTTGGAAGTAAAAGCAACTACACCCGCACAATGATAAACTTCCGTAACACCTTCCATCACTTCTTCCAGGCCTGCAACATCCAGCACATCGCAAGGCACCTGCTGCAGATTGATATTGTTAAATCCGGTGATACTTGTTTTATTGTATATCGCCTTAACTGATTTTCCTTTTGCAAGTAACTGCGCAACCAGTTCTTTACCTACCAAACCTGCACCACCGGTAACTAGGATCATGCTGTTATTTTACTGTTGAAAATATTAATATTGATAAAATCCTTTTCCTGTTTTTTTGCCAAGCTCTCCCTGCTGCACTTTCTTTTCCTGCAGCGGAGATGGTTTAAACCGTTGTGCATGATCAAAGGCTTCATATAATGATTTTGATACGGCGAGGTTGATATCCATACCTATCAGGTCCATTAATTTAAAAGGGCCCATTTTAAATCCGGATGATTCCATCAATTCATCTACAGATTCTATTGTTGCCATGCCGCCCTCTACCAGGTGCATTGCTTCGAGGTAATAATGACGGGCAACACGGTTTACGATAAAGCCGGGGGCGTCAATACAAAGCACGGGAGTTTTGTTCAGTTTTCGGCAGGTATCCATTAACGTATCAGCCACTTCATCGCTGGTATCAGCGGCTTTCACCACTTCTACAAGTTTCATAATATTTGCAGGATTAAAAAAATGCATCCCTGCCACACGTGATGGATGAGCAATTCTTTTTTGTAACGAATTAATGGAAAGAGAAGAGGTGTTACTTGCGAAGATGCATGTACTGGTATTGATGGCGGCAAGCTGTGTGAAAAGGTTTATTTTGGCATCCTCTTTTTCAATGATGGCTTCAATTACCAGGTCAGCAATACAATCATTGATATTTGATGTAAGATGGATATTACTTAGGATTAATTCTTTTATTGAAAGGGTTATCTTTTGTTTATCCAGTAAAAAATCAAGGCTTTTATTGATACTGTTACGGGCTTTTTCCAATACAGCTTCATTGGTATCAAACAGCACAACCCGGAAATCATTTTGTGCGGCTGCCAATGCAATTCCACTTCCCATGGTGCCGGCACCAGCCACGCAGATATTTTTTATCATATTACAAAAATAAAAAACTGCTGTGCGATTTCCTGATTTTCTTTTTTAGCATGAATTTCATCCTAAAAAATTAACCGGCGCACAGCAGTTATTCTTATATATAATAGGGGTTGTGTTATTCTTTATTGTTTCTCAGCTTCTTTTTTTGCTTCAGCCTTCATTTTCTCATTAGCTGTTATCACAAACTGCACCCGCCTGTTCATTGCCCTGTTAGCGTCTGAATCATTGGCTACTTTAGGTTGTGATTCTCCGTAATATTTTGTAATGATTCTAGACGAAGAGACGCCGGCCTGCTTTAAATAACTACTAACTGCTACCGCTCTTTTTTCTGAAAGAGTTAAATTATAAGCATCTGTTCCAACATCATCTGTATGTCCTTCAACCAAAATGTTTGTTTCAGGATATTCTGCAAAAATTTTCTGCAGTTTATCCAAAGCTAGTTTTGAGTTGGAGCTGATGTCGAATTTATTAGTTTCAAAATATACCCCAGCTTTTGAACCATCAGGATTATTTTCATCAAACGTTACATCAATACCTTCTCCAATCCTTTCCACTTTTGCACCAGGAATTTCTTTTTGTATTTTCTCTGCCTGGCGATCCATTTTATTTCCAATAATTCCCCCTGCTACACCACCTACAGCTGCACCTATGATGGCACCAAGTGCTGTATTATTTCCACTCCCCACATTATTTCCGAGTATCCCTCCAATTACGGCTCCACTAGTGGCTCCTACTACTACACCCTTGTCCTGATGGCTGGTTCTTTTTATTGTGTTACATCCACTTGTCATAATCATCAACGACGCTGCAAACAACGTAACGTTTGCTAATACATTTTTCATACAAAAAAATTTTAATTTAAATCCTTACAAAATTGTAAATGAATGAAGCAGGTTTACCTTCAAACGTGATATCTGATTTTAACTGCATCGCATTATCATTTAACTGAACTATGGTAAACCTAAAGCCGGCACTGTTTTCATCTATCTCTTTTAATTTACTATCAAGTCTTTTAAATTGAAACAACTTTGGCTCGCCAGCAGCTTCATACACTGACCAACGGATATCCCTTTTTACTGCAACACATTCTGCCCCATTTGTACTGATAGTATAGCTACCCAAATTATTCCGTTTATTAAAACTCCAGGTACTTCCAACAAAACAATTAAAATCTTCTTCATTAAATATTCGCGCCTTCACTTTGCCCATGATGCCTTCAGAAACTACTGTTTGCAACTGCCAGTTACCATCTATTGATTTTTTAAATGTTCGTGCCTCTTTTGAAGTGGAGCAGGAAGCCAAAAAAACAAGTACAAGCGACAATGCTGCTATAACCTTAAATTTCTTCATCATGGTTTGTTAATGTTAATTGATGGTGAGTTTTCAATTATGATGCCAAAGAGTTGAAAAAATAATTCTCTTAAAATAAAAAAGCAGTATTTCTACTGCTGATATATCAATTATTAATAATAAAAACAAACGCTATAAAGCTGTGCTGAATTGTTTTAAAAAACGCAGGTCATTTTCACTAAAAAGACGAAGATCCTTTACCTGATAATTAAGCATTGTAATTCTTTCAATACCCATTCCAAAAGCAAATCCGGTATATTTATTACCATCAATATTACAATTTTCGAGCACTTTGGGATGTACCATTCCGCAGCCAAGAATTTCCACCCAGCCTGTTTTTTTACAAACGTTACAGCCTTCGCCACCACAAATCAGGCAACTGATGTCCATTTCTGCACTTGGTTCTGTAAAGGGGAAATAAGAAGGCCTGAATCTGATTTTCACTTTATCACCAAACATTTCCTGTACAAAAAAGTATAATGTTTGTTTAAGATCGGCAAAAGAAACATTTTCTGCTATATACAATCCTTCAACCTGGTTAAAAAAACAATGTGCCCTTGCGCTGATCGTTTCGTTGCGGTAAACCCTGCCCGGACAAATAATACGCAAAGGCAATACGCCTTTTTCCATCTCGCGTATCTGCACGCTGCTGGTATGGGTACGCAAGAGCCAGTCTGGATTTTGAGAAATATAAAATGTATCCTGCATATCCCTGGCAGGATGATTCTCCGGCATATTCAATGCATTAAAATTATGCTGATCGTCTTCTATTTCCGGACCTTCAGCAACTGAAAAACCCAAACGGTGAAATATAGCAATGATCTTATTTTGTACTATACTGATAGGATGCCTGGAGCCGAGTGGCAACGGATTGCCGGGAAGGCTGAGATCTATTCCGTTGCCTGATTCCTGTTTATCCCCTTCAAAAGCCAATGCGAGGTTACCGTACAGGCTTTCTGCATACAACTTAAATTCATTCAGGAGCTGCCCAGCCTCTTTCTTTTTATCAACCGCCACATGTTTCATTTCTCCCATGATCGTTTTCACCAGGCCCTTGGTACCGAGATATTTTATCCGGAAATTTTCCAGCGCTTCTTTATCCGCAGCCTTCACTGCCTCCATTTCGCTTTTATATAAATTTATCTGAGATATCAATTGCTCCATGCGGCAAAGTTAACGGAGATAAGGCAATTTGGAAACGGGTAAAATGGAATTTTCAAATTTCTACAGCGCTTCCATTTCTTAAGATTTATTGACCCTGATATTTGGACTTTAGGTCTCCTCTTAAAAAAGAAACAATTTTTAAATTAATTAACAATTATATAGTAGGAAATGACCTCGTCAACATATTATCTTCATGCTCTAAACCAACTACATCATGGACCCCGATTCCGGTGGCGACTTTACAAGTTCCGTCATCTTCAAAACAACTGTACTTACAGTAGCTTTCTCTTCAATTTACTTTTTCGAAACAAAAAAATCATTCACAGTTTTTAAGCCTCCCGCTGTAAAAACAGATACGGTTGTATTAACAACAACGGTAACCGTTCAGCCCGAAAAAAAGAAAAAAAAGAAAAAAACCATTTACCTCACTTTTGATGATGGCCCCAACAAAGGCACAAAAAATGTGAAGAACATCATTGAACAGGAAGAAATTCCTGTTACTCTTTTTGTAATTGGCGAACATGTGTATGGTAGTAAACTTCAGACAGATATTTATGATAGTGTGAGCCACAGTGGCTGGTTTGAGATAGCCAATCATAGTTATACACACGCTTTTGAAAACAGGTTCAATAAGTTCTATGCATCAGCCGATAGTGTAGTGGATGATTTTGCCCGCTGTGCGGATAGCCTACATTTAAAATCTAATATTGTACGTACTCCGGGGAGAAATATATGGCGTACCGATAGTATAAACTGCACAGATATTAAAAGCAGCATGATTGCAGCAGACAGCTTGTACAAAAAGGGTTATAAAGTACTCGGTTGGGACCTTGAGTGGCACTTCAATGAAAAACAGTCGCTGGTGCAAACTGCCCTGGAAATGTTGAATGAGATTGATAGTGCATTTGCTAAAAACCGTACAAAGACAACTGATCACCTGGTTTTATTGGCGCACGACCAGATTTACATAAAAAAGGATGACTCTTCAGCTTTGCACAATTTTATTAAAGAATTAAAAAGCCGAGACGATTATAATTTTGAGCAGGTAAGCCGATATCCAGGTATTGAACCTTAACAAATTTACCGCTTCAGGTAACCAATAATTTTATACTTTTATAGCTTAAATTATCATATATGGCTTTTTTAAAATCTGGTAACCCTGCACTTTCAGAGAAAAAATTTACCAGCACGGTGATTAGCGATGTTTTGCTGAATGAAAATGCAATGACCTTAAAAGGAACGTTGAATAAATTTGGCTTCCTATTCCTGATGGTTTTAGGTACATCATTTTATTCCTGGAAAGAATTTGCAGAAGGTGGAAATGTGATGCCGCTTATATTAACTGGTGCTATTGGTGGCCTGGTAGTGGCAATCGTTATTAGTTTCAAGAAAGAATGGGCGCCTTACCTTGCTCCATTATACGCTTTACTGGAAGGTTTGTTTGTCGGTGCCATATCGGCGATGTATAACGGTGCATTTGGAGAAAAGGCACCTAATATCGTGATTAATGCAGTTGGGCTAACTTTTGGTGTTGCTATCGCTATGTACCTGTTATATAGCTTCAAAATAATTAAAGCGACTGAAAAATTTAAATCAGTGATAATTACAGCAACAGTTGGTATTGCTATATTTTATGTACTTGTATTTGTGCTTCGGATGTTTGGGTTCGATAACATGCCTTTTCTTCACGAGGGCAGCGTATTTGGAATATTATTCTCTCTTTTCGTAGTTACCATAGCCGCACTTAACCTGATATTGGATTTCGATATGATAGAAAAAGGAACAGAAATGGGTGCTCCAAAATACATGGAATGGTATGGCGCATTTGGCTTGATGGTAACCATCGTTTGGCTATACATTGAAATACTGCGCTTGCTGGGAAAAATTTCCGGCAGAGATTAATACATTTAAAAGAACTAATAAATATGGCCGGTCTCATCACCGGCCATTTTTTATTAATTCAGCAAAACGATTATTGCCGACCATCAAGTAAGTTACCGAGTCCACCTAAAATACTTCCTTCTTCTTTTCTATTATAAGTTCCATACTGCATGATCCTACCTGCCAGGCGGCTGATAGGCAATGATTGCAACCAAACTTTTCCCGGGCCCTGAAGTTTTGCAAAGAACAAACCTTCCCCGCCAAACATCCAATTCTTTATTCCACTGATAAATTCTATATCAAAATCTACACCTGCTGTATAAGCAACAACGCAACCTGTATCTACTTTCAAAATTTCGCCTGGTTGCAGTTCACGTTCAATCACATAACCGCCTGCATGTGCAAACGCAAGGCCATCTCCTTCCAGTTTTTCCATGATGAAACCTTCCCCACCAAAAATACCGGTACCCAGCCTTTTCTGGAATTCTATACCAATACTTACACCTTTGGCTGCACAAAGAAATGCATCTTTTTGAGCAATGATTTTTCCACCTAATTGCTGCAGATCGAAGGCAATTATTTTACCCGTGTAGGGCGCTGCAAAACTTACCCGCTTTTTTCCATGACTGGTATTTGTAAAAGCCGTCATAAATAAACTCTCGCCCACCAATAATCGCTTCCCGGCACTAAAAATTTTACCCAGCAATCCACTGGTTTGTTGCTGGCTGCCATCTCCAAAAATAGTTTGCATTTCTATTCCATTATCCATCATCATAAAAGCGCCACTCTCTGCAACAGCGGTTTCCTGTGGATCCAATTCTATTTCTACAAACTGTAACTCTTCGCCGTAGATCTTGTAATCAATTTCATGGTTTGTTCTCATTTTCTAAAATTTTACTAAAATTAAAAATAATTAGAGATAAGAAGTAGTAATAAATGATAAGAGGTGTTCCAAAGCGCCATTTTTTTAGTTTATTTGGGGTTCAAATCAATAACATGAAAAAATACTACATCGTTTCGGCTTTTACGCTGCTGGGAAGCCTGTATGGTTTTGGTCAGACAAAGCTGGTAGAAAAAGTTGAGAAAAAAGGAAATGAGATCATCATTCCTTATGAAAAATATGTATTGCCTAACGGCTTAACCGTGGTGTTACATGAAGATCATAGCGATCCCATCGTTCATGTAGATGTTACTTACCATGTTGGCAGCGCAAGAGAAGAAATCGGCAAAAGTGGATTTGCACATTTTTTTGAACACATGATGTTTCAGGGAAGTGATCATGTTGGCGATGAACAGCATTTTAAGATAATAACTGCTGCCGGTGGAACTTTAAATGGTAGTACCAATCTGGACAGGACAAATTATTATGAAACAGTTCCCAATAATCAATTGGAAAAAATGTTGTGGTTGGAATCTGATCGTATGGGATTTCTACTGGATGCAGTTACCCAGCAGAAATTTGAAGTACAGAGAAGTACGGTAAAGAACGAACGTGGACAGAATTACGACAATCGTCCCTACGGACTTGCGAATGAATATACCAGCAAGAATCTTTATCCTTATGGCCATCCTTATAGCTGGTTAACCATTGGATATGTAGAAGACCTGAACCGTGTTGATGTACAGGATCTGAAAAATTTCTTTCTTCGCTGGTATGGTCCAAACAATGCCACCATTACTATTGGAGGCGACTTGAAACCTGCGGAAGCAATTAAATTGGTTGAAAAATATTTTGGTAGTATTCCCCGCGGGCCAGAAGTTACGAAAACTGTTTTGCCTCCGGTTGCGCTTACTACAGACCGTTACGTTTCCTATGTAGATAATTATGCAAGGATACCGCAATTAACAAAAACGTATCCAACTGTTCCTAACTATAACAAAGACATGGGTGCATTATCTTGCCTGGCACAAATCATTGGCCAGGGAAAGAATTCTATCTTGTATCAGGAATTGGTAAAATCGCAAAAAGCGCTGCAGGCAAATGCGTTTAGCCGTATGAGTGAGCTTACCGGAGAATTCATTATTCAATTAAGCCCATTGCCGGGAAAATCACTGGCATTTATGGATAGTTCATTTAATGCTGCATTGGAAACGTTTGAAAAACGCGGTGTTACGGATGAAGATATTGCCAAATTTAAAGGCAGTATAGAAGCCCAATATATTAATGGATTGCAGAGTGTATCAGGTAAAGTTTCTCAACTTGCCGCTTTTCAAACATTTACTGGAAATCCTAATATGATCGGTAAAGTGCTGGACATTTACCTTAAAGTAACTAAAGCAGATGTTTTACGCGTTTACAATACTTACATTAAAAACAAAGGTTGCGTAACCTTAAGCGTACTAACAAAATCTGGCAATAATGAACCCGCCAAACCAGATAATTACAAAATAGATTCTTCCCAATATAACAGACCGGATTATGGTTATGCCGGTTTAAAATATGTAAAGGCAAAAGATAATTTTGCCAGAGCAAGCATGCCTGGAACAGGTGCCAACCCAGTGATTAAAGTTCCTGATTTCTGGAAGAAAGAACTACCGAACGGTATAAAAATGATTGGGGCGGAAAATAAAGAACTGCCTACAGCCACTATCTCCATTACTATTCCTGGTGGTCACCTGGCGCAGGCTGCTGATACCAGCAAGATCGGCCTGGCAGATTTTACAGCCAGCATGCTTTCTGAAGATACTAAAAATTATACGGCAGAACAAATGGCAGTAGAGTTACAAAAATTAGGCAGTACGATTTCCGTGAGTAACAACTTTGATGGCATGACGTTTACTGTGCAGTGTTTAAAAAAGAACCTTGATAAAACGCTCTTGTTGTTAGAAGAAAGAATGCTTCAACCGAGTTTCACAGAGAATGCCTTTTCACGTATTCAAAAACAATCTTTAGAAGGATTTAAACAAAGAAAATCACAACCTGCCAGCATTGCCAATATTGTGTATCGTAAGTTAAATTATGGCGGTGATAATGTTCTTGGGTTGAGTGACAACGGCACAGAAAATACTATCAGGAATTTATCAATAATAGATGTACAGCATTATTACGACAACTATTTCACTTCCCAGAATGCAAAAGTTGTAGTTGTGGGCGATTTGAAGGAAAGTGAAATTGTTCCAAAACTAGCATTCCTTAATAAGCTTCCAAATAAAAAAATAAGCTTTTTAAAAATGCCAGCTGCTCCATCAATAAATAAAACAACTATTTACCTGGTAGATGTTCCTAAAGCTGCTCAAACTGAATTCCGCGTGGGAATGGTTACAGATCTTTTGTACGATGCAACGGGAGAATATTATCGTGCAGACCTGATGAATTATGTATTAGGAGCAAATTTCAACAGCCGGTTAAATATTAATTTGAGAGAAGATAAAGGCTGGACATATGGAGCCAGGGCAAGTTTTTCAGGAGATAAATATACCGGCTCATACACATTTAGTTCTGGTATTCGTGCAGACGCTACCGATAGTGCACTTTCAGAGGTAATGAGAGAAATTAAAAATTATACTGCCAATGGTATTACCGCAGACGAAATTACATTTATGAAGAGTGCACTTGGGCAACGTGATGCATTATTATATGAAACAGGTAATCAAAAAGCCGGCTTTATTGGCAGGATTCTCGAATACAATCTACCAGGTAATTTTGTAGATACGCAAAATGAGATTCTAAAAAATATCAGCAAACCTGAGATTGATGCACTAGCAAAAAAATGGATAAATACTGATAAGATGAATATTCTTCTGGTGGGTGATAAAGCGAAAATACTTCCCGGACTGGAAAAAATGGGATATGAAATTGTGGAGTTAGATACTGACGGAAACAGGAAATAAAAAAAACTTAATGAACTTAAAAATGCTGCAAAATTTTGCAGCATTTTTTTTATTTCGATACGCTGTTACCTGATAAATGCTGTTAAAAATATTTGCCTGGCTTCACCCCAATAACATCCCCTCTCCAAGGGTGAGTGGGGTTAGAACTCACGGACAGAAAGCCCTGTATCCGGATAAATGTTTTAGTCGGGCAATAATAATTTCAATATTATAATTTCACTATTATCCCAATACCCGAACCTGTTGAAGTAAGTTGCATCTTTTCAGCTAATTTATATAGCTGCTTTCCATGGGTGTTATGCAGGGTGTACATAATAGCATCAAAAATTAATAATCCGCCACCTTGTAAAATAACGGATTCACCGTAGCCTTTAAATTTATCTGCGTTTTTTACCACATTGCCACTTCTTTCGCGAAGGTATAAGCCAGCGGCAATATAGGTTAGATCTAAACCTGCGTTGAAGAGGAAAGTTTTTTCCAGATTGGTTTGTTTTCTTAATGATTTTTCATAACTGAGCGCTCCCTCTCTTTTGAAACCAAGGTATCCCATCACGGCCAGTCCAAGATTAACTCCGCCCCACATAATATTCATCTGATTAAAATATTTATTAGAACCACTGGCTCCCGATGAGGCAATGCCTCCATAAACCATATTAGCCGCAGCCCAACTACCCAAAACAATAAATCCTGTTTTGGATATCTTATTACGTTTGGTATTAAAGTCAACGACTTCCGCGGTTTGGCAAATTGCTTCCTTCGAAAGCAACGCCATAAAGAATATAAGGATGAGCTTTTTCATAAGAACATTAACGAATAGTTAATTAAAAAAGTTCACTTACTTGCAACAGATTATCTGAAACCCTATTCAACAACTTTATAAGTAAAGTTATTTAGTAACTAAAAAAGGACCGTCTTTTAAAGACAACCCCTTCCATTTATATCAATTAGTATTTATACTCTTTTTTCTTTTAATGTTCCATCTAACGCCTCCGTGCGTGCTCCACACGCCGAAAAAAAGGCTGCCTTTTTAAGACAGCCTTCCTTCAATTCAATATTGTTAAATAATTAAACTATTTTTTCTTTTAACGTTCCATTCCAAACTTTTTTGCCCTGTAATCTTTTTACAAGATACATAAGCCCTACAAATATGAAGAAGAATGGCCCGATAAAAATTGCAAGTACCGCGATATACTTGGTGCCATAAAATTTCGACATCGGCCTTCTCAATCTTTCAGAAATGATGTACATACTTGGCACCATGATGAGTGTAAGGAAAAATGCGAAGATCAATCCAAATATGATCGTCCAGCTAAGCGGTCCCCAGAAAACAACACTATCACCACCAAAAAAAATATGTGGGTTGAGGTGCTGAAACAAGGAAACGAAATTGATATTAAATCCTACTGCAAGTGGGAATAATCCCAGCATGGTAGCAATGGCAGTTAACATTACAGGTATAATACGGATCTTACCTGCCTGTATGGCTGCTTCCCTTGTTTTTAAGCCTCTTCCACGAAGTTCATCAGTAAACTCTATCAACAGGATACCGTTTTTAATTACGATACCTGCCAATCCTATTATACCAACACCCAACATGATGGTAGCGATTGTCATTCCTGTTAATGCATATCCAAGCAACACACCAATTATTGAGAAGAAAATTTCCGTAAGCACAATAACTGATTTGCTTAATGAATTAAACTGCAGCACCAGAATCAGGAATATCAATCCTAATGCAATAGCCAAGGCAGTACCCAGGAAAACTATGTTCTCTGTTTCCTGCTCACCCTGCCCGGATTGTTTGATGGTAACATTATCGGGAATCCTGCTCTTCGCTTTAAAGTCGGCAATTTTACCACCAAGTTCCTTGTTTACCTGCCCGGTTAATGTAGGATCCAGCACATTCGATTGAAGTTGTATGGTACGCTTTACATTCTTTCTTGCAATTGCTCCGCTCGTATTGGTGTAATCTACGGATGCCACTGCGCTAATAGGAACAGATTTAATACGCATCGTATTCATATCCATGAAAGTGATACGCATGTTCATCAGGTCGGAGATATTGTTACGTAAGAGTTCTGTATAACGCAACTGTATCTTATACTCATCTTCACCATCTTTCAACTTACTTACTTCCTTACCAAATACAGCTGTACGTATTTCCGAACCGATCTGGCCTGTACTCAATCCTTCTGTCATCGCCTTTTCCCGGTCAACATTAATTGTTATCTCAGGACTGTTCAAATCTACATCCATACGCAGGTTCTCGATACCGTAAATCTGATTTGTATCAAGATAACTGGAAAGGCTAGTCGCAACCTTGGCAATTTCTTCAAAATTATCTCCTGAAATTTCCACATTCACCGGAGGATCTGTTGGAGGACCGCCATCTTCCTGTGCTACTTCAATACTTGCTCCGGGAATACCGCCCATATTTGCCCTGATTGAGTCCAGGTAAGGCTTGGTTGCTTTACCATGGCGTTTTTCATATTCAACAAACGATACTTGTATCCTACCCAGATTTGGTTGCACACTTCTATTATTATCCCGTGGATTATTGGCACTGTTGGCCACATTGGTAATGATACTTTCTACCATGCTTCCTTCCGTTCCGGGCTTTTCAGCTTCCAATACTTTATACACTCTTTTCTCCAGCAAGCTGGTAATACTGTCTGTTCGTTTAATATCGGTACCCGGAGGTAATTTCAGGTACACGTAGATAAAGTTAGGATCACCGCTTGGGAAGAATGTACTTTTATTTCCCCTTGCCATCAACAACACAACAGCTATCGGGAATAATATGAACAATGAAACCAGCGACCACGCAGGCCTGGAACCTTTCAGTATCCAACGCAATAACTTTTCATAACGGGCCATCAAGCCAGGTAATATCTTGTTTTGAAAAGTATGAATAATACCGCGGAAAACATACCTGTTAAGCACAGCAAGTATCATCATAAACAAAAGGAAATTCGCAAAACCGTGTGATCCCATTACATGCAACAGTAATGCTGTTATGATTGCTGCCCAGAACCACCATTTTTTAAACAGTAATGATTTCTTCTCTTCAAATTCCTTTCCTTCAGGCTTCATGAAACTTACCGCAAATACAGGATTAAAAATAAATGCCACAATGAGCGATGCTGCTAAAGTTAAAATTAGCATCGTGGGCAAATAGATCATGAATTTACCAATAATGCCTTTCCAGAATAACAATGGAAAGAAAGGTGCCAGTGTTGTTGCAGTACCAGCCAGTACGGGAATAAATACTTCCCCTGCAGCTTCTTTGGCACTTCGTACAATCGGTATCTTTCCATTATTATAAATACGATGGGTGTTCTCAATCACCACGATTGCATCATCCACAATAATACCCAGCCCAAACAACAGCGCAAATAAAACAATGAAGTTGAGTGTTACCGGTGTGCCAACAATGGCATCAGCGATTGGTAAGAAGAGAAAGGCAACGAATACGCTTAGGGGCACACTTAAAGCAACAAAAAATGCGTTGGTTACACCCATGAAAAACATGAGGACCAGAAGTACAAGAACAAAACCTATGATAATTGTATTTACAAGGTCGTTAAAAGAAGTTGCAGTTGCTTTACTTTGGTCGCCTGTCATCACAACTTTAAGGTCATTTGGCAACTCGCCGCTTTTTTGCATAGCCTCTACAATGTCCTTTACTTTGCCGGCCGCACTAATCAGGTTTTCACCGGAACGCTTTACAATATTTAGTGTGACAACGTTTTTTCCATCCAGCCGGGCATAGCTGTCTTTTTCTTTTATGGTGTCTTTTAATTGAGCAATATCTTTCAAATAAACGGTAGCTCCCTGTGCGCTGCTTCGCACTACTATATCTTGCAGGTTAAGCGCGCTGGTGAATTGACCTTTCACTTTCAGGGTACGTCTCATATCACCTACTTCTATTAAACCTCCGGTGATGTCGTGATTTTCTCTGCTAATAGCATTTTCAATATCCATGAAACTTATTCTGGCAGCCTGCATTTTATATGGATCTACATTAACTTGAATCTCTCTTTCGGGTGCCCCAACAATTTCTGCTCTGGTAATTTCAGAAAGCTCTTCTATTTTATCCTGCATTTTATCCGCATACCCTTTCAACTTCACTCCATCGTAATCGCCACTGAGGTTTACGAACATAATCGGCATTTCACTAAAAGCAAATTCCTGCGCATTGGGTTGTGAGGTAAGATCGTTCGGCAGGTCTGTTTGTGCTTTATCAATGGCATCTTTCACTTTCAATTTGGCGAGCTCAGTTTTCACATCTGTATCAAACTCTACAATTATCAAACTATAATCGGTTTGTGAAATACTGTTGATCTTCTTAATTTTTGCGCCACTGATTCCTTTCAGTTGCTTTTCGATGGGCCTTGTTACCAGGTTCTCTATATCTTTTGGAGAATTTCCAACATACACGGTTGTTACGCTGATGGTTGGTACAACGATATCAGGAAACTGCTCCTTTGGCATCGTATTAAATTTGATAATACCATAGGCAGAGATGAGGATCGCTATAATGTAAATAGCGGTACGGTTGTCGATTGCCCAGCTGGTTGGACCAAACTGTTTAAATTTTTCTTTAACTCCTTCTATAAATTGCATAAATAATATTTTGAGACCATCAGTTAGTTATATTTTCATCATCGTTGTGTCACTCACTTGTACTGCAACAACTATATGCAGCATTTCTATATCAGCTTTCGTACAACCACTACAGTGAGTTACTTTACTGCTGTACCAACCAGTTGTCCTTCATACAAATTCTGGTAGCCTTCGGTAATCAATTCATCTCCTGCGGCAACACCAGATTTTATCTCAACAAATTCACCATAAACATCACCGATAGTAATAACTTTT
Source organism: uncultured Ferruginibacter sp. (assembly GCA_964496585.1). Lineage (GTDB taxonomy): Bacteria > Bacteroidota > Bacteroidia > Chitinophagales > Chitinophagaceae > Ferruginibacter. The sequence continues at coordinate 48,476 of CAZCAA010000005.1, forward strand.
CTTTTAGCCACACTTTTACCATTAGACTGCTTTTCCAGTACAAAAACATATTTGTTCTTTTCGTCGCTTTGAACAGTATTAACAGGAATAACAACGGCACCAGGTGCGGAGTAATCAAGGATCTTTACTACGGCTGTTTGATTCGGTTTTAAAGCGGGATCTGCCGGTATTTTCACTTCCACACTAAACCCTCTTGAAGTAAGATCTATAGACTGGCTAATAAGTGAAATGGAAGAGTTTATGGTTTTATTTACATCAGGAATACTAATGACCACCGGAGTACCAACCTTTAATCGGCTTACATAGTTTTCCGGAGTATTGGTAACTACTTTAAGACTACTGTTATTTACAATTTTAATTTGTGCGCCAGCTGCTGTCATACCCGAAAACAATTCGCCAACTTTTATATTCACGATATCTGCAATTCCACTTACATCGCTATAAACATTAGAAGTATTTAATTGTTCAACGGCAACTTTCACTTGCTCACCTGCTGCGCTTAATTGATTTTCCAAACCTTCTACGTTTGTTTTAGCAGTAAGCAATTGTACCTGCGTTCCTATTCCCTGGTCCCATAAATTTTTCTGACGGTTATACAGATCTTTAGCAAGGTTAAGCTGTGTTTTAATTCCTTCAAGCTGCTGGCGTGCAGCAACTACCTGCTGACGCGAAATTGCATCGTCCAGTTTCAATAAAAGCTGCCCTTTACTTACACGCTGGCCTTGTTTTACATAAACGGCTTTAACCTGCCCTCCCATTCCTCTTGGCGAGATATAAGAAATATTTTCAGCATCTACTTTTCCCTGCAGATCAATGTAATGTTTAAAATCCTGCACGCCTACCGGTGACGTACCCACGAGTTTCACTCTGGTATTATCTGCATTTGGATCAAGTTTACTGATCTCTGCCTGGAGCTTTACAATGTCATCATCAATTTTTAATTTGTCGGCTTTAAGTTTTTCCAGCGATGCTTTCTTTTCGGCCAATGCCGTATTTCCTTCTTTGGCACTGTTTCCACAGGCAGCTGTAAATGCAGCCACTGCAATCACGATTACTATTTGAGTTATCTTTTTCATTTTACTTTTTGTTAGTTCGGTATTTTATAATTTTCCTGTTGCTTTTAAAAAATCTACTTTGGCAATAACGGCATCATACAACGCAGTAACAAAATTTGTTTGTGCTGCTTTAAGATCTACCTGTGCTGTGTTAATTTCTGTAGTACTGCCCGTGCCTATCTCATATTTTTTCTTTGTTTGATTGTAAACATTTTCTGCCAATGCCATATTCTTCTTTTGATAGTCCATACTGGCAATAGCCGAAGCGTAAGTATTTCTTGCTTTTTCTACATCACTATCGATTGATATTTTTAAAGCTTCTGTTTCGTTTTGAGATTTGGTTAATTCAAGCTTTGCTTTTTCTACCTGAGAGCGAAGTGAGAATCCTCTAAAAATGGGCACATTTAATTGTAATCCAATATAGGATGTAGTGAACCAATTTCCATCACCAAAAAAATCAAACTTATTGCGTTGTGCCTGCTTACTGTAATTTCCTACAAAGGTTAGGGAAGGCAGCTGGCTTAATTTATAACGTCTTACGTTAAGTGCATTTAGCTTATTGGTAATTTCAAGAATTTGAAAATCGCGTCGGTCGGTATATTTTGATTCGCTGGCTTCCAGGGCACCGTCTTTTATCTGTTCATCGCTGAGGCTGTCTGTTAAAACCAGGCTGTCGGCAATTGGCATACCAATCAGGGTTTTCAAACCGGAATAACCGTTAAGGATCATGTTATCTACATTAATCTTTTCCGATGTTAGATTAGCAACCTGAACGGACACTTTGTCGATATCAAGTTTTTCTATAAATCCATTGTCGTACATGATCTGCAGATCGCGTTGCAGTTTTTGAAGCCTTTCCAGGTTAGCATCCAGCAATTGAATCTGTATTTTACTGGCAATAAGCTGATAATATATTTTATACACATTTGCACGAATATTTTCCTCAGTAATCTCTGCAATTTTTGAGGCGAGTTCCATTGTGCCATTTCTTGCTTTCAATGCTATAAAAACCTGCCCGTCAAATAGCAACTGGCTTAAGTTTACACCTGCGCCGGCAGTCCACTTTGTGCCAAATTTTACCGGAAAAAAAGTACCTGCAGGCCCTCCCGTAAATTCGGCAGGAACAAGTGTTACAGGAATATTCAGGTAATCATTAACTGAGCCTGACCCGTTCAGTTGTGGTAAAGCAACGGAGGTTACGTTCCTGTTCACTTCCTTCTGTATCTTGATATCCAGCAAGGCATTTTTTACCTGTACAGAATGCTGTTTTGCATAATCAAGTGCCTGTACCAACGTAAATTCATTTATGTTTTTAGCTGCGGTTTGCGTATATGCATTACCGTTTGCAACCAATAACAAAGCGAGTAAAATCTTATTCATCTTTCTATTTCTTTGCATCTTCAGTTAGTTTTTTATTTCTTTCTTCCTGGTATTTTAAAATTAATTTATAGCCCTTTTGCGACACTAACCCATACAGGAAATGAATGGTTAGTTCTTCTTCTATCTCGGCGAGGGAAATGTTTACTTTTGTATGAAAATCAGGCATAAAGGGGAGCACAATACTTTCAACTCTAAATCGGGCCAAAACTTCTACATCCAGATTATCGCGGTATAGTTCTTCGCGAATACCTCTTAACAGGTTTTGTCTTATCATACCATATAAAAAGTCATTTTTATGATCAGAGAACATTTTATAGGCGCCGGGATAATATTTCTGCATATCAAATAGTAACGATGGATTCATGCTCCTAAACAACTCTTTCACCAAATCTATCGCCAGAAATATCTCGTGAACCGCATTTTGTGCACAATTACAATCCAATTCACAGGTAGCCTGGTTATTTTTAATAATATTTCCAAGAACAGCATTTACTAGCTCATCCTTATCAGCATAATACTGATAAATGGTCTTTTTGCTGATTCCAAGTCCGTTGGCAATATCATCCATACTCACACTTCGCAAACCATATTGCATAAATAGTTCGTCTGCTTTTTGCCTGATGCGGGCGCTTGTATCGAATAGTTCTGTCATATAAGGACGCAAAACTACGGAAACTTTTTTCGTAACCAAAGTTTCCATCAGTTTATTTTGCCTTTTATAACAATTTCTTAATATTTACTTTTTGTAAAACGCCATGCCTCAACTACTACATAAAAGGTAGCCAGCCCTGATTGCCGTACATTTGCTAATTAAATTTTTATTATGAGTAACCCTTTTAGTTTTAAGAAACTGCTTCAGTATTTTTTGCAGGGAATGCTAATACTGGCGCCTGTTGCAGTTACTTTATATGCCTTATATTTTGTGGTATCTACTATTGATGGGTGGCTGCCAATTTTTAGTACCACCGATGAGCAGGGAAGGGTTCATGTACAGAATTATGGACTTGGCTTTTTGATCATCATCGCTGCTTTGATCACTATTGGATATTTTAGTTCTTTTTTTATTACCGGCCGGATTGTAAGTTTCCTGGACAAATTCATGCAAAAGACACCAGGATTGAAGCATATTTACGGCACAACCCGAGATTTTTTTGAAGCTTTTGCGGGCGACAAAAAGAAGTTCACCCAAAATGTTTTGGCAAATGTTGACGATAATGATGTGTGGAGAATCGGATTTCTTACCCGTGACGATATGAGTGACTTTGGATTGAAGGATTTTGTTTCTGTATATGTTCCTATGGCTTATTCTGTGGCCGGTAACGTTTATATCATACCAAAAGAAAGGGTGAGGCCAATTACCCAGTACAGTAGCACGCAAACCATGAAGTTTGCTGTAAGTGGCGGCGTTACAGACCTTGTAGAGGAAATAAACAAAATTAAGGATTAACAAAATTGCCCGGAACTGAATTTTATTATTGCATTTAAAGGCAAACTCAAAACAGATTATCCTCAATTTCCACTAAATTTAAACAACAATCAATCAGGTATGAAAAGTGTGATGCGATCGTTTTTGTTAATTTGCCTGCTAATGCTGGCCTATCTCCCTTCTTACTGCTGGGGATTTTATGCCCACCAAAAAATAAATTATTATGCTGTTTTCCTGCTGCCGCCGGAAATGATGGTCCTGTACAAGCCCAATATCAATTTTATTGCTGAACATGCCATTGACCCGGATAAACGGCGTTATGCCGTTGCCGATGAAGGGCCAAGGCATTACATTGATATAGACAGATATGGTGAATATCCATACCCATCATTGCCCCGTAAATGGACAGATGCTGTTGCAAAATTTTCGGAAGACACGATCAAAACCTATGGTATTGTTCCGTGGCATGTACAAATAATGCTGTCGCGGCTTACCAACGCTTTTAAAGAAAAGAATTTTAGCCGGATAATGAAAAACAGCACGGAGCTGGGCCATTATATTGCCGATGCGCATGTTCCATTGCATGCCAGCAGTAACCATAATGGGCAACTTACCAATCAAAAAGGTATTCATGGTTTCTGGGAAAGCCGCGTGCCCGAATTGCTGGCAGCAAAAGAATATGACTTTTTTATTGGCAAGGCCGAGTATATAGATGACCCAGGGAAATTTATTTGGGACAGGGTTTTGGAAAGTGCCAAAGCTGCCGATAGTGTGCTAACGTTCGAAAGGGATCTTTCTAAAGAATTTTCTGATGATAAAAAGTATTCGTTTGAAGAAAGGAACGGTAAAGTAATTCGCCAGTACTCTTCCGCCTTCAGTATTGCTTTCAGTAAAAAATTAAACGGAATGATAGAACGGCGCATGCGGCAATCCATTTCCTGCATTGCTTCTTTTTGGTATACTGCCTGGGTAAATGCAGGTCAGCCCGATCTTAAAAGTTTAAGCAATCAACAATTTTCTGAAAAAGAAGTGAAAGAATTTGATGATCTGAACCAATCATGGAAAAGTAGCGAAAAAATGATTGGACGACAGGAGGAATAGCCTAACTGCATCAGTTCTTTATTCTCTTATCTTTTGAACATATTCATCCGGGCAATGCTGTTGTCCTAAGTTGATTGTATGTAACATGGATCTGCTGTTTTTTATCTGCCAGTCACTTATTTAATTTTGGTACTTTTGCTTCTCATTTTTTTGAAAGCTTTAATCTCATTCAGCGTTGGTACAAACTATACATAATTTTAATGCAGGCCCCAGTATTTTGCCCAAAAAAGTATTTGAAGAAGCTGCAGCAGCGGTTTTAAACTGGAACGATTCCGGATTATCGATCCTGGAATTTGGACACAGAACACCCGAATTTACAGCAGTAATGGAAGAAGCGAGGGCACTGGTTAAGGAATTGATGATGCTGGATGATAAACATGAAGTGCTTTTCCTGCACGGTGGCGCCAGTACACAATTTATGCAGGTACCAATGAACCTGTTAGGTCCTAAAGATTGCGCTGCCTACACCGATACAGGTGTTTGGGGAAGTAAGGCTATAAAAGAAGCTAAGCTTTTTGGAAAGGTGGATATTGTGTGCTCTTCAAAAGACAAAAACTACAATTATATTCCAAAAGACTTTGCGGTTCCTAACGATGCAAAGTACCTGCACATCACTACCAACAATACCATTTATGGTACACAATGGCAAAAGATACCTCACACCAGTAATTCCCTGGTAGCAGATATGAGCAGCGATATCATGAGCCGCGTACTGGATTTTAATGCATTCGATCTCATTTACGCAGGCGCTCAAAAAAATATGGGACCTTCAGGTGTGAATCTGTTAGTGGTTAACAAGCAGATTCTGGGGAAAATCAATCGTACCATTCCAACAATAATGGATTACAGGAACCATATTAATGAGGGCAGCATGTTGAACACACCACCGGTATTTGCCGTTTTTGTATGCATGCTTACTTTAAGGTGGTTAAAGTCAATTGGCGGAGTAGCTGCCGTTGAAAAACTGAATATGGAAAAAGCCGCACTTTTATATAAACAAATCGATGAAAATGAACTGTTTACAGGAACAGTTGACGTGGCCGACCGAAGTAAAATGAATGTTTGTTTCGTAATGAAAAAACCAGAGCTTGAAGCTGGTTTTTTAAAATATACACAATCACTTGGAATTGTTGGTATTAAAGGCCATCGGAGTGTAGGTGGTTTCAGGGCTTCTTTATACAATGCACTACCAATTGATAGTGTGCAAGTACTGGTTAATGCCATGAAAGAATTTGAAATCAATAAAAACTAAACTTGTTAATCAGCTGTACGACTTCAGTTAAATAAGTTAACAATTATAGGTCATCCATTTGTTACTGGTTATCTTTGCAAACTTATAAATTGATATAGCTACTACCTTAATAATTATATGATTACAATTACCCCATTTAAAGCATTACGTCCGGAGGCGCAACTTTCTAAAAGTGTAGCTTCCAGACCATACGATGTACTTAACAGCAAAGAAGCAAAAATTGAAGCCCAGGGAAATCCCAATAGTTTTTTGCATATAACTAAAAGTGAGATAGACCTTTCGGAAGACACGGACATCCATTCTCCAAAAGTGTACATAAAGGCTAAAGAGAATCTGCAGGCTTTCATTAGCAGAAATATCTTATTCAGAGAAAATAAACCCTGCTATTACATTTATCGGTTGATAATGAACGGCAGGAGCCAGACAGGGCTTGTGTGTGGCAGTTCCGTTGATGATTATGAGAATGACCTTATCAAAAAACATGAGTTTACCCGTCCGGATAAAGAGCTAGACAGGATCAATCATATTAAAACCACCGGCGCTCAAACGGGCAATGTTTTTCTGGCTTATAGAAATATAGAAGAAATAGATACGTTGGTTAATAAATGGACTGCAGAAAAAAATCCGCAATATGATTTCATTGCAGATGATAAGATACAACACAGTATCTGGATCGTTAATGACGATGCAACTATTAAAAATATTACCGATTTATTTAAAGCCAAGGCGCCTTGTACTTATATTGCTGATGGCCATCACCGTGCAGCTTCTGCTGCCAAAGTTCGCGCTGCGCTGGGTAAGGCCGCCACAGCAAATGCCGATTACTTTTTAACTACATTATTTCCTGCGAGCCAATTGCAAATAATGGATTATAACCGTTTGCTGAAAGATTTAAATGGCTTAACAGAAGCAGCATTTTTGTCTGCACTGCAGGATAAATTTGATATTGAAAAAAAGGATAGTGCATACCGTCCTGAAGCACTACATAATTTTGGTTTATATCTAAATAAGCAATGGTACAAACTGGTTTCTAAACCAGGAACCTACACTGAAGATCCGATTGGCATTTTAGATATCAGTATTTTGCAAGACAATGTACTCAGCCCTATACTTGGTATAATAGACCAGCGTACCGACAAGAGAATTGATTTTGTTGGCGGCATTCGCGGGTTGGAAGAACTGGAAAAAAGAGTAGATAGCGGTGAAATGGCGATGGCGATCAGCCTGTATCCAGTTAGCATTGAACAATTATTCAATATCAGCGATAGCGGAAATACTATGCCTCCTAAAACCACCTGGTTTGAGCCCAAATTAAGAGATGGGTTACTTACTCACCTTATTGATTAAACGCAATAATGTAACGGTATCTATAAGTTGTAACAGGTAGTAGTTGTACATTTATACTATGAAAAGATTAATCCTTCATACCTTCCTGTTGCTAGCTTACTTTCATGGTTATACTCAACCTCCCGATAGCAAACAATTGCAGGAAACAGCACGTACTTTTATGCGGCAGGCAGACTATGCCAATGCCATCCTTGTATTAAATCGCGGCTTACAACAGGATCCAAAAAACATGGCAATGGTAAAAGATCTCGCTATGAGTTACTATTACCAGAAAGACAATAAAAAGGCTCTTGAAACAATTCAACCTTTGCTGGAATCGAATGAAGCAGACGACCAGAGTTTTCAAATTGCAGGAAATATATACAAGGATCTGGAGATGCTGAAGGAGTGTGAGAAATTGTATAAAAAAGGCATTAGAAAGTTTCCGGAGAGCGGAGCCTTGTATAACGAGTACGGAGAACTGCTCTGGGCTCAAAAAAATTATGCCGCCATAAAACAGTGGGAATCCGGCATTGAAAAAGATCCTTCCTTTTCAAAAAATTATTATAATGCCTGCAGGTTTTATCACCTAACCACCGATAAAATATGGAGCATTTTGTATGGTGAGATATTTGTAAATATGGAGCCAGTGGGAAGAAACAGTCCGGAGATAAAAGACATTTTACTGGATAATTATAAAAAACTTTTTGCAGATGCTAACCTCCAACAAAAAACATCAAGTAAAAATGCTTTTGAGAAGGCATTTTTAGAAACTATGAACCGGCAATCCGCTTTAGTTTCGCAGGGTATCAATACAGAGATATTAACCATGATACGCACGAGGTTTATTTTAGATTGGAGTAATAATTATAAAACAGTATTTCCATATAAACTTTTTGAATACCATCAACAATTGCTACAGGAAGGAATGTTTGATGCTTACAATCAATGGATATTTGGTTCTTCAGAAAACCTCACCCGCTATCAAAACTGGACGTTAAGTAATAAGGAAGCTTACAATGAATTTACCAATTTTCAAAAAGGAAGAATATTTAAAATACCAGTGAAGCAGGGATATAAATAGAGATTTATTTGAGAAATTATTGAATTCGGCAACTGACGGTTTGTTAAACTTACCTGAATCGCAGCAGTAACTTGTAAGCTTTTTTTCTCTACCTTAGGTATCTCAATAAAACACAAGCTTGCCATGAACGAACAATCAAGAATATTTGATTTTTTATATGATCAGCTGGAACGTTTTCCAAAAGAAGATATGCTTGCCGGTAAGGTAAAAGGAGAATGGGTAAAATTTAGTACTCCCAGTGTTGTTGAAACCGTTAATTTATTAAGCGCTGCGCTATTACAGCTTGGACTTAGTGGTAATGACATGACGGTAGAAAACCAGGATAAGATTGCCATCATTTCCCGTAACCGGCCCGAATGGCTGATCCTGGATATGGCCTGCCAGCAGACAGGCATAGTACTTTGTCCGATTTACCCTACTACCAATGTAAATGAACTGGAGTTTATATTTAATGATGCCACTATAAAGTATGTTTTTCTAAGTGATGCTAACATTCTTGATAAAGTGAACAGCATTCGTAATAAAATTCCGAGCCTTATCAATATTTATAGTTTTGATGAATTACCAAATGTAGATTACTGGAAAAAGATTTGTACTGAGCCTGAGCCAGCGATGATTGAACTGGTAAATAAAACAAAAGCTCAGATAAAAGCCGAACATTGCGCTACCATAATTTATACTTCAGGTACAACGGGAACGCCTAAGGGCGTAATGCTAAGCCATCGCAACCTGGTTAGCAACGTAGTCAATTCCAAGCTATCATTTCCATTTGAAGACAGGCCAACAGCAAGGGCACTCAGTTTTCTTCCCCTCAATCATATTTTTGAAAGGATGGTTTCTTACATCTACATATCTACTGGTATCTCTATCTATTATGCAGAAAACCTGGAAACGATTGGCGAAAACCTGAAAGAAGTAAAGCCGCAATTATTTACAACAGTACCCAGGTTACTCGAGAAAGTTTATGAAAAGATTATGCTGAAAGGAGCAGAATTAACAGGAGTTAAAAGGAAACTTTTCTACTGGGCTGTCGCATTAGGAGAAAAATATGATAATATTAAAAGCGGCGGCGCATTTTACAATTTGCAACTGGCGCTTGCCAATAAGTTAATATTTAATAAATGGAGAGAAGCGTTGGGTAATAATATAGAGTGCATCATTACCGGTGGTGCAGCTTGCCAGGTAAAATTGCTACGGATATTTAATGCTGCCCGCATTCCTATTTATGAAGGTTATGGGCCAACAGAGAACAGCCCGGTGATAAGTGTAAACTGCAAGAAGAAAGGCGGAACAAAATTTGGCACTGTTGGACTAGTGATAGAAGGCCAGGAAGTAAAACTGGAGCCGGATGGCGAAATTCTTGTAAAAGGACCGAGCATCATGATGGGATATTATAAAAAACCCGAACTAACGGCTGAAACTGTTATCAACGGATGGTTGCATACCGGTGATATTGGCATATTAGAAGACGGCAAATATTTGAAGATAACTGATCGTAAAAAAGAATTGTTTAAAACCAGTGGTGGGAAATATGTTGCGCCACAAGCAATTGAAAACAAAATGAAGGAATCTCCTTTTATCGAACAGATCATGATCGTTGGCGCCGATCAGAAATTTGTAGGTGCGTTGATCGTTCCTTCTATGCCCAATTTAAGAGAATGGATGAAACTTAAAGACATTCCTTTCACCAGCAATGAAGATGCCGTGAACAATCCGAAGGTGTTGGAGCTGTTCCGTGAGCTGATTGAATCATTCAATAATTTTTTCAATCATGTGGAGCAGGTCAAAAAATTTGAGCTTCTTCCCAATGAATGGAGTATAGATACCGGCGAGATGACACCTAAATTAAGTATGAAACGCAAAGTGATTATGGAGAAATTCAAATCGGCAGTTGATCATATATACAAATAAAAAACCGGTAGTTGTCATACCGGTGATTTATCACTTAAAAAATTGAAAAGTACATAAAGGGTTAATTCATAGTTACTACCTGCAATTAATCAACTTACAGGTTCTTCATAGTATTAATTCATTTGATATCCTAAAGAGTATTCTTTTATTATTTCAACCACTTTATCAAACTCACTTGACTTATCAAAGAAATGATCAGTGCCGATCATTTCACCTTTAGTTCTGTAAAAATCACTTACCTGGTTTGTAAACATGATTGTTTTTGTTGCCGGAAAGTTACCCTTGATAAATGACAATAATTCAAATCCACTTTTACCCGGCAATTGTGTATCTAAAAGAACAATATTAAATTTATCTGACGACAGTTTTTCTACAGCTTCCCCATAAGTACCAGCACTAAATACGCAATTATCACAATTCAATTCCTTCAATAGCGTATTCAATCTATCCACGATCATTAAAGAACCGTCAACTATCAATACCCTATAGTTGTTATTTTGTAGTTTCATTTAATAAGCTGGTTTCAGTAAGCAAGGTAGCGCTAATGACGAGGCAAGAGCGTAGGCTCTAATATTTTATACTTGTAGAAAAACAACTACATATACTCATAGTAGTTAGTTTCTGAGTAAATGCCCTAAAAATCATAGTATGTTTATGTACTAAACGGAATTATATAAGCTTGTGCTCTATAGAATAGAGCGTTAGATCTGCATTATTTTTCATTCCCATTTTAGCCATTATTCTGGAGCGGTAGGTACTAACGGTTGTTACACTTAAAAATAAAGACTCTGCGATTTCAGAAACAGATTTTCCTGCTGCTAAAAGTTTTAAAACACTAAATTCCCTGTCTGATAAACTTTCATGAGCAGCCTTACCTGAATCCTGGTCTAGCACCGATGCTAATTTTTCTGCAATGGAAGCTGTAATGTATTTTTTTCCCAGCATCACGCGCTGAACCGCATTAACCAATTCATCGGGTGCCATATCCTTACTTAAATAACCAGACGCACCGGCTTTTAAAACTCTAAGGGCATATTGATCTTCGGGGTGAATACTTAAAATAAGTACGGGTAATTTGGGATTGATTTGCTTAAGTTGCTGCAGTGCTTCTAAACCACTTCTTCCTGGCATCGAAAGATCACTGATAACAACATCCCATGGAAACTGGATGATTTTTTTTATCATTTCTTCTGCATCCGGAACTTCTTCAATATGTGCTGTTGGAAATCCTTCCAGCAGAATTTGCCTTAAGCCTTTTCTCACTACGCTGTGGTCATCTGCTATTAAAATACGAATCATTGTTGTTTGTTACTTTTCATTTTGTTATCCATTCTCACCTGGGCTGTCCAATTGTTCATCAATAATTATTAAGTGTCAATTGGAACTGAAATTACTACAGTTGTTCCATTTCCTGGTTTACTGGTAATTTCATAAGTACCACCCATGATTAAAGTTCGTTCTTTCATTCCTAATAAACCAAGTGTTTTTTTACTCTCATTTTCCTCAGAGTTAAAACCGATGCCATTATCGGCAATATGGAGAATGATAATTCCATCATTCGTGGTAAGGGTAGCATTTACTTCTGTAGCTTTTGAATGCCTCAGAACATTGGTAAGACACTCCTGATAAATCCTGAACAAACCCGTGGCTATCTCTGATTCTACCTGAACAATTGCAGTATTGGAAATAAATGAAGTTCGGATCTTGAATCTTTTTTCAAACTCTTCACTCTGCCATTCCATCGCCGAAATAAGGCCGAGATCATCCAATATACTAGGCCGGAGTTGTGTTGCAATCCTTCTTACTGTTTTTACTGTTTCGTCTATCAGTTGTAATGCTTCCGTCATTTTCTGGTTGATTTCCGGGCTTCCATTACTGATCTTTTTACTTAACCAGGATATATCCATTTTTAGTCCGGTTAGCTGCTGACCCAGTTCATCATGAATTTCCCTGGCAATACGCGTACGTTCATCTTCCCTGATATCCTGTAAGTGGGTTGCTAACTGGCGGAGGTCTTCATGCGATTTTTTTAATTTTTCTTCTGCCAGTATTTTCTCAGTAATATCATTTGCCAGCACCAGTTTGGCATGTTTTCCATCGTTGATGATATCGTGCGTAATAATATTTACTTTAACTATGGTACCGTCTTTTTTCCTGTGCCGCCAGATACCAGTGTTGTTGATTCCTGCCTTATAAGTACTAATATCTGAGAGGTTGATGATCTCCTCCTCAGGCCTGAGGTCTTTAATATTCATCTCCAGGAATTCCTCTTTTGAATAGCCATAAAATTCGATCGCTGCATCATTTACGTCAATGAAATTTCGTTTTGGTAAAGAGATCATCGACATAGGCATAGGATTCTGGTTAAATAACAAACGGTATTTGTGTTCAGACATCCTGATTTCTTCCTCAGTTTTTTTACGAATCGTAATATCTCTGATGATACCCTGGAATCGGCCGTCGGGCAATAATTTGGAGCTGATCTCTACATTAATGATATTGCCATTCTTTTGCTTCATCATCCTTTCATCAATCACTACCTGGCCTTTCTGTAATTCACTTAATATAGCAGGTTTTTCAGTGGTGATACCGTTTTCGAAAAGAATGTCGCGAATGTTCAATTTCAGCAACTCTTCTTTTTCATAACCCGTAAGCATAGTCGCACTTGTATTCACGTCCAGGTAATCGCCCTCTTTGTTACTGATAAAAATACCATCTGAGGCCTGTTCAATAAGTGTACGATATTTTTCTTCGCTTTCCTTTAATTCCTGTTGCGATTTTACTTTTTCGGAAATATCAATTCCCACTCCCATCAGACAATTTTCTCCTTCGTAATTTATTACCATTCCGTTTAAGTAATAAGGTATCAAAGTGCCGTTCTTTAGCCGGAAATTGGCTTCGATATTATCCTCGCCGTTGTTAAAAACATTTTCAATCTTTTGTTTTATTATATCTTTTTCTTCCCCTTCAAAAAGGTCTAACGGATGTAGTTCACTTATTTCTTCTGCAGTATAACCTGTAACGTGTTCAAAATTTGTATTCCAACGGTAAAATTTTCCCTGTTCGTTGTACAAGTAAAATACGCCTGGCAAACTGTTGATTATTGAGTCTGATAATTCTTTCTCAAGCATTAACTGGTATTGTGCATTTTTTTGTTCAGTAATGTCCTGCATAGCACCCAACATACGGTAAGCCCTGCCTTCGCTATTGTACATTACATAAGCCCGGTCGTATAAGGTTAAGTAAATACCATTTTTATTTTTGAACCTGAACTCTTCGATTATGTAGGTAGTTTTGCTTCTCAATGCGGATTTGAAATTTTCCATTACAGCTTCCTGATCATCGGAATGAAGCATCCCGATAAATTCTTTAAATGTAATTTTATTATTTATATCAATTTCAAAAATGCTGCAAAAGCTTTCATTTCCCCAAATTACATCTGTTTGCATATCCCAATCCCACACGGCATCATTGGTTGCTTTTGCTACCAACAGGAAACGCTCATTGGAAACTTTCAATTCCTGTTCTGACGCCAGGAGTTTTTGTTCTGCCTTTTTCTTTTCTGTGATGTCATGGTAATACACCGATATTCCATCAGCAGAAGGATAGATCAGGTCTTCGAACCAACGGTCATTTTTAGAAAAATATAATTCCAGTCGTTGCGCTTTACGGGTGTTGCGGGCTTCCTGTAAAGCAACGTAAAATGGTTCATCTACCACATCAGGAAATATTTCCCATATCACTTTACCAATAAGGTCTTTGGGATCTTTTCCATGCATTTCACCAGCTTTACTATTTACGTAAACGTAACGCCAGTCGTTATCCAGGGCTATAAAAGCATCGGTGATCCTTTCAAAAACTGCATTCAGCTCGGCTACTTTTATTTTCACTTCCTCTTCAAGATTACTGGTAAGCTGCTTTAACTTCTGCTGGGTTTTATTTCTTTCTGTAACATCTCTGATAACAGATACTGTTCCCAGATGACTACCTTGTTCATCTTTAATGGCAGATACTGTAACATCAACATCAAGTGGTTGATTCAACTTGTTATAATGCACCACTTCACCTTTCCAGCTATCCCTCTTCGCATATTCACTTAGTACACTTTGTGGATCATTGCTGGCATAGTTGATGCGGAAAACTTCTCCAACAGTTTTTCCTAATACTTCATCTTCTTTGTAACCATACATCTCCTGCGCATGTGTGTTCCAGTTAGTGATTTTATAATCTTTGTCGGTGGTTATAACGGCATCAGAAATATTACCAATGAGAGAAGCATTGTATTTCAGTAACCGCTGGCTTTTTTGCTGCAGGTTGTAATCGCTTATAATAACACGATAATTGATAAATAGAATGATAAAGAAAATACCTGCGAGAGAAAATAACTGCCAGGAGCGCTTTTGTGATAAAAGCTCCCTTTTAACATTGGACTTCCGAAACAGTTCCCGATCTTTATTTGCAAGGGTTGTAACCTTTTGACGGATTTCATTCATCAAGGTGAGGCCATGTTCTTTTTTAATATAACTGGAAGCAGAATCATATCCGTAAACTTTACGGGCTTCTACCACAAATTTTGCAAACTTGGCTTTTTCTCCAACAAGTCGTAATAATTCTGTGTGATCTGCCTGTTTTTCGGGATCAGATACCGTGAGATTGTTAAGCGCGACTGTATCCCGCTTCAATTTGATTAACCCTGAAAAATAGGGGTCTAAGAAATGAGTGTCTCCGGAAATTACAAATCCTCTCTGGCCTGCTTCAATATCCTGAACATCTGATAAAATGTCTTCCAGTTTAAGCATAACTTCTACCGATGATTTGATAAAACTGCTCTCAGATTCTGTAAGCAACATGTTCCTGTAAGTAATCAGAACAAAAAACAGGATACATAATATAGCTGCTACGAAATTAAACCGGATCGTTCCTTTAGTGTTTTTCTTTTGCATGAATAAGAACCGGATTGATTATCTATAAAAGTAATTGACTATACCAAAGCGGCAAAATTAAAGATTTAACAGACAAATCTAAATTCCGGATTCAGTGAGCGTCTTCATATGGGGGCAAGTTTTTGTAAATCACTTATTCGCACAATTTCAGTGATTCTGCTCCTTTTGTACTAAACTGGATCAGGTTAACCTTATTTTCGGCATTAAAATGCAGCACTAAAATACCATAGGCTGTTTGAAAGGCTTCCCATTTTGTATCCTTTATTTTAGGATACCCCAACCAACCAAATAAACTGGTACGGGTGGCACCCATCAACGGAAATTCCATCTTTCCTTTAAATTTTTCACGCAATTCAATATAGTCTCTTCCTGTATAAAAATACATATCATCATCGCCATAAGAAATTAATCCCCCACATTTAGATGAATCCGCTTCTGTTACTTCTGAGGTGAAACAAGGCAGCGCCAGTTTTATCTGTCCAGGTGTAAAATTTGGGCCAACGTTATTGATGGTACCTTTTAATATATATATACTAACAGGCGGGCATTGCCTGGAGGTTGTTAATTGGGCAGAACCTGTTAACGTAAAAACAAAAAGGGTAATTATTATCAGCAGACTTTTCATTTGTTATAATTTTAGGTGTGTATAAAAATACGCAAAATCCTTGCTAAAATTTAAATCAAGTACAAATGAATGTAATTCATTGTTTTATTTACTTGCCAGCATTGCTAATTACAAACAATAAAAAGGCCCACTACCAATTAAGGCAGCAGGCCTGCTGTTCCATACTATAACCTACTTTTTAATTTTTACAAATTTTTCCTTTGCTAAAATATCTCCCTGATTGGATTTATATTGAATGAGATAAGTTCCCGCAACCAGCGAACCGGTATTTACCTGTTGCATTAACTGCTTTGCAGCAACAGTTTTTCTTAATATAACTTCTCCCTGCATGTTATAAATCACCATTGTTCCTTCAACCGAGTTTTCAGGAAACTCAAGTGTCATACTTTCGTCTACGGGATTTGGATATACTTTTAATTTTTGTATCACAGCCTTTGCCGGTTCAGATAGATTAACTTCTGTAAGGTTTTCGGGTTGTGCTGTTCCTTTACCAGTAAACACTCCTTGTACAATTGCAGCTGTTTGTGCCGGAGTTTGCACGTATTTATCATCTTTAAAAACTTTAATACCAGATGGAATACCAGCGGCATTTAGCGGATCTACTATGATAGCGTAGGAGTTATACCCCAAACATGGGCACCAGCGACCGTATATTATTCTGTACCTCTTTGTGAAACTAAATACACCGGGGTTATTGCCACTAAGTGTTCCAGTGCCCACATAACCGTTGAAAGTATAAGGAGGATTGATCCACCACTGAGATGGATTATACACAGCGGTTCCAGGTACAATGTTATTGTTTGCATCTACCTCTTCAACTTCCCAATAGTAACCGCAGCCATGCTGTACCGGAACTACCGGCGTGGCTGAAATGCTAAACTGGTTAGCCGAAATATTAAAGAATGAAACATTAAACAGCACTTCAGCCTGAGGTACCTGACTTATTTCAACCAGTGTTATATTATCCATCGCCAGGTCGTTCCCATCGCCGATTCCAGACTCTTCTAAATAAATTTTAATTCCGAGGCTAAATGAACCCGAGCCAGCAGGAGTGGTAATTACCTGATTAACGGATTGCCAGTTGCATGACCCGGTTCCAACATTTATCAATTGAGATATATCAAATCCTGGTACAGAAAACTGTACGCTCACTTTCGGTTTTACGTCAAATCCACACTGGGGCAGGTTTTTCATGTCTGCACAAAACTTATATATCTTTCCTCTTTCCACTGTAACATTTTGAGTCCAGGCTAACCGTGGTCCGCTTAAACCTGTAGCACCATTTATGTAAAGATGATTTCCATTAGAAGGGCAGTTTACATTCCAGGTAGGCGACACCGTGAGTCCCTGCGCTGAAGTCATTACACCGTACCTTCCGGTTGAAACTGAATTGGCTGCAATGGTTCCCTGGTAACTGTAACCAGAGGAAAAGGATTGATTCCCCATTTCAAAGCCAGGGTTTTTTACTAGATTTCTGCCCGGACAGCATTGTGGAATACAATAAATTTGGGCATCATTATTTTGCCCCGCAACTTGCCCTACAGGTGGGTTACCGGCAATAATGGGCGCAAGGTTGAAATTCCCAATAACAAAGTTACCGGTACCGGTAAAGTCATACCCGGAAAGACTTGTATTTAAACCAGGAACGGTTGCTGGATTAAAATTAAAACAATAATTAGAGCCGGTGCTAAGTGTTGGACTGGAAACTGTTTGCAATAACACTCCGTTTTGATAAATATTCAGGTCGATTTTAACGGTGCCAGTTTGTCCATTTCCACTTGGTAAGGTATAGTCAAAACAAATCAGGCCAGGTCCGCACGATACATACCTGCCCGTAGTAATATTTCCCGTAGCACAATTGCTTGCAGCACATAAATTATCAATGTAGGTATAACCAAAATGGCCTGACTGTGAGCAATCTTCGTTGATAAACTGAATACTAACGGTTTTGCCTACATGTTGTGAAAGATTGATCTGCGCGCAAAGCCATTGGGTAAACACCAGGTCTTCACTATTATATTGGGTTAAAGTAAAGAAAGGATAACTTAGGTCATTTGCAATTACCATGTTGGAATTATTTCCCAGGTTGCAAACGTTGGTGAGTTCCAAACCGGTTGCGCAATCTACTACCCTTACCCAAAAAGTTGGCTGTTGAACGGCAGTGTGGCCTGTTGGGCGTTGCAGCACGGTTGCATACATAAAACTCAAAATCGTTTGATTGGCTGATACCGTGATCCTTTTTGAGATCAATTCTGTGCCAAGCCCGTTTACACTGTTTCCCAATCTAAGTGCTTTCGTAGACCCGCCAGGCGCTACCATGCTCAATCCTGTAATGGGGTCATTGCCGGTTGACACAAGGGTTTGCCGGGCATTAACATCGTTTAGCGCAAGATTTAAAGCACTAAACCCTTCAGTCATATTTGCCGGGTTCGCATTGGGGGCTGCACCACTAATAGAACCAAAAGCGGCATCCCACTCTGACTGGTCAACACCTTGTTCAAAATCTCCATTACCACAGGGGCTATTGGCTTCATCGCACCCGTTGTACAGTGCGGTTACACCATTGGCAATATTGGCACTTTGAATAAAATTGGCTTGTTGAATCTGGTAATATTCTTCATAAGTTATTTCCATTGGAGAAAGTAGCTCATAGGAAGCCCTTACACTATCCGGGAAGCCAGGTGGCATCGTAACCTGTGCGTTACCGGTATAAAACATGAAAGTAAAAAGGAAGACTAAAAAAACGGGTATTAAATTTCTAATTTTCATACAAAAAATTTTATACTGAATTTGAAATCACATATTAATTTCATAAACAGCCTGGTTAAATAATATGGTTATTACAAAGAGTACAAAAGGCAGCCATGCCTAAAACTCAATGAATGAATTATGACTGCCTCAATGGGCGCTGTATAATGATTGAAACTATTTTCCGGAAATAATAACGCTCAAACATCCTAACCTTCAACAAAAGTGAATCAATCAATCTGGCATAACAAGGTTGGTTAAACGGATTTAAAAAACTTTTTAAACGACCGATGTTTTGATAATTATCCGCCGAATTGGCCAAATGAACCTTCTTTAACTGCGGGTAAAGGAAGATTTTAGGGTAAATACTACAGCAACAAAGCACCGTTAAAAAACGGTATTATTCTGTTAAAAAACGCATTTTTGGAAGGAATTGAAACGTAACATTATAGTTATCATTGATTTACAGAACAAGTGCTTTATTTGACGTAAGTACCTGGATGAAAACCATGCTGATTTTAGGTAAATTTATTTGCAATCCAACTATAACTTTTAAATGAACTTTTATGAGAAAAATTTCTTTTGTTGCCAATGTGTTCTTTGTTGCAATAATCGTTTTTATGTCGTGTAACAAAACAGACATAGTACCTGCAACTGAAAGTAAAAATTTGAACCTGGAAAAAACTGGTTCTTCCATGCAAACGAAAAGAGAACCTTGCCCGGGATGCTATGATTATACAGCAACGGGCTTTCAGGGAATTAGGGCCGAAACAGCCAAGATGATGTCAACAAATTACAAACTCATCAATCAGCCTTTACTGGCAATAGATGGTAATATTCCGGATGCTACCAGTATCTGGTTTAGTTTAGAATCGTTAAAAAATTATATCTGGAAAATTGAACAGGCTGCTTGTAAGGCGGGTTGCGATAATGCCTTGCGACTGGGAATGAGGGTTTATTATGGCAGATATCCCGAATCAATGACAAATGAACTTGCAAATCTTGACCCTGCATTTGCACAACACCATACCTTATTTATGATTCCAACATTCCAGGATACAAATAACAGCACTGTTCATTGGGATTTTGATCCATGGCATTGGGGTAGCGATCCTTGTAAGCCAACAACTATGACTCAGTGGTTTGCCATTTCTCCAAGGCCATTTGGCGAACAGAATTCATTAATTTTTTCAATTGATGAAGACCAGTACTTTATGAATAATAACGGTACCTTGTCTTCGGCATTAAACCATGGAGATCTAATACCACCATATCCATCCATTGGTTCGGCCTACTAATGAATTATATTCTATCAATGATTAACTCCTGGCTTTGAAAATCATCGACCTTTTAAAACTAATTTTAAACTTTGTAGAAATAACGGCTTGTGTTACCGGATTTTTACATTGGAAAAAATTACGAAATTCCCATTGGAAATTTTTTCCCTTCTATCTGGGTATTATAGTTTTATTTGAACTAGTTGGAAAATATCTTTACTATGCCGGTTTCAATTCATTGAAAGTTGCCCTGTATAATTATTTTGTTATTCCGCTGGAGATCCTTTTTTTTATCTGGTTATTCTACAAAGAATTTGAAAAATTAAATATCAGGCGGCTGCCGATTGCAGCTGCCTGTATTTATGGTATTTGCTGGCTGGCCGATGTTTTTTTTATCTCAAAGAAAAACTTGTGGTGGTTAAATTCATTTTCTTATACTACCGGTATCCTGTTAATTTTAGTACTAGTTCTCATTTTTTTGTATATCCTTGCAACAGGTAGTGAGATACTGTTCGTCAAATTCAATATAATGTTTTGGGTTTGCCTTGGCCTATTCGTTTTCTATTTTTGTTCATTGCCTTTTTTTGGCCTTGGAAATTATCTCTTTACTCATTTTAAACATATCTATTTTGGATATGCCTATGCAACTTATGTACTTAATATTATCATGTATTCATTATTTATAACGGCATTTATATGGGGGAAACCGAGATACTCGTATTCATCATTCTGATAAGTGTAGCTATTCTGGCATTTGTTGTTGTAACGGTTGCATTGGTACTGCAATATCGAAAACGAAAGATTATTTATGAAAACGATAAACGGATAGCAGCAGAATTTCACAATATTGAATTGATGAGTGTTAAAATGGAAGTACAGGAAGAAACAATGCAACATATAGGTATTGAAATCCATGATTCTATCGCTCAGAAACTCACGCTGGCATCTCTTCATTTGCAGAAAACTGAATATGAGAATAAATACAATGAGCTTAACGATACACTTATTCTCAGTAGTTCGCTGATTAACGAATCATTGGATGATCTGCGGCTATTATCGCGCCGGCTATTAAAACGCAGCGAGGAACAAATAGACATTGTAAATACTTTGCAAACAGAATGTAAGCGGGTTGCCCAATTAAAGATTTGTCATGTTGAATTTCAATCAGATTGCAGCGGTTTATCCCTAAACACGGAGATCGTACACACCTTCTTGCGAATTGTTCAGGAATTAATACAGAATAGTTTAAAACATTCTTCGTGTAAAAGTATCACGGTAATAATCAATAACAGTGAAACCAATTTCTCTCTTTCAATAAAGGATGATGGCATTGGCTTTAACCGCAATGATGCCTTAACACGCAACGGATCAGGTTTAAAAAATATTGAGAAAAGAGCGGCTATCATCGGAGCAAAAATGATGTACGAAAGCATTATAGGGAAAGGTACCCAATTCTCATTTATTTTGCCATACCAGAATCTCTAAATTTAGTATATGCAAAAAACGATTGTAATAGCTGAAGATCATTTACTAATTGCCAAAGCGATCTCTAATATCATTGATAGCTTTAAAAATTACAGGGTTTTGTATGAGGTGGAAAACGGACTAGGCCTGATAGAAAAATTTAAGAATCATAAAAATATACCTGATATTGTTTTGCTTGATATATCAATGCCTTCCATGGATGGCTATGATACGGCGGGTTGGCTATTGGAACAACACCCCCAAATACTTGTGATGGCACTAACCATGCAAAATGAAGACGCAGCCCTGATAAAAATGATAAAATGCGGAGCAAAGGGATTTCTACATAAAAATATCCATCCTGCTGAACTGGAACTTGCACTAAACACCCTGGTGAATAAAGGTCACTATTTTCCGGATTGGGCAACCGGAAAATTATTACAAAACATAGCAACAGATAATAAAACAACCGGAATTCCTGTTCAGCTTTCTTCAAAAGAAATTGAATTTTTAAAATACGCAGCTACGGAGTTAACGTACAAGGAGATAGGTGAAAAATTATTTTGCAGTCCGAGAACAGTTGAAGGCTACAGAGATGTCCTATTTGAAAAACTTGAATTAAAAACCCGAATCGGTCTGGTTGTTTATGCCATCAAAAATAAGTTCATTAAACCCTAAGATGACTTGGGAAAGAGGAATGGAAACCTTTGATGAAAGGGGCATATTTCCCAACTATTTCAGGCAATTTTAAAGCCAAGCTGACTCACTTTTTTATTTACTTTTTTTGTGTAGGCGTAACAATGACATTTGGAATGATATAGTTTACAAACTCAATAGCAGCAAGCATTTACATTAAGCTTCTTTTCCATATTTATTTCAATTTTCATCCATATAATCCCTGTTGTTACCATTTACTCCTCTATGGAAGTGACCAAAATTATATCAGAGAGTTTCGCTTCTTTATTTTTCTTAATTTTATTTGAATCGTAAACATAATAATATACTAAAGTCATAGCCTTATGTTTAACAGACCAAGTAATGAAATACAACTGCTATATTCTTTATAAATTTTTCATTTTACTACTTTTTACAGTAATAACGCTGCCTGTTTCCGCTCAAACAGCTTCATCTAAAGCCAGGATACACTCCACAAACTATTCAATACTGTCAACTGAAAATATTACTATTTGTAACAACCAGCTCCCTTTTTTGTGGAATGGATTAACCTGCCCAACTGCCGGTAACTATAGCGTTACACTCACAGCCACCAATGGAAGTGATTCCGTTGCAACACTAATTTTGAACGTGATAAATATTGGCACCAGTATTACCAATGCGGTGATTTGCAATAATCAACTGCCCTATTCATGGAATGGCAATACGTATGTAACTGACGGCACCTATTCAGTAACGCTTACCAGTAGCAGCGGATGCGATTCAGTACCTATTTTAAGCCTTACAGTAAATGATGTTGTAACCAGTACTACGAACAATGTTATCTGCAGTAACCAGCTTCCATTTAACTGGAATAGTATAAATTATTCGGCTGCCGGAACATATATTGCTACTTTGGTAAGTGCATCAGGTTGTGATTCAATTGCTACATTAAATCTTTCTGTAAAACCGGTAACCTTTAGCACAACCAACAGTGTGATATGTTCCAATCAGTTTCCATTTACATGGAATGGAAACAGTTATGCAACGGCAGGAAGTTATCAGGTAACGATTACCGGTAGTAATGGCTGCGATTCTATTGCTACATTAAATTTAACAACCAAACCAACCACTTTCAGCAATACTTCGGTAAGTATCTGCAGCAATCAACTACCCTATCAATGGAATGGAAATAGCTATGCAACAGGCGGCACATTCCAGGTTAACCTCCCTGGTTCCAATGGATGTGATTCTATAGCCACAATTATTATTAATATCAGGCCAGTTGCCAACAGTACAACAAATATTTCCATTTGTGCTGGCCAATTACCATATGTGTGGAATGGCAGTAGCTACAGTACAGCCGGAACATTTCCATTAACTTTTTCGGGAAGCAATGGGTGTGATTCTATAGCCAGGCTTCATCTTACGATAATACCTTTTTTAACCAGTATCACAGAACAAATAGTTTGCGTTACAGATCTGCCGTATTCGTGGAATGGAAACAGTTACCCTTTACCGGGAAATTATACAGCTGCTTTTGTAACCTCAGCGGGTTGTGATTCTATTGCTACGCTGCAACTTACAGTAGACAGTTCGCAAGACACTCAACTAACGCTTATAATTTGCAATAACGAACTGCCTTTTGTTTGGAACGGATATGTTTTTGCGTCTACCGGTACGTATGGCATTTCTCCATCTGTAAATGTTGGAGGCTGCGATTGGATCAGTTCACTTGAACTACTAATTCAACCCGTATTACCAAGTACAGCCACCGTATCCATTTGTAACAATCAGCTTCCCTATAGCTGGAATGGAAATAATTATACCATGAGTGGGCTCTATGGCATTACATTAACCAGCAGTGCAGGTTGTGATTCACTAGCTAACCTCGCGTTAACAGTAAATCCTATATCCACCAGTTCAACCATTGCAAGCATATGCACTAATCAATTACCGTTTAACTGGAACGGAACCAACTATGCTACTTCCGGAACTCATACAGCAAATCTTGTTAGTGTGAATGGATGCGACTCTTTAGCAACTGTTGTGCTAACTGTAAATCCTGTAAAAACATCAACCACAACACTCAGTATCTGTAATGGTCAGCTGCCGTTTACCTGGAATGGAAACAATTATCCGGGAGCTGGCATTTTTTCAGTTACACTAACGGCAACCAATGGGTGCGATTCTGTTGCAACATTAAATTTAAGTGTTCTTACTTTCTTATCCAGCACAACTAATATCACGATTTGCAGTAATCAGCTTCCATTCTTATGGAATGGAAATACTTATATTTCCGGAGGAAGTTTTACCGTTACTTTGTTATCTTCTGCAGGTTGTGATTCAATAGTAACACTCAATCTAACCGAGAATAATGCGATAGTGAGTAATACTATTTTAAATATATGCAACACCCAGTTGCCTTTCAGCTGGAATGGCAATAGTTATGCAGCTGCAGGAAATTATTCCATAACGCTTATCAGCAGTAATGGCTGTGATTCAATTGCAGGGTTAACACTTTTAGCAGGCAATGCTGTAACCAGCACAACAACAAGCACCATTTGCAATAACCAACTTCCCTATAACTGGAACGGAAATAGTTACCCGGTGGCTGGCACATATCCTGTAACGCTTACGAGTAGCAGCGGATGCGATTCAATTGCTACCCTGAATCTTTTGGTAACAGATATCCTTACTTCAACAACCAATGTAACGCTGTGTACAAGCGAGCTACCTTACAGCTGGAATGGGAATAGCTATTCAGTTGCCGGAACATACTCATTTACCACAACCACCAGCGGCGGTTGCGATTCTGTTCCAATTCTCAGTTTGGCAGTAGTTCCTTATGTTACCAGTACCACAGCAATTACTATTTGCAACAACGAACTTCCCTATAACTGGAATGGAGAAACCTATATTACTGCAGGAACTTACGCGGTACTATTAAATGGAACCGGTGCCTGTGATTCACTGGCAACAATAATCCTGAATGTTTTACCTCCCATCTCAAGTACAACAACGATGGCTGTTTGTGCCTCACAATTTCCATTTTCCTGGAATGGAAATTCCTATGCTTCGCCGGGGATTTATAATATAACGTTAATAAGTAGTGGCGGATGTGATTCTATTGCCACATTGCAACTTTCTGAAATACCCATTGCCATCAGCAATACAATATTTACAACCTGCGTGAACGAATTGCCCTATCAATGGAATGGAAATGATTACGGAACAGCGGGCAGCTATTCAATTACGCTGTCGGGAAGCAATGGCTGTGATTCTATTGCAACGCTTGTCCTGTTAGTAAATCCAACACTTTCCAGTAATAACAACATAAATATTTGTATCAACCAATTACCGTATAGCTGGAATGGAAACAGCTATGGATCAGCGGGCAATTATTCAGTTACACTAAACGGCAGCAATGGTTGTGATTCGGTTGCAACATTAATTCTTACAGCCACTCCTGTTGTAACGAGTGAAACAATAGTATCAATCTGCAACAGCGCACTACCTTACTCCTGGAACGGCAATAGCTATGCAAATGCAGGTTTATATACCGTTACCCTGGCCGGAAGCAGCGGATGTGATTCGGTTGCCAGCCTGCAACTTATTACCATTCCTTTAGCAACAGGTTCAACAACCGTTACTACGTGCAACAACCAACTTCCTTACTTCTGGAATGGAAATAATTACAATACAGCCGGAGTGTACGCAACAACGCTGGTTTCTTCTGCAGGCTGTGATTCCATCGCTACACTAAATCTGTTTGTAAATGAAACAAGTACAAGTAATACTGTTGCGAGTATCTGTAATAATCAACTGCCTTATAATTGGAATGGACAGGCCTATAACACTTCAGGAAATTACCCTATAACGCTAAACAATAGTAGCGGTTGTGATTCTATTGCTACACTTCTTTTAACTGTTAGTCAAATACAATTGAGTAGCCATAGTATCAGCGTATGTTCTTCTGAACTTCCGTTTAACTGGAATGGACAAAACTATAATAATTCAGGAAGCTATACTGCCAACCTGGTAAGTACAAACGGTTGTGATTCTATTGCAACACTTATCCTCCATGTTAATCCGTCACCTATAATTCCTGCTGTAGTTTCTCCCATCATATATTGTGAACAAGACGACGCAGTAACACTATCTGCCGCTATTACAACAACCGGAAGTACTTTACAATGGTATAGTATGGCAACAGGTGGAACTGCCAATATGAACGCCCCTACCCCTTCTACATTAGTGGTGGGTACTACGAATTATTATGTAAGTCAATTGCTGGGAAATTGCGAAGGTCCAAGAGCATTAATAACTGTTACGGTTAATAGCAAACCTAACCTCGGCCCCGATAAAGAATTAAAAATATGCTTTGGACAAACTGCTAATATTTCCGGCTTGTATGATACAACAGGAATTATTGCCAACTGGACACAAAATGGTTCAGTTGCCAACGATTTAACGACAGTTGGTATTGCAGGAATTTTTCAACTCGATGTAATTAACAATAACGGCTGCACAGATACAGTACTGGTAAATCTTTCCATCCAGCCGCAACTTATTGCTGATGCAGGTAACGATGCCGATATTGAATACAATGTACCTTTTCAGCTTTCCGGAAGTGGTGGTGGAACGTACCAATGGTCGCCATCCAACCTATTCAATAATCCTTTTATTGTAAACCCTGCAGTTACTTTAACGGCTGATGCCACGCTGGTTTTACTGGTAACGGATGATATTGGATGTATTGATCTTGATA
>CAZCAA010000005.1:75502-80410 GCA_964496585.1 uncultured Ferruginibacter sp.
CGGGTACTGAACGGACCTACTTTCTACGTTCCATCTGCGTTTACACCTAACGGCGATGGCTTAAATGATACCTTTAAACCAATAGGTGTAGGAATTGCCTCCATCGAATACTTTAGAATATTTAACCGTTATGGGGAATTGGTATTTGAGACAAGTGAGATTGGCAAAGGATGGGATGGAATTTATCGCGGAGTAAAACAACCAGGAGGTAACTTTGTTTGGTCCTTAAAAGGAACCGACCGGAAAGGTTCTTTAAAAACTATGAAAGGCAATGTTGTGTTGATCAGATAAAGAATCAACTACATCGTGCAGATATATTGATTTCTTTTTATAGGAATATAAATTACTGTTAAGGCCTTTGCAATACAGCTCCAATACAATAGTTAACCTGTACCTTCGCCCGATTATCAGTAAAAAAAGAATTCCAAATCATCGGTTTATTTCATTTTATTATGTTAGAAATAATTACAGTAGCCGGCCTGGCTGCTTTTGAAGTGTATGCTGCTATTCCTGCAGGTTTTGCGATGGGATTGCATCCGGGTACAATTTTTACTGCAAGCACTGTAGGAGGACTTGCGGGAGTTTTCGTTGCAGCATTCCTTGGAAATTCAATCCGAAAATTTTTTACCCGTAATAAGAAAGTAAAAGAAGAAAAACCAAAAACCGGACTTGTCTATCGCATATGGAATAAATATGGCGTCATAGGTTTAGGTTTTCTTGGAACAATGACGGTGGGTGCACCTGTAAGTCTTGCAGTTGGAGTAGGCTTTAATGTGCCATTAAAAAAAATGATCACCTGGTGTTGTGTAGGCGTTTTAGTAAGGTGTGCATTGTTTACCACAATTGGCCACTATGGAATGAAACTATTATAAACGTTTTTCCAAATAAAATTTACCGATTAATATTTAAGTTTCGCAAATGCCTTTAGTTCACTATTTAACTAAAGATTGGAACCCTTATATTTACTAAACAAACAATATAACTATGTTAAGCAATAACGATATATTAAAAAAATTAAGGGTAGCTCTTTCCTTGCGAAATGAAGATATAATTGAAATTCTTGAACTGGTAGATTATAAAATAACCAAAGGTGCATTAGGTGATCTTTTCAGGAATGAAGATCATCCTGGATATGTAGAAGCGGGAGATCAGGTACTGAGAAATTTTCTAAACGGGCTCATTATTCATAAACGTGGTCGTTTACCAGAACCAAAACAAAACCTGAAAGAAGAAGATGGCGGTCTGGCTAAGCCTACAAAAGAATAATCCCTGAAACACTTGCTACTTTTAATAATACACTCCGGGTTTAAAACTTTTTGGCAATTGATTTGTTATGATGTTAATAAAATAAAACATTATGAAAATCATTCTTCTTTTTGTGTTTTCTGCATTATCACTTACTTCAAATGCACAACAAGATTCTAAAAAAAGCTTTACAACTCCAATGTTGATGAGGGGAATCGGTGTCAGTTTTCAAAAATTTGACGGGCTTAACAGCCGTTTGGCCAATCGCCCTGAATACAAACAACTCAGAGATTATGCCGGAACATTGGATATGGGTTGGCTGACTGTAAAAGATCGCTTTGTTCATATAATGGACCTCACATTGGGAAGTAGCATGAGCGGTGATCGTGAAAAGAAAAGCAGTACAATTCGTTATGCCGGTGCTGGTTTAGATTTTGGTTATGATCTAATTAAAAAGGATAAAATCATGTTATATCCAATGATTGGTATTGGTGCACAGGGCTACCAGGCCAGATTCTTTAAAGATAATTCGGCTGTTCCTTTTGGCGATGTACTAACGTCACCAACTGTACAAAACAGCATCAGGCCGGTAGCATTTACCAATTTCTTTGTTACTTATAGGCTTGGAGTAGGATTTGCTGTAAAATCAGCTAAGCATCCAGACTGTTCAATGGGTATCAAACTTGGCTATGCAGGAAGCTTTAAAGACAAAGCATGGAAAAGCAGTGATAATCAAACATTGGCAGGAGCTCCTACTGACGGTTTAAGCCAATTTAATGCATCATTGATATTTACAAGTATGCCGCATTTTATGAGGAAAAAATAACGAAGTTGATAGCTTTTTTAAAAGCAGCCGTTGTAAAGATTGGCTGCTTTTATTATTTAAAAACTTTCCATTAGAGTTACTTGTAAAATTGAGGAACATATTTTGCTATTAATCAAATTCTGGACTAACAACTTTTTACAGTTGGTTATTATATTTATCAAATGAATATCAGCATTTAAAATTCACACAAACAATTAATAGTTAAATAATATGAAGTCAGAAAAAATATCTGCAGAAAAAATCGAACTAAAAATTAAGAACCTAACAGGATGGAAGTTTAAAAAGGACGGCATAGAGAAGGAGTTCAAATTCACCGATTTTAATGAAGCGTTTGCTTTTTTAACAAGAGTGGCGTTACTGTCCGAAAAACTAAATCACCATGCTGAATGGTCGGGCGTATATAATAAGGTGAAACTACGGTTGACAACTCATGACGCTGGTGGATTAACACAAAAAGATGTAACGATGGCAGGGGAAATTGAAAGATTTTTGAATTAGCGCAATATTGATTAAAGTGAGGAAATTTTTACAGGCTTGAAGCAGCATGGGCGCGGTGTTTAACGGTTGCTTAATCAATCTTTACTATTTGTTCTTCTACGCGTTACTTTTTTACCATCAACCCCGGGCCGCTATACCATATCTCATTCCTAAATTGTTTTAAAAAATGTTTAAAATTAAATTTTTCAACATCCTCCGTTTACGGGTATTGCATAGATCACATTGCCTGAAACACATAAATTGAAGACCTTTCCTTTAACAGATGGGAATACCAGTTTCCAGGTTTCCCCCTTGTCTGATGATTTATAAATGCCGTCTGGATGGCCACAAAAGAAGTTGCCGCCAACCTCAATAATTGTGGTAATGAAGGCTTGAACCGGAAGGCTGTTATTGCCGGGGTTCCATACTGAGTCTGTGATGCCTTGCCCCGGAAGGCCAGCTATTCCAGGTTGCCATCTTGAGTCGTTAACGTATTTTGACTGCAGGCCGGCATCAATTGGCTGCCAGCTTTTGCCTCCGTCGTAGGATGTTCTAATCCTCCTGGTATTAGACTGTGTATTGAAGGTAATAGCTGCGAATCCACCGTTGATGGCTGCTACATCAATGCCTACGCCACCTTCACTGATCACCAACGTCCAGTTTTCACCATCATCAATAGATCTGATAATGCCCTTCATACTGGTTGCCAGCAGTATCCCATCATACGCTACCATTTTTATTGCCCAACCTCCAGCATACACATGTTTCCAGGTTTTACCATTGTTAGTAGATTTAACAAGTCCTTTGTCGGACCCGATGAAAACTGCGCCACCAGCTGTTTCAAAAATGCTCCTTACCCGTTCGTTCCTTAAATCTGTGAATACAGGCGACCATACACCCGTTCCAATTGCTTTTTGTAAAATCTCACCTTGGTAATTAAATGCAAATATCCCTGCCTTACCTGCGGCAATGCTGTTATTTTTGTAAGGGAAAACTTCTTCGCTCCATACTGGAAGTTTAGCATTTGCTTTACAGTGATATATCCCATTTCCAGCAGTTAAATAAAGCCCGTTGGCATCTGTAAAATAAATATCTCTGGTTACGCCATTGTTATCCTGCACAGGTTTGGGCAGCCCATCGCTGATATCCTGCCATGTTTGTCCGCCATCTGCCGATTTAAAAGCGATGTTGGAAACTGCAGCCTTTTCTCTTTTTGCTGTTTGCTCACAATCCGGGAGCGGAGATGAATGTTGCAATTCTAACGCTTGGTCACCTGCAAAAAAGAATGCAAAAAGGGTCAAAACTGCCAGGTTATAAAGTGTATTCATGACTTAAATTAATTTGGTGAAACAATAAAGTAAAGATATCGGGCGACAACTACCGGGAAGCTTTTTTATAGTAAAAACATGTAAAAGAAGTGTAAAACGTTTGTAACGTTATCGAAAACCGAGCTGTAATAGATTATTTTGCACACATGAAGCAATTTATCCTGATCGGATTTTCGATCATTACGATTGGCATATTGGTCTCTGCTGTTTCATTCAGCAATAAAAAAAATGAAATTCCGGGGAATCATTTGGAAGTGGTATTACGGGATATAGGACACCAACTGTTGCTTTCTGCTAAAGACTCTTCCTCCAGGGTGCTGCCAATTAAGAAATTAAATGAAAATACCTACCAGATCTCCTTTCAAAATAACTTTAGTTTTATTTCAGATACACTAATCAATATCGTGGAACGTGAATTTCAAAAAAACGCTTTAGCAAAAGGTTATATCGTGAATCTGAGAAACTGCAAACAAAAGGAATCTGTTTTTGCATTTGAAATAAATAACAAAACAGGCAATTTAACGCCCTGTACGGGCCGAAAACTGGAGACGGGTTGTTATATAATTGAAATTGATCTTTTGAAAACAAATAAATTTAGTTTGTACTGGTTATTGCTAATGATTATCCCTTTGAGTATTATTGGTTTTTATTTAAAAGATAAGTTCCGAAAAAAAGATGACACAGCATCCATCATCGATGATGAACAGTATACACAATTAGGACATTTTAAATTTTATGCAGATAACAATGTTCTTAAAATTGAGAATAGAAGTATTTCGCTTTCCGAACAAGAATCAAAAGCATTAAGAATATTTGCAGAAAATATAAACCAGGTGGTAGAAAGAGAAAAACTAATGAAAGAAATTTGGGAAGACAAAGGCGTAGTTGTGATAAGTAGAAATGTTGATGTATTGGTATCTAAATTACGTAAGAAATTATGCGACGATAACGCTATTAAATTTATTAATATACATGGCAGGGGTTACAAATTTATCATTGAGTAAAAGCCAATCTGCAACTATATAATCGCAA
>CAZCAA010000005.1:80510-121478 GCA_964496585.1 uncultured Ferruginibacter sp.
AGGTATGTCCTGCATACAAAGCCGTCAAACGATAACGCACTTTTGCATCCTGCATCTTTAAAATAATTTGCGAAGTCGTAAAGGTTCATTTCCTTTTTAGACATTACAAAAACTAATTCATTATTCGGCAGAATCCCTACTCCATTACGAATGTTAATATTAGTTGAACCCTTTTTAAATTCCGGATGAATTTTCCCGTCAAACACTAACATTGGGCCTGATTGCGTTGCATACTTTATTTTTCCATTGTTTACAAACTTCTCTGTATTACAAACAATGGCATTATTATCAGTGTCAATATAAAGTACCCCGTTTGGCTTCCAGTAGAAGTTTCCTTTTGCATTCCTTACATTTAGTGGAGTAATCTGTTTTCTTTCTTCAATATATAATCCTAAAGGAGAATTATCCACCTGGTACATGCCAGCGTTCGTAGCAAATACAAGTTTTTTATTCCTGGTTTCCAACCAGTTTTTTAAATTAAGAATACTTTTGAATGGCTTGTTGTTATCATCTTTCCAGAATAGCTTTAATTGCTGCAGTTTTGGATTCACTTTATACACTAAAAAGTCAGCTTCATTCGACGCTGGTTTACAAAAGGATATATTCCCTATGATAAATGAAAAAACAACCAGGAAAAAACAGATAGATTTTCTTTTGAACATATATACCAGTTAATGGCTTCTGCCAACGAACCAAGGTGACAACAGTTGGGTTGCTCGTTGCTGTGTGCGCCGGGTGAGGTTGTCTATAAAGGAACGAAAATTTGTAGTAAGTACCAAAGTTTCGCCGGCGGCACTACGGCAGCGTAGGATTGGCTCAGGTTGATTATTGAAATGCAAATATGCCAGCCAGCGGCATTGCTTTCGAATGCCCAATTTGTATAACAGTTTGCTTTGGGAATTTCTTATTCCTGAATTTTGATAAACAAAAAGATGGTATTAAATTAATATTTCGGTTCGCGAGGCACGAACAAGGCAGCTATTGTTTCTAAAATATTTATTTTTGTTCAAACCTTTCCAGTGACAAACAAAGAATTTCTCACAATACTTCAAGCAGTAATTCAGCATTGGCAGCAATCTGCTATTATTTACAAGGAATACATGGAGAATGGCAAAACATTTCGTTATGCTCAAATACTGAAGTTGCATAACACGGCCGTAAATAAATTACTTACTGATAACATGGCTCTTGTGCCTCAAGAATACATTAAAGATGTGGAAGCCATCATTGAGCATTATACTATCTGGACAGCCAAATGGGATGAGCTAAAAGCCGAACTAAATCCTGTTCCTGATGATGTATTTATTTTTCAAAACGAACATCGTTTTCCGAGAGATGCTGCGCAAAAACTGGAGGCTGTATTTGATAATTTGTCGTCCCGGCAATGACCTTTATACTAGTAATCGTGCGCTGGGCTGCCAATTTTATAAGTGTAGTAAATTGATCAAAAAATGTGTGGCCTCGCCAAGAATCGAACTTGGGTCTGGAGCTTCGGAAACTCTTATACTATCCATTGTACTACGAGGCCATTGTGAAAGAGTGAATGTTGCATCTCTCTAAAAATTATATCAAAAGAACTATAGTAAATTAAATATTTGCTTTACTAACCGCTGTCGGGGTTGAAACCGCCGACAGAGTTTTGATCGCCGACTGGGTTGCACCCTATTTTCCAAAGTTTTGAATATTGGTTCCAAAGATTTTCACTGCAATGGCCAGCAATATTACGCCGAAAAATTTTCTAATCACGATCATTCCATTCGGACCTAATAACCTCTCAATTAGCTTGAGTGATTTTAGTACTATAAATACAACGATCAGATTTATTAAAATGGCAATCAGGATATTGATATCATGAAAGTTTGCTTTCAAACTCATGATGGTAGTTAACGTTCCCGAGCCCGCAATTAGCGGAAATGCAATGGGCACCACACTGCCGCTTTTCGGATTGGAATCAGGCTTAAAAAACTCGAGGCCAAGTATCATTTCCAATCCAATGATAAAAATCACAATGCTTCCTGCTACAGCAAATGAATGAACATCCAAACCTAATAAAGAAAGAAATTGCTCACCCATCAATAAAAATAACACCATTAAACCTCCCGAAACCAATGTTGCCTGCAGCGACCTGATCTCTCCTCCCATTTTAATCCTTAATGATGCCAATACCGGAATTGAACCTAACATATCTATCACCGCAAATAGCGTAAAACTTACCGTGACTATCTCCTGTAAAGTGATATAACTGAAATTCATGACGGCAAAGATAATAATTTGAGAGGGGAAACAGCACAGGTATTAGGGGAAGGAAGAATCAATCAACACTCAACATTAAGTCTTTTTTGTGTTGGCTAAAGCAAAACGTAACAGGCATTTCCGGCAAATACAATCATTGTAATCAGCGCTAATCTTCCTCCTTGCTTCATCATTCAATACAATGGCAAAACACTGGCATTCTGTAATATTTCCAGGTTTGCATTCAAACATTTCTCCGCAGCTAGGGCAGGCTCTTTCTTCATGTTTATTGTTGCTTACCATAAACTCAAACTAATTCCCTGCAACACCCGTTTTAACGGACGGTGCAGGGAAATGATTTATAGAAAAGTTATAAGAATTTGCATTAACTAAGAACCACAACTTAAGCACTCATCGCGATTATCTAATGAGCAAGCAATCTGCTCCGCAGCCTCCTCTTTAGCTTGCGTAAGCACCGATGCATCTACGGTAAACTTGATGGCGTCTGCTGCTGCTTTTGTACGTAAATAGTACATGCCCGTTTTCAATCCTTTCTTCCAGGTATAAAAATGCATGGAGGAAAGCTTTGCATAATTTGGCTGCTCTACAAAAAGATTTAACGATTGCGACTGGCAAATAAAAGCTCCTCTGTCGGCAGCCATATCGATAATATTTCTTTGTTTGATCTCCCAAACGGTTTTATAAATTTCTTTCAAGGCAACCGGTATCTCTTCTATATTCTGTACAGAACCATTGGCTGCGATTATACGCTGTTTCATATTATCGTTCCATAAACCCAGGCCTACCAGATCTTTGAGTAAATGCTTGTTCACCACGACAAATTCTCCACTTAAAACCCTGCGGTTATAAATATTAGAAGTGTAAGGTTCAAAACATTCGTTGTTACCGAGTATTTGAGAGGTTGATGCCGTTGGCATTGGAGCTAACAATAGTGAGTTTCTAACACCATTTTCTTTTATTTCAGTTCTCAGTAATTCCCAATCATAACGATCACTTGGCTGTACATTCCACATATCAAACTGAAAAATACCTTCGCTCAATGGTGACCCTTTAAATGTTTCATAAGCACCTTCACTTTTAGCAATCTCATTTGATGCTACTAACGCTCCGTAATAGATCGTTTCAAAAATATTCTTGTTTAATAATTTAGCGATATCACTTTCAAATGATAGTCCAAGTAACATAAATACATCTGCCAATCCCTGTACGCCTAAACCTATAGGCCTGTGGCGGAAATTACTAGTTGCAGTTTCTACAATCGGGTAAAAATTATTATCAATCACCTTGTTTAAATTGCGTGTAACGATCTTCGTTACTTCGAGTAATTTTTCAAAGTTGAATGTTTTACCTTCTACAAAACGTGGCAAAGAAAGAGACGCCAGATTACAAACGGCAGTTTCATTCTCATCACTATACTCAATAATCTCCGTACATAAATTGCTGCAACGAATAGTTCCCAGGTTTTTCTGGTTACTTTTTTCATTAGCAGCATCTTTATACAACATATAAGGAGTACCGGTTTCAATCTGCGCTTCTAAAATAGCGTTCCACAAGTCGCGGGCAGGTATCGTTTTCTTTGCTTTTCCTGCCGTTTCGTAACTTTCATACAAAGTCTCAAAAGCCTTTCCATGATTGGTGTGCAGGCTATGAGCTTCATTGGGACAAAATAAACTCCATTGTCCATCTTCCTCTACACGCTTCATGAAAAGGTCGGGAATCCAAAGAGCAAGAAAAAGATCTCTTGCACGCATTTCTTCTTTTCCATGGTTTTTTCTCAGCTCAAGAAATTCAAATACATCAGCATGCCATGGCTCTAAATAAATAGAAAAGGCGCCTTTACGTTTTCCACCTCCCTGGTCTACATAGCGTGCTGTGTCATTAAATACTTTTAACATCGGAATAATTCCGTTGCTGGTTCCGTTAGTACCTTTTATATAACTGCCTGTAGCACGAATGTTATGAATGTTTAAACCAATACCACCGGCAGATTGCGAAATGAGCGCACAGTTTTTTAGGGTGTCGTAGATACCGGCGATGCTGTCGTCTTTCATACTCAACAGGAAACAACTGCTCATTTGTGGCTTCGGTGTACCGGCATTAAATAAAGTAGGTGTAGCATGAATGAACCATTTTTCACTCATCAGGTTGTAAGTCTCAATTGCGGCATCAATATCATTTTTATGAATCCCCAATGCTACTCTCATAAACAGGTGTTGCGGGCGTTCAACTATCTTTCCGTTCACTTTTAAGAGGTATGATTTTTCGAGCGTTTTAAATCCGAAATAATCAAAATGATAATCTCTTTCATAAATGATTGAGGCATTCAGCAGATCCTCGTGTTGTTGAATAATTTCAAATACATCATCGGCTATCAGTGGAGCGGGACCACCAGTTTTATCATCTATATAGTTATACAACAGTCCGGCCGTTTCTGAGAACGACTTGATGGTATTCTTGTGAAGGTTACTAACGGCAATGCGTGCTGCCAATACAGCGAAATCGGGATGCTTGGTGGTGAATGATGCAGCTGTTTCTGCAGCGAGGTTATCCAGTTCGGTAGTAGTAACATTGTTATAAATACCAATGATCACTTTTTTAGCGATCTCAATGATATCATCATTTTTTAAATTAAGACCATAGCTTAATTTCATCACCCTGGAAGTGATCTTATCAAAATGAACGGTTTCACTTTTTCCGTTTCTCTTTATTACCTGCATACTGTATTTATTAAAATGGTTATTATCTTTTTATTTTGCTTTCAAAACATTTAGAAGTCTTCGTCCATGCTAAATGCTTTCGAACTTCCTTCGTTCATTACGCCTGCTTTCTGATATTCTCCAACACGTTTCTCAAAGAAATTTGTTTTTCCCTGCAGGGAAATCAGTTCCATGAAATCAAATGGATTGGCGGCGTTGTATATTTTATCGCAGCCCAAAGCCAGCAATAATCTGTCGGCTACAAACTCAATGTATGTGCACATCATATCGGCATTCATTCCGATTAACCTTACCGGTAAAGCACTGCTTACAAAGTCTTTTTCAATACTTACTGCGTCTCGTATGATTTCTACTACTGTTTCGTTAGGCAACCTGTTCTTAAGGTGTGCGGTATATAACAGACAGGCGAAATCGCAGTGAAGTCCTTCATCACGGCTGATGAGTTCGTTGGTAAAACTCAATCCTGGCATTAATCCACGTTTCTTTAGCCAAAAGATGGAACAAAAGCTTCCGCTGAAAAATATACCTTCTACGGCCGCAAATGCTATGAGCCTTTCTGCAAAACTTCCTTTATCGATCCAACGCAAAGCCCAATCTGCTTTTTTCTTTACACAGTCGATGGTATCAATGGCACGCAATAACCTGTCTTTTTCTACTACATCTTTTATGTAAGTATCAATCAACAAAGAATATGCTTCGCTGTGTATATTTTCTATCATCACCTGAAAACCATACATGCAACGTGCTTCCGGGTACTGCACTTCCTGTAAAAAATTCACAGCCAGGTTCTCATTAACAATACCGTCGCTGGCGGCAAAGAATGCAAGCACGTGTTTAATAAAATACTTTTCATCTTCCGTTAATTTATTAGCCCAATCCTGCAGATCGGCCGTGAGGTCTATTTCCTCGGCGGTCCAAAAGCTGGCTTCAGCCTGCTTATACATTTTCCAGATATCCTGGTGCTTGATGGGAAATAATACGAAACGGTCTTTATTTTCCTGTAAAATTGCTTCTTCTTGCATAAAATATTTTTTAATCACTTGAGCCGACAAAGAGAAAGCTGCAAAAGAACAGCAAGTACTGCTGTTGATCCACGCTTACTTTTCCTCGGAAAGTATTTGTTAATTAGTTTGTATTAAGGCAGGGCTCTTAAATCACCTCACAGCTACGGGAAAAGCTCCCGGTTTTTACGGAATTTCCTTTTAATTTTATTGCCGGATAGCCGGCATAAACACCTAAACAGGTTGCAATAATACGATGGCAGCAAGGATTAAAAGGAGAATGTTTTTCACAAAATGTTTATAAATTATAAAAGCCCCTGTGGGGGCTTTTATGCTAAATAAAATGATCATTTAGGGGAAAATAAATTTGGTACTATCTGTAATATTACAATACGTTTATGTAGGCCGGTGTAAAAGCCATCTAATACTTTATAAGTGCGTTACTTAACAAATAAAATCTTGTTGGGATTTACGCCCGGGGCAACAGAAAAACTGAATTTTTTCCGGCCGTTGCTCCCAAAACAGGTTACGCTGCCTGCTGAGGTAAAATTACCTGCATCGGCTATATAAACATCTCCATTTTCGCTGTTGATATTAATTCCATAGGGCACTGAAATAGCGGTTGCGTCAGTAATAAACTCATTTCTTATCACTGTATTATTAATCGTGTTCATCACTTTGCAGATGCCCGCACCGCCATAATTATTATAGAGATAGGCAGTATCGCTATTGATGCGGATATGATCGTAACTAAACTCACTGCCCAGGGTAGTCTTAAGTGTATTAGTGCTGCTATTGATAACTGAAATTGTTGCAGGAATTGTTGAAAAGTTTCCAAAACCGCTTATATAAACATCCCCAACAGAATTAACCGCTACTGTTTGTGGGTTAACGCAAACGGTTATACGCTGAACTTCCAGGTTAGTGGTAAGATTTACAACTGATACTGTAGAATCCGGAACAGCATTCAATCCTCCTGAATTGGCAACGTACAAATAATTACCCACGGCTGCCAACCCTTCAGGATTTGGACCTACCTGAATGCTGTTGATAATCGAAAGTGAACTGGTATCAATTACATTTACTGTACCATCAAACGCCGTTACATACAGCCTGCCATTATAACCCAGGGCAATGCGTGGACTTTTATTTACCGGACCGGCGATAAATGAAATCGCATTTAAATAAACTCCGGATTTAGCGTTCAGTACAGTAACATTGTTAGAACCATTCATTACAATATATAGCTTACTGCCATAAACAATGGCGTCATTGGCAAGATCCCCCAAACCAGCTGTGATTGTGGGATTCTGCTGCAGAAAAAAATCGCCGGACACAGCGCCGGATGAATCTGACCTATAAGCCAGTTTTGCATTATTGGCACCAAAACCACCTTCGCTTAATACATAAGTTCCTCCTGAGATTGCCGGCGCAACCGGTACTATTACAGAATCATCTTTCTTACAGGCACTTAAAATAACTGACCCAATCAACAGGCTTTTTAAAATAACTTTCTTCATGATATTTTTTATTTTTTATTTTAATTTTCTATTTTTTAATAAAAGCATTTATTCCTAACCGATAGTTAATTCCCGGCATCGGATAATACCTGATCACTTCATATTGCTTATTATAGATATTATTTACTTCTGCTAACATCTTATATCTCCAACTTTTTTTGGTTTTCATGATGTAGCTTAATGAAACATCATGTGTTGCCCAACCTTTAACAAGGTTTTCAGGAATGGGATCTCCTAACCGATAACGATTTGAGGAAGCAATTATATTATAACTTACAATCCATTGTTTGTAGCCTGCGTTTATATTAGCGCTTCCCGAATGTTTTGGTGTATAGGGAAGTTGCGTTTTATAAAGAACAGACCCTGGATCTGAAATATCTCTTGCCTGCTGAAAACTATAACTCATATTAAACGACATTTCCATCCCGCTCTTTTCAACAAGAGATACCTGCATGGCAACATCAGTTCCTTTGATATTAACCTTTCCCACATTCTGCATACTCCATTGAAAAAGATTTTGACGTGGTACTGCGAGTATCTTATCTTTTACACGATTATAATACCCATCCGCAGTTAAAGTAATATCCTTAATGAATTTCTTTGGTTGTAGCTGCATAGTAATACCCAGGTTATATTGCCGGGCAAACTCCGGTCGCAATAAAGTATTACCGATATTAGTATAGTAGAGGTCATTGAAGGTTGCAGGACGAAAAATATTTTTATAAGAAGCCCGGATTCTCAATGGCAATTGATTTAATGGCTTAATACTGACCGAAAATGCCGGCGTGAATTGCTGCAAACTCTTTGCAGCCGGCCCATATTCTACAGATTCACGAATATTGGTATGCAGCAGATTTCCGTTTATCCCGATCCACTTTTTCTTCCATTGAACAGAAAAATTATTTAGTAGAGTATTGCGGGTAGGATTTGCAAATGCAAGCGCAAATGTATCGGTCCGCTTTAATTTATTTATAAAAAAATCTGCTGCATAGGCTACAGAAAATGCAGCGTTGATGGCATAACTGTAGGCGGCAGACAAATAATATTCATGTTGTTTAAATTCATTCTCAAGTTTTCCGGAAACGTTTAGGTAAGATGGATCGAGATAAAATTTATTATCAGCTGCATACTTTGCACTTAGCAATAACTTGCTTTTAATGGATAAATTTCTTAGGAACGAAAGCTGGGTAAAGAAACTTTTATTATTCAATCTTTCACCTGAAACAGGATTATACAAAATAACTGAACCTGGCAACCCTCGCTTTGAATCATAGTAATAAGCTTTTAGCTGTACGTGATTGCTGTCGTTTATTGTATGTGTAAGGTCATACTCTATTCGGTTGGATTTTATGTCTGCACTATTTCTACGATCACTCCCGCCACCCGTTTCATAATCAACAAAACGGTAGTTTCCTTTTGATTGCAGGTGTTCCGCACTGATAGCTTGTACGGTATTTTTAGCAATTTTGTTTTTAATTGAAAAGGCCGGGTTAAAAAGGCCAAATGAACCTGCTTTTACCGTCGCAGAAAAACTGGTAGTTGCAAGTAAGCTTTTATCTGTTGCCACAGATGACAAGGCAATCACTGACGCTGACGAGTAGCTGCGGGCTGGAAGTAAGATATCGGGGGGCTGGCTGTTATATAAATGAATTGATTCAATATTATCCAGCGAAAATCTTCCGAGATCAATTTGCCCTCCCTGTGCGTCGCTCACCATAATACCATCGTACATAACAGCAGTTTGGTTGGCACCCAGGCTTCTTACTGAGATGGTTTTTAATCCACCGATACCACCATAATCTTTCACTACAACACCGGGAAAATACTTAACGGCATCTGCAACAGAAATGCTATTTAGTTTAGCCAATGCAGCCCTGTTCAATTGCTGCACCGCATTGTTTGTATGGGCAATTTCAATTGGTTTTATAGAAAACAATTTCAGCTCCTGCAATGTATCTACCGTTTGCGCATACATACAACAGGGCACAAACAAAAAAATGCATGCGGCGATGATAAAATATAAACAGCCTTTCTTTAACAATTGAATGAACCGGTTAAAAGCAGGGAGCAAAATGATGAAGGCAGGTAGCTGCACAAAACTGCAACTTTTGTCTTCAGCCTTTCACCCGAAAGCTTGATGATAAATGATTGTATTGGCAGGTCTTCTGGCTCGGTTACTGTTGAACACCTTCCCGTCACATTTAGCAGTGACAGTGGTATGAAGATTCAACAGGTGAGAGAATAAAGGATATATGAAATTGAATTCAATCTGCATTAAAGCAGGATATTCATAAATCTATTTCTTTATTCACTACACATATTCCTTACAGCTACGGGGATAGCTCCCGATTTAAACGGGATTCCCTTTTAATTCACCCGGGCTATCCCGGAAATGAAACCAATGCAATGCAAATGTA
This sequence comes from uncultured Ferruginibacter sp., assembly GCA_964496585.1. Taxonomy (GTDB): domain Bacteria; phylum Bacteroidota; class Bacteroidia; order Chitinophagales; family Chitinophagaceae; genus Ferruginibacter. Next base: position 90,419 of record CAZCAA010000005.1, read on the forward strand.
TAGGGTTTACTGTGATAATACAAAAAACGATTAAACGAAAAGCCAGAAAATAAAGAAGCCGCTGATAGTCAGCGGCTTCTTTATTTTACTTTTTTATTTAGATCAATGATTATGACCTTCATGGCCTTCGTCGGTCTTTCTGCACTCGCCTACGATTTTATGAAAAGTGTCATGCGCTTCAGCGATCAGTTTAGTTAAATCTTTATCTGAAGCATTCTCTTTTACTTTTTCTTTGATGTTTGCAGTTTGCTTCACCAATAATTCAATCGTTTCTTTTGTTTCCTTTGGTTTAAAATCAGAAGGAATTGCAGCTACCTCCCAGGTTTTTGCTGCCATGTACAAACTATCCGCTTTTTCTCTCAAAGGTTTTAAATTACCTTCTTCACTTGGATGAAAGGTTGAAGCCATGTATCCGTGAAAAGCTTTTAACTCAGCCCAGGGAGCAGCTTTCTTTTGGGCAAAGCTGGTGCCAGCCATCAATATCATAGCTACTAAAACTAATTTGATCTTTTTCATGTTGTTGTGTTTATTTTTTAACTGTTAAATATAAGTTTGGTTCTTTTACAAATGCTTCTTTACATTCGATGCTACAAAATCCATACAATTTATTCTGGTATGTTGTTGTATCAGAGATTCCAGCTGATAGCGGCATACCGCAAACATGGTCGAATTTGTCGTCAAACTTAAGTTCTTTCAGCGATTTTTCCTCTTTTTTCGGCTCATTTACTACAATATTTTCTTTAAGCTCCGTTTTCGGTGAATTATTGTTGCAAGAAGCAACAAAAGCCATCAATAGTATGTATAAAAATCCTTTTTTAATAGTCATATTTAGTTTTTTAAATGAAAAAAAATGCGTTCCTTTTTAAGTTAACAACCTTCTTTAATAGTAATTCAATTTGAAAATTCTGTCAGGCTGAAGATTGTCCATAAAATTTCAGTAGAAAAATCGCCTCTCACAAGCGCCCGCCTACCGTCAACTTTTTGAATGTTTAACTATCTTACAGTATAAATGAAACATGAAGCATAAACCTGCTTTGAGCTTTCACAATACCGTTAGCAAGGTTTTGTGAGAGAGGTGTTTGCCAGTTGCCGCCTAACGTAATTTTCTTGTAAGTTAATTCCGCACCTATTGTAGCCTGCAACAATCTGCCTCCTGATACATCTACAATAAACTTATCCTGTATATCTTTTTTTGACTGTTCGTATGTAATTCCGGCATTGGGAGAAAGCAACGATTTGCTGATTCTTTTCTTATAATAAAATTGAAGAGCAGCATTCGCTTTGTTACCGTAATTGTAATTATACCTGTTGGCAGTATTCATTTTATAACTGGCAGCAAAATTTAGTCCTGCATCCTGTATCCGAATATCATACATGGCATTTAAAGTATAGTCTACGCTACCTGATCCTAATTGAAACAAGTTTGTATTATTTGAATTGCCCATTTTATCAGCAGGATCATACGAGCCGGTAGGCGCCTTAATTCCAGCACCTACCCAAAGGCTTTGAACCATCAGCCTGGTTTTCTTAATTTTTGTGCTGCTATTGAAAAGTTGATAATATCCATTAACCGAAACATCACCCAAACCGGTTTTTTTTCCTTTTACTCCGTTATTAATTTTCTCATTAAAACTAACGGGCAGCGATGCCATCACCCTAAACTTTTTTCCAATGTTCCATCCGCCCCAAAGTTCCAACGTTTTGTAATGTTCTTCAGTAGTTAAGTAAGTAGTACTTCCTCCAAAACCCAGATGGGTTCTCAATGAATTACTTCTATACCTGATGCCTAAAATGTGCTTTTGAAAATCAGGAAGTATTCCGATATAGTAACTTCCTACTCCGCAACCGCAGATATCGCAAGCCTTTGCGGGAACGATTGCTATTAAGATAACGATTACTAATAATGATATTTTTTTCATAACTTTTTTTAATGCTCTGATAAAAGTGGATTGGTGACGAATATTCTGTCGTCCAGGGTTTTTAGAAACGCAAGTACCTGCAACTTTTCCGGGGCCGTTATTATAATTCCCAAACTACTACCCTGCTGAAAAAAAGGATCCAGATTTTCTATTGGCTGCACATGATCTGTATAGTGATCCAATACTGCTTCCAGTGTAAAAAATCTTCCATCATGCATGTAAGGTGAAGTGAAAGAAAGGTTCCTCAATGAAGGCACTTTAAAAGTATATTTATCTAGCGGATTCAGGGTTACTTTGAAGCGTCCTGAATCATTTATGCCTGAAGGTAGAATACCATTGTTGCGAAATGAATGATCGGTAAATAATGGTTCGCTATGGCAATGTGTACACTTCTGTTTAACCAGTTCATAACCTTGTTGTTCCTCAACTGTAAAAGCCGCGCCTTGCGCTCTCATTACGCTATCGTATTTCGAATTACTGCTTACACACATTAACATAAATTGCGAAAGTGCTTTGGAAAAATTTACATTGTTGATGTCCGTTGTACCAAAAGCTTTTTCAAACAGTGGCGGGTAAACGCTGCTGTTGCGTAACTTCTGCAACACATTTGCCATCGTTTCGTTATGCTCTACTGGGTTTGTTATAGGTGCTACAGGTTGCAGATCCAGGTCAAATATTCCTCCATCCCACATGAAAGAGTTACTCCAGGCAAGGTTCATGATAGCGGGCGAATTTCTTGTACCAAGCAGATTGTGAATACCATGACTTACGCTGTGTCCATTATGGCTAAAGGCGGCAGTAGGAATATGGCAACTTCCGCAACTGATACTGTTGTCGGCAGATAAAATGGGGTCAAAAAATATTTTTCGGCCTAATTCGAATCCTGCTTTGTTAACAGCATTGGTATTAAAATGATATGCTGGTTCCGGAAAATTGGAAGGCTTTTCAAAACCGGTAAAAGAAGATTCTATAAACTCCTTCTTACAGGCAACAATGCCTGCAAGAAGGAGGAAAATTACAAACCAGTGTTTGCGATACATAAAATTTAATTTTCGGTATGATCATGGCGTACCATGTTAGCGTAATTATTCGCAATTGTTGTACTGAGAGGATCAAACATTATCATTGGGTTAGCAGCGATACTGATATTTGCGCTGCCGTTAAACATTTTTTCAATATCCACCATCAGGTGAATATTAGTTTCTTTACCTGTTTTTACTTTTGGTGTTCCACGGCTGGTAAGGTCAAGCGTTATGGTCTTAATATTATTGATGGTAGGAGAAGAATATCCACCAAATCCACCAATATGATAATTAAAATCACCCATAGCAGAAGCCGGTGAAGTACCTTCCATTTTAAAGAAGATATATCCGCTGTTCCATGTCCAGTACATATCTGCGCCTACACCAGTTGGATCAAGTACTCCGGTTCTTTCACTGATATCTTTAGTATTTCTGAGGCTATCTACTCCCAGTATAAAACTGATCGTTTTATATTCTCCTTCCGGAACATTCAAAACAGGCTCATGAGATGCCGCTACTGATTCATCTATCAGGTAATAACTATCATTCTGCGGAACAACATATTCTGTTCCATCTACGCGGGTAAGTTTAAAATTGCTCACATAATATTTCAACTTGGAAACACTAAAATTTTCGCCAGCGGCATTGGTATAAACACCGGTATTCAATGCCAGGTCTTGCGCACCGGCAACATTATCAAACTCCACAGACAAGTCTGCTTTTACTCCGCTATTATATTCGGGAGCAGCGTCTTTTTTACAGCTATTTAAAAGGATTAACAGCAATGTACTTAATATCAGAATTCTTTTCATTTAGTAAATTTTGTTTGCCATCAGGCAATGTTTATTGAAGTTTTTAGATTGCTTTTTTGTTGTCTTGGTCTGATCTGTTTCAGCTTTATGCAAATAGCGATTTAAAAAGCTAACTATGTTTTACTTTGATTACAGGTGCACCGGTATGACGTAAAGAATAATATTTATTCTTAAGCGTATACCTTTAATCACTGCTGGTTTCTTCCAGTTTTGTTGGAAACCATACAGATGATTTTAATAATCACAGTAATGCCTGGATAAATAGAAGTGAACTTCTATCAGTCCTCAATTAAAGCGGAAGGTGCTATGCGGTGGGTGGATGAAAGATGGAACGAGGCATTTTTATTGCTGCTTTTTCAGTACCTCCGAAATAATATATTACAATAGGTGTTGAGAACAGCTTGCTTATTATCGTAAAAAATGAGCGGGATGATAGTACTTCTGTTTTGCTGCCTGCTTTTCGCTCTTCCTGCTGCTGTTCCTTCTTCTCCTCTTCGGCAATCTTCTTCATTACCAGGCATTTTCCGTTACAATGCATTTTAGGCCTGGCTTTATTCACACAATTCTTAGCGTAATCACCCTGGTTGAAGAAGTAATCGAGGCGAATGAAAGGCGCACTGAACGTTTGAGCTACAAACGCCAATAATAATACAGTGGCTATCAATTTCCTGAACATGAACGCAAAAGTAAGCGATAAATAAAATAGCAGAACTGATTGCAATCATATTTTCTGCTGATTTTTTTAAAATGGCTGATTTTATTGTAAAGAGCTTTCTGTATCTTTTCGTTATGCAGCCAAAATCAAAACTAAGCTTATTCGATTTTACAATGATTATGATAAGCCTGGTGATTGGGATGGGTATCTTCAGAACGCCTGCTAATGTTGCCAATGCCTCTCCGGATGTATTTTTATTTTTTGCGGCCTGGATTGCCGGTGGATTGATTGCGCTTTGTGGGGCTTTAACTTATGCAGAAATTGGCAGCAGGCTACCCGTAACCGGTGGCTACTATAAGATTTTTTCCTATGCCTATCATCCTTCCATAGCTTTTGCAATAAACTGCATCATACTTGTTTCCAATGCCGCTTCCCTCGCAGCTGTTGCCCTGGTAGGTGGCGAATACATAACAGCCATATTTATTCCGGCTACCAAAGACAAAACATTCATGAGCATTGCAGAAAATGCAGCGCAAATTCAAACTATCCAGATCATCATTGCTATTTCCGCCATTATTATTTTTTATGGCGTAAACCTGTTAGGCCTGAAGCTTAGTGCAAAAGCGCAAAATGTGCTGATGATGATAAAAATCGTTTTGATATTGCTCCTGATATTGCCGATTTTTTTTGCAGACACTGCCGCAACAGATACTGTATTTCATCATGCTGTAAGCCCTGGATTAAAAGAATACATCAAAGCTTTTGGAATAGGATTAGTAGCTGTAAGCTTCACCTATGGCGGCTATCAGCAGGCTATCAACTTTGGCGCAGAAGTAAAAGATCCCTCCAGAAATATTCCCCGGGGCATCTTTATGGGTATCATGATCATATTGGTTTTGTACCTTACCATCAACTACGCCTACGTTCGCGTAATAGGTTTTGAAACACTGAAAGAGAGTAAAAATATTGCGGCTATCATGGCGGCTAAGATATTTGGACTACATGCAGAAAGAGTTTTGTCAATTTTTCTCTTCTTAAGTGTTCTGGCTTATGTAAATGTTTTGCTGATGAGCAATCCGCGGGTAATGTATGCGATGAGTGAAGATAAAATTCTTCCCCCCGTCTTTAAAAAAAGAAATCCTGTAACCGGCGTACTAACGGTATCCTTAAGTGTTTTTGCTGCACTTTGCGCACTTATCGTTTTTTGGTCTAAGGATTTTGATGCCATTTTAAGTTTCACGATTTTCCTTGATTCATTTGGTATGGTATTGTCGGCCGCAACAATTTTCATCCTCCGTAAAAAGACCAGGCACCTTGATGGCACAGGAATCTACAAGATGAAAGCCTACCCTTTACTTCCCATCATTTTCATAGTTGCTTATACTTTTGTTGCCATTAGTATTGGGATGGACTATAAAAATAATAATTATGCAGCCCTTACCGGACTAGCCATTTTAGCAACATTTATTCTGTTGTACTTTCTGGCAAGCCGGATAAAAAAACCAACCACCTGATATGGATATTTCTTACATCATTAATGAACTTGCCGAAGACCGTGAACAATATTTTAATGCGGTAGCGCCACCCATTATGCAAAGCAGCAATTTTGTTTTTAAAACAGTTGATGAAATGCGAAATGCCTTTGCTGATGAATTTGCTACTTTTCTTTACAGCCGTGGTAAAAACCCCACTGTAGAAATCCTTCGAAAAAAATTAGCCGCTTTAGATGCTGCAGAAGATTGCCTTGTGTTCAACAGCGGGGCTGCTGCAATTTTTGCTGCAGTATTGGCAAATGTAAAATCGGGAGATCATATAGTAAGTGTAGCCAACCCTTATACCTGGGCGCAAAAATTATTCAATGATATTTTACCGAGGTTTGGCATTACAACTACGTATATAGATGGCCGTTATATTGAGAACTTTGAACGCTCGGTTTTACCTCATACTGCCATCATTTATCTTGAATCACCAAATAGTTGGGACTATGCCCTACAGGACCTGAAAGCTGTGGCAGAACTGGCAAGAGCAGAAAACATTATAACTATTTGTGATAACAGTTATTGTACGCCACTTTACCAGCAGCCGGTTTCACTTGGGATAGACCTTGTATTGCAATCTGCTACCAAGTATATCGGCGGCCATAGCGATACTATAGCAGGAGTTTTATGTGGGAGCAACGAAATGATAACCAGGATATTTAATAGTGAGTATATGAATATTGGCAGTGGCATCCAGCCATTTAATGCCTGGTTGCTGATACGTGGTTTACGCACTTTGCCTGCAAGATTGGAGCAAATAACCCGAACAACTTTCCAGGTTGTTACTTTTTTGAAGCAACATCCATCAGTAGAAGAAGTGATTTTCCCCTTTGATTCAGATTTTTCGCAATATGAATTGGCAAAAAGTCAAATGAAAAATGCCTGTGGATTGTTAACCTTTGTGATGAAAACCGATAATCGGGAGCAAATTGAACTCTTCTGCGAAAGTTTGCAGCATATATTTATGGCAGTTAGCTGGGGCGGTCATGAATCACTGATTATTCCACGCTGCGCTGGAATGAAAAAAGAGGAATTTAATAGTGAAAACCGGGAACACAGGATGTTGCGTCTTTATTGTGGCCTGGAACAAGCAGACTACTTAATTAAAGATCTGGAACAAGCATTTAACAGGATATAGCGGCGCTATATTGCTGGGAAATGTCTTTTGTAACATACTGTTACCGTTTGTCATATAGAAATAATTAAGTTAGCTTTCTTATAAGTATTTTTGCAAGATGTATAGGAAAAGTCTATCTGTAATAATAGCAATCTGCTTATTGAGTCTGGCTGCAACTGCCCAAAAGAAATGGAGCCTTCGGGATTGTGTGGACCATGCCATGAATAACAACCTGTCAGTTAAGATCAGTGATGTTCAGGCGAAAATTGCTGCTGTAAACTACAAACAAAGCAAGTTTTCCCAGTATCCAAATGCAAATTTTACCGCCAGTTCAAGCCTCAATTCAGGAAATAACCAGGATCCTGTAAGTTTTAGCAGGATCACTCAAACCTATCTTTCAGCAGGGTTGCAGCTTCAAAGTAGTGCCGACATATTTAATTTTTTCAGTAAAAGAAATACCATCGCTGCCAATAATTGGGAGTTGCTTGCATCAAAGGCAAATGTAGACAAACTTAAAAATGACATAGCGCTGGCTGTAGCAAATGTTTATTTGCAGGTATTGTTAGCCAAGGAGCAGCAAAACATTACGTTGATTCAGGTTCAGCAAACTACTGCTCAACTTTCAAATACAAAAAAACAGGTGGACGCAGGCTCGTTACCGCCATTGAACCTGTTGCAACTGGAAGCGCAACTGGCAGCAGATAGCGTAAATTATATTACCGCAAAAGGGTCGGTAGTACAAAATATACTCAACCTTAAATCATACATGAACATTGATCCGGCAGCAGATTTTGACATTTCATCACCTTCAATTGAATCAATCCCGCTGGACGCTATTTCCGACCTTCAACCAGAGAATGTTTATAGCCTGGCATTGGCCAACCAGCCGTTACAACGCTACAATGAACTAAAATTAAAAGCCGCCGACAAAAATAAAGCTGCTGCCCGCGGAGCAATGTATCCAACATTATCCATCTTTGGTAGCCTTGGAAGTGGTTATAATAACCAGTCGCAGGAAATTACCAGCGTTACGCCTATTAATGCGCCTTTAGGAAGCGTTTCCGTCGGTGGAACGAGTTACGATGTATTTCCAGTTCAACCTTTTTCCAGCTATACTTATTCCAAAACAAATTTTCCTAAACAGCTTTCTAATAACTTCAACCAATCAATTGGTTTAAGTTTAAGAGTGCCTATCTTAAATAGCAGATCTTTAAAATCAAATTACGAAAGAAGTATTCTTAATATCAGTGGACTTCAGTTACAGAAAGAACTGGATGACCAGAAATTAAAGCAGGATATTTTCCAGGCATATAATTCCGTATTGATTGCCCTTGAGAAGTTTAACGCCAGCAGGAAATCTGTTGACGCCAGTGAGCAGACATTTCAATTGGCTACAAAAAGATTTGATGTTGGCATGCTCGGAAGTTTTGATTTGATAACTACACAGAATAATTTATTGAGGGCAAAGCTTGAATATAGTATCAACAGATTCGACTATGTATTTAAAATGAAAGTGCTGGAATTTTACAAAGGGCAAGGAATAAAATTATAATCTAAACAGCATAATGCTGATAACAGTTAACTGATTCTCATGAACAAGACAACTAAATGGATACTTCTCATTGTTGGAATATTGCTGGTGGTAATGGTCGTATTAGCAAAAACAGGTGTATTTGGTAAAGATGAAGGCATAAAAGTAACTGCAGAAAAAGCACAACGTCGCACCATCATTGAAGTAGTAAGTGCAAGCGGCAAAATATATCCTGAAATAGAAGTAAAAGTGAGCCCGGATATAAGTGGAGAGATTACCGAACTTACGGTTGCAGAAGGTGATACCGTAAAAAAAGGGCAATTGCTGGCCAGAATTTTTGCTGATATTTACGATATTCAACGTGATCAGGCAGCGAGTGGCGTAGCACAATCGCAGGCACAGGTAGCCAACTCACAGGCAGCCTTAGACGCATTATTGGCACAACAGGAACAGGCGGAACGTACTTTTAAGATGCAGAAAAAACTGTATGATGACAAGGTAATTAGCCAGAGTGAATTTAATATTGCAGATGCAAATCTCAAATCAGCCAAAGCAAACTATAATGCTGCAATACAGGGTATAAAAGGAGGAGAGGCCAATATTGCAAGTGCAAAAGCTAATCTTAATAAAGCAGACAAAGATCTTGGCCGCACGGAGATTACTGCACCTATGGATGGTGTGGTGAGTTTACTGAGCGTAAAGCAAGGTGAAAAAGTAGCGGGCAATAGTTTTAATGTGGGAACAGAAATGCTACGTATTGCAGATATGTCTAAAATTGAAGTAAGAGTAGATGTTGGAGAAAACGATGTACCCAAAGTTAAACTGGGAGATAGTGCCATCATAGATATTGATGCGTACAGCGACCGCAAATTTAAAGGCATTGTAACCCAGATCGCGAGTAGTAATAACGGTGCAGCTTCACAAAATGCATTGGCTACCACCAGCTCTGATGTTACACAATACAAAGTTTATATAAGGTTGTTACCAGAAAGTTATATGGACCTGATTGGTAAAGGAAGTTTCCCTTTTCGCCCTGGAATGAGTGCCAGTGCTGATATACAAACCAAAACGCAATTAAATGTACTCAGCGTTCCTATTAATGCAGTAACTACCCGTGAAAAAAATGATAGCCTTAGAGCCGATAAAAAGGATGAAGCCGTTATTACCAATACCAATGTTTCTATAGATGACCTTGAAGTGGTTGTATTTATCGCTGATAAAGAAAACAAAGTGACAAAAGTGAAAGTGAAAGCAGGTATTCAGGATATAAATAACATTGAAATTATTGAAGGCCTTAAAGAAGGCGACATGGTGATAACCGGCCCTTATGATATTGTAAGCAAAAAACTTAAAAACGGCACACAGGTAAAAATTGTTGACAAGAAAGAATTGTTTGAGAAGAAGTAATGCCATTTTAAAATTTTATTTCTTGTTGGCGTGCAGCTATCGAGCGGATGCGTGATTGAACAAATTGAATATTTGGATGTTATTTACATTTCATATAATTCACTTTCCCGATTCAAAATGACAATAAATTAATTTCTCTTTAAACACTGCGTGTTCATAAACACATTCGTTACCTATTAGCATTGAAAACAATCATCTCTATCAGCATATTTTTCCTGGTTATATCATTTGCCGCTTCAGCGCAAACAACACAATTCAACCTGCAATTGACCAACGATAAAAATGAGGCATTCCAAAATGCTACAGCGGCACTATACCAGTTACCTGATACACTTCTAATAGAAAAAAAAGTTGTAAAGGGCACGGCAGTTTTTGATGTAGCTATCAATTCAAAATACTTAATAAAGATCACTGCCAGTGGAATTCAACCTGTAAACAGGGAAGTGACTATTTCTGAAACTGCTGTTTTCTTACTCATTAAACTGGAAGCGAAAATAAATAATCTTAGCAATGTAACTGTTGTGGCAAAAAGACCACTCATCAGGCAAGATGACGATAAGACGGTGGTGGATGCCGAAGCACTTGCCAATAGCAGTACCAATGCGTACGAAATTTTAGAGAAGGTTCCTGGTACTGTGGTTGATCAGGATGGGAACGTGTACCTGAGCAGTACAACGCCCGCCACCATATTTATTAATGGCAGGGAAATGAAACTTAGTAGTGCCGATATTGCGTCTATGCTAAAGAGTTTACCTGCCGGTAGCGTTAGCAAGATAGAAATCCTTCGCAGTCCATCCGCAAAATTTGATGCAGCCAGCAGTGGAGGAATTGTAAATATAGTTCTGAAAAAAGGCGTAAAGTTGGGTACCAGCGGTAGTGTTAACCTGGCTTACTTTCAGGGAGTGTATGGCACGCAAACCGGAGGATTAAATTTCAACAGAAGTGCAGGTAAGCTTACCAGTTACGTTAACTACCAGTTTACAAACAGGAATAATTTTGAAAAGTTAAATTCTGACCGTCTTACACCTACAGACTCGCTGGTTTCTCAAAAATCTTATACAACCTATCCTACTTTCAATAATTATATCGGTGGCGGATTGGACTATGCTGTTAAAAAGAATTTCAATATCGGATACGACCTGCGCATTAGTAATAACATTGGTAAAAGCAATGCTGCCAATCCAATAGATATCGTGAATGCCCAAAATGGAACATTGCTGGAGAAAAACGAATCAAATATATTTAATAAAAATCGCTCGCTGTATATCGGAAACGAGTTATCTTCCAAATATAAAATAGATTCATTGGGAAGTGAATGGCAAACAGAACTGGATTATTATTATTACAAAAGCAAGAACGATCAAACTTATCTTAATCAATCTATTCTTCCGGTAGCTTCAGCTGTTAAGGGAGATGGAGAAAACAGGAATGCAAAAAACATCTTCGTGTTTCAAACAGACCTAACGCTGAAACTTCCTGAAAAATTTACCCTGGAAGCAGGTTTTAAAGCAACTCTAAGCAGTAGCAACAACAGTAGCGCCTATTTTAGAGAGGACGGATCCGGAACACGTAAAGTGGATTCTTTTCAAACAAATACTTTTAAATACAAGGAAGCGATTACAGCGGCTTATTTCCAGGTTTCCAGAACGTTCGCCGGTTTTACAATAAAGCCTGGCGTTCGCTTTGAAACTACTAATATCGATGGAAGACAACTTATTCCTTCTGACACATCTTTCTCAATTAAAAGAACTGACCTGTTTCCTTATATTTTTATCAAACATAATCTTTGGAAAATGTTTGGCTATCCATTAATTGGTAGCGCCATCTTTAGGAGGAGTATCAAGAGGCCATATTATGAATCATTAAATCCTTATCCAAAATATATTGACCAATACCTGTTTGATACAGGAAATCCTAACCTCAAACCGCAGTTCACTACAAACTATGAAGTGAATGTTACTTTTGATAATTTTCCGGTATTCTCAGTCGGAATCAATCAAACAAAAGATATTTTCAGCCAGGTAACGTACCAGGATAACCGAACAAAAATTGCTTATAGAACTTATGATAATCTCGGAAAAAATAAAGAAGTATATTTTAAGATCATTGGTGGGATTCCACCAGGAAGAAAATTTTTCTTCTATGTTGGAGCACAATACAACTACAACAAATACGAAGGCCTCTATAATAATTTTCCACTCAATTATAGCAGGGGAAGTTATACATTCTTCATGTACCAGGAATACAAAGTAACCAAAACGTTTACCGTAAACATGCAAGGTTTTATGCGGACAAAAGGCATTCAGAATTTTTATGAATTAAATACTTTTGGAGGTTTATTTGCTTCGGTGAATAAAAGTATTCTTAATAAAAAAGCAAATATTATTCTTTCGGTGAATGATTTGTTGCAGACTAACAGAGTAGCATTTAATATAAACCAAGGCAATGTTGCTGCCACCGGTGAAAGAATAAATGACAGCAGAAGACTTGGCCTTACTATCAGATATAATTTTGGCAAGAAACCGAATGAAGAAAAGAAAACTTTTCAAGCACCTCCGGAGGCAAATCAAAACTAATGCAATGAATTAAACTGTTGAATTTTGACTTCCGGAAGGTTAGCATATTCGGAACAAAGTTGAGTAACTATATTCAACTAAATAATTTCTCTGCTACAGCCACACTTTCAGGCTTTCCTACATCAACCCATTTATCACCTGTATGGTTATAGCCAACAATGAGGTTCTGTGCCGCAAGTTGAAGATAAGTATCCATGATCGAAAATTTACCTTGTTGCTTTATTAAAGTAAATATGGTGGGTTCGTACACTACCACACAACTATAAGCAAATGGATTCAGTCCAGCTTTTTCAATAACTATTTTTTCCTCGCCTGTAGCATTATTCCTCCAGCCACACATCCTGCCATCGCTGTCAAGTAAGATATTCCTTGAAGTAGTTCTCTCTGTAACGGCAAAAGATAGGAGCGGCTTTTTCTCCCTGTGAAATGAGATTAGTTTGTTTATATCAAGATCTGTTAGCACATCTACATTCAACGAAAGAAAAGGCTGGTCTCCATCAAGTAAACTTTTTGCTTTTAATAAACCGCCACCGGTTTCCAACACTTCATTGCTTTCATCACTTATTATCACATTGCTGCCCCAACCTTTATTTTTTTGAATAGCCTCAATTATCTGTGTTGGAAAATGATGAACATTCACAACAACATCGGTGATATTGTATTGCTGCAGGTATTCGATATTACGCTGCAATAATGATTTCCCATTTACGATGGCAAGTGCTTTAGGATGATGATCCGTCCAGGGCTTAAACCGCGTTCCCAAACCTGCAGAAAATATAATTGCTTTGAGCATATCAGTTAAATTTTATCAGGTACATCTAAGCTGGCTTTACCCAATTCTCTTTATTGTTGTGAATTAATTCGAGCTTAACGCCAAATTTATTCTTTAAATGCCTTGCTACTGCCTCTGCCGCATAAACGCTTCTATGCTGGCCACCAGTGCATCCAAAATTTATAGCCAGATTATCAAAGCCGCGTTTAATGTAATCTTCTACTGCAATGTCTATAATGTTATATATATTATTTAAGAAATCGGGCATTCTCGTGTACTGCTCCAGGTAATCTTTCACTGGTTTATCTTGCCCGGATTGTGTTTTATAAACTTCTATTCTACCAGGGTTTAAAATTCCACGGCAATCAAAAACAAATCCGCCTCCATTACTTGTTTCGTCTTTGGGATAACTTGTTTTTAAATAAGAGAAGCTCTTGATCTTTACCAATAATGGAGTTTCAGCAGTTGCCCTTATTGGTTCAAATCGGGAGATGATATTGTCATCAACGATCAGGCTTAACAATCTTTCAAATTCGTGAAGATGAATACCGGTTTTTTTATTACGGGAAAACCATTGTAGATTTCTTAATGCCAATGGTATACTGGTTAAAAAATGTGCCTTTCTCTCAAAGAGGCCGCGAAAACCATAAGCACCTAGCACCTGGAGTAGTCGTATCAATACATAGCCATTGTATTGGCTTTCAAATCGTAAGCGGTCAACAGGCTTTTCTAATAATTCTTCCGCACAATCCATATAATATTGCAGCAATTTATTTTTCCAGCTGTCACTGAGGTCTGCCTTTGCCTGCCACAACAGGGAAGCAACATCATACTGTAATGCGCCCTTCATGCCACCCTGGTAATCTATAAAAAAAACATCCTTGTCCTTCACCATGATATTTCTGCTTTGAAAATCACGGAACATAAAATATTTATGATCTGCATCTGCGAGGTAGCCGGATAGCTGATCAAAATCATTGATCAATTGTTCTTTATCGTAAGGTATTTTTAAAGTATCAAGAAAATAATACTTAAAATAAAGCAAGTCGCTCATGATTGCCTGTTTGCCAAATTCTTTACTGGTAATGCAATCGTCGTAGTTAAGTTTACTGTCTCCTTTTATTTGAAGAGACGCAAGCGATTGCAGGCTCTTTTGATAAAGTGCAAAAACATCTTCATCGTAACCTTTTAATTCCAACGTATTCAGTAAGGAAACATCTCCAAAATCTTCCTGAATATAAATTGTTTCAGCATCGCTGATTGCCAGTATCTCCGGAACCGGTGCACCGGCATTTTTAAAACATTTGCTAAAACTGATAAAAGTTCTGTTCTCTGCAATATTGGTATTATAGGTTGCTATAAAACTATTGTCTTTATCAAAAACCCTGAAATACATGCGATCGCTTCCACTTTGAGGAAGTTTCTCAATACTTAATGGTGCATGATTAAAATGAGTTATAAATAGTGTTCTTATTTCTTCCAGAATGGTTAACATGCTAAAACATTAGTGAATGGTAAAAATAAATTAATTAAACCAAACAATCTTATGAACATTAGTAAAACAGGGACAACAAGTTTCAGGGCAATTGCTGAATTGATGCCTACCGGTTTATAAATGAAATTTCTTTATGCTATTTCTCATTCGCTAATTATTTTATTTGATGATTACCAATCTTCCTGTCAAGTTCATTTTACAGACCAAGGCCTTCAATCTCTACTGTATTTATGCTGCAATACTTATCGTCTTCAGCATTCAGTAATACGAGCCATTTTCCATGCTTAATTATTTTTTCATGCAACAGGGAAAGCTGCAGACTGAAGGTTCCTGTCACTTTACAAGTAGAGTCATCTTGTGTACTGCTGATAGTTGAAATATCAATAAGGCAGATATCCTGATAAGAGGCTTTAAATTTACTGATAAGTTCACTAAATTTTTCTATGCTTAGCGGAAAATGATCATTCAATCTGATATTGGCAGTTTCAAAATAATCCCAGTAATCCACTTCTTCTTTCTGTAATATCAGACTGATACAATCATCTGTTGCCACTGTTTCACTTTCATACAATAAATCAGGATGAAAATCATCATAGGAGAAAGCTGTAACCCAATCTGTTTCTCCGGTATCATCCATTTCAAATTCAAAAAGTTCTTCTGTAATAAATCGATAGAATTCCATCAATGAAACATTTGGACTATCAACTGATACAGAAATATTATACTCTGATAACCAACTCAGGATGCTATCAACGGCAGACTCAATTTCAGAGACTGTAATTTCAGCAACCGGTTTAAAGATAGTTGGGCGATCGATTTTATCATACAATTTAATTTTCTTTTCTGCATCAAATTGCGCTTCTATTGCCATGATACTTTTCAGGAATTCATTTTCCATTTCAGGTGAAAAATCGGGATGCCCACCACCAAACTGAGCACCACGTTCCAACATCATCTTCATTTTTAGAAAATCGTTTTCAGCTGTTACTGCATCTTTTTTATTTAGATGTTTAAAATCAGGGTTCATAAAATTAATTTTAGTGATCAACAATGAGAACACTAAATTAATTTCAGATCTATAATTGCCGAAGTTTTTTACCACTGAATTTTACGAGATTAATCCCATATATAACCGGTGATTTATGCAATAAAAATTCACTTAGTAGGGCAATGTTAAACAAGCAGACTGCTTCCTGATATTTCTGGTGTGAGCGTCACTTAAAAAATAATTGTTTCCGTGCAACCATTCAAAACCTTCAGCCCAGGATAATGTTTTTTTGAGAAATTCTATTTCCCAGGATTGACTAATGATAATGGTTTCATCAATCAAATTGCCCAACAGAAAATCTTTAAGTCTAATATCGAAGAATGGTATGGATTGGATAAAATCGAGGATTTCCTCATCGGTAGCAGTTGGAAACGGTTCGTAGTAAAAAGCATTCTTCTTTGAATTGCGATGGGCATCAATTGTTTTATTGATAGCACGGAAAATAATATCTGTGAGGTAATCTTTGGTAATGGCTTTCATTGTTGTTTTTTTTGTTTAAAGATCATGTCAGCTACAGTATTATACTAAATCATGGCAGCTTGGTTTATGCTTTCAAATCATTTTCAGTTTTACCTCAACTTAACTCATTCTGCAGGAGTGAGCGAGTTAGGAAAAATAATCAGAATGGAAAATAAGTGTTACAAGTACTTGTATTTAAAATAATTTTCCTTGTCCTCCAGGTACCCGAAATATACTTGTATCAAGGCTCCATTCTTCCTCATTCATATTATATAGTTTACCATATTTTTTATATTGCTGGGCCACCATATCAGCAATGCTGCCTTCGCCCCTCATACGAACACCCCAACGGTTATCATTTACTTTGCCATTATGGCTTTGCTCAATGAGATGCCATACTTTATCAGCGTGATTGGGAAAGTTCTTGTATAGCCAATCGTGAAACAAAAATTTTATGGCGCCATTTAACCTTATAAAAGTGTATGCAGTAAAAGTTGCGCCATGATCAGCAGCAGCTTTCATAATACGTTGCATTTCGTGTTCATTTAAACCTGGTATCATTGGGCCCATCATTACGCCCATGCGTACACCGGATTTACTCAGCTCTTCAATCACTTTAAGTTTCTGCCTTGCGGTGGTAGTTCTAGGCTCCATGATTCGCCGCAGATCTTCATTGAAAGATGTAATTGAAACCATGGCCGAAACCAAACGCTTCTTTGCCATTTCCTGCAACACATCCTTGTCTTTTAATATCCATGAATTTTTTGTTAGGATGCCAACGGGCTGGTTAAATTCATTGCACACTTCCAGCAATGCTCTGGTAAGCCTATACTTTTGTTCGGCAGGCTGGTAACAATCAGTATTGCCACTTAGCATAATAGGAGCACATACCCATTTGGGATTTAAGAGAAATTTCCGAAGCAGTTGTGGCGCATTTTTTTTAACCAATATCTTCTGCTCAAAATCGAGGCCGGCGCTATAACCCCAGTATTCATGCACATTGCGTGCATAACAATAGATGCAACCATGCTCACAGCCAGCATAGGGATTCATGCTGTACATCATACCAACATCTTTACTTTCTACTTTATTTACAATCGATTTAGATTGCTGTTCAATATATTGTGTGGCTGCATTTCCTTCTTCCCAGTCATCTATTGCTTCTATATTTTCCTTTGTTATTTCATTTTTTATGAACCGGTTCTTATAATTAAACTGGGCGCCGCGACCGTACTGGTATTGCGCTTTTTCTTCCTGGCTGCTGGCGCTTACTTTATGATGATCCTGCTTAAGTTTATTCTCCATAATGTTGACATATTTTTTATTACCAAACAGCAGGCAACTATCTTAACTGAAATATAGCATGCAAAATTTTCATCCGGTTTTTCCTTGAATACTAAAATGTTGTTTTCATTTAAATAGAAAATGAATTTTATTGATTATGAATTATTGAGCTGCTGCTATAACCATTGTTTTAAAAACAAATGATATCGATCAACCAAACAATTCTCCCTGCTTTGTAGTTACCAGTAAATTTTGAAACTCATACCGTCCGGCGATTTCGTATTTTAATGAACCTGCAGGGCGTTTTAACAACAACATGGCATCGGCAATAAATCTTCCAGTAAAATGTTTATGACTATACTCTAACCAGCCCTGCTCAAACTGCCAGGGTAAAAGTTTGCGGGCAATAGTGATGTGCGGATCTAAAATAAAATGAGGTTTATTGTCCGCATCCATTTTCATTAATCTTTGCGCTTCTGTTCGTATCTGTTTGGTTAGTTCCTGCAAAGGAAGTTTAGTAGTTATGTTTATATAGATAGTATGGCTTGGAAAACTTCCGAAATCCTTCAGTTCAATTTTCACCGGTTGAAACCCCATTGCAATTGTTTTAAGTCTGTTTACGATGCGCTCCTCAAACATTTCATATTGTGTGAAAGTTACCAGCGTAACCTGTGGTTTGCTATACAGTGCAGCAGCATTTTTATATGAATCATGAAAATGCTGCTTCACCTGCATGATTTTATTTCGTAATTCCTCATGCGGAGTCAGCAAAATTGAATACTCAACGATTTTGTAACCAGGCAAACTATTTACAATGTTTTTCATAACCATTTTTTTAAGATAAAAAAAATCATTTGCGAATTATATTAGCATAAATTTACTAAACTTTTTAGTTTTTATAAAATTTATTTATATGGAAGTTGAAAAATTTATATCCCCGGGCTATAATGCTAACAAGCGGTTTACCCAACAGCAGATTCAAATTGCTAATGCAGCAGGTTTTGGTGCCGATGGCAACGATAATACAGAAAGAGGAATTGACCTAAATGAACAATTGATCAGAAATAAAGCTGCCACTTTCTTTTTGAGGGTAACCGGCAACAGCATGATTAATGCAGGAATCAGCAGTGGCGATACCATAATTGTAGATAGAAGTATCAAAGTACAAAGTGGCAAAATTGTGATTGCTGTAATAGATGGTGAGATGTTGATACGGAGGCTGGAAAAAACTATGAATAAAACGCGGCTCATACCGGAAACGCCTAAACTATCTCCAATTGATGTGAGCGAATTTCAGGATCTGCATATATGGGGCGTGGTAACTTATGTAATTAAGGCTGTTTGATTTTTATATTTTTTTTGAAGCAGGCTTCCGCAGTACTACGATCTTTTCTTATTGTTCCGTAATTTTTCAAACCCGGCGATGTTTAGCATGAGTAGTAGCATACCATAAAAAACATCTTCAAAAGGAATGGTATAAATTCTGATGCCGAGATTTTCTTCATTATTATATTGCACTACAGGCATCGCAGTAAGAAGCCCGTTAACCAATAAAAAAGGTATCAGACTTATCAGGAAAGATACCAGAAATGCAGCAACATGAAAATGAATGAAATATTTTCTAAGCAAAAAGAAAATGGCAATAGATGTTCCAACAAAGAGAAAAGTATAACCAGTATAACTTCTATCAAAAAAAAACAGCCCTGCTAAAAATAAAATGATACCGATTCCTTTGAGAATTAAAGAGGCAGCTTTGGTATCCTTCATCAACGGAAAATAGCAACGGATACACTCGTATATAAACACACAGCAATAAGGAACAACAAAAAAGAAAAGAACTTCTTCCACCGGAAGGTTAATTAAATTAAATCCCAGAATAAATTGAGGATTGAAATTCCATACGCCAATATGTGTAAAAAAAATATCCCAACTGATATAAATCGCCGAGGGTATAAGCATTGCCGGAAACAGAAATTTCCATTGTTTATAGAAAGCCACTTTTTTATCAAAACTAAGTAAAAGCGGACCAGCCAGGGATCCAGCAAGTATCAGTAAATATGTATAGTGAGTAGATATAAGAATGAAATTTTAAATATTTAGCTGATAAAATCGGAGTATACAAATTAAGGTAATCATAATTGAAATTCTGTTGCAATTTGATACACTACATACTCTTTGCTCTTTCCTTATCTGCCCGCACTTTTTGCCAATACTTCTTAGCAACGAATAACATTCCAAAACTTTCGCCATCATGTTTTCCCGTATGCTTATGGTGCATTTTGTGAGCCCAGCGAATGGTTCTAACATATACATTTTTGCTCCTGCTAAACCATTTAAATCGCTGGTGAATGATCACATCGTGTACCAGAAAATAGGCAAAACCATACATGGCAATACCAAAACCTATTGCGGCTAACCAGTAAATCTTGTATTGTAAACCAAACTGAATACTTAGCCAGCAAGGAATAGCAAATATTAAAAAGAAAGCATCATTTTTTTCAAAAACACCGGGCCTTGGCTGGTGATGATCCTCGTGCAGGTACCATAAAAAGCCATGCATAACAAACCGATGAGTAAGCCAGGTTACTCCTTCCATCAGGAAAAAAGTACTAAGCGTGATTAATAAAAAAAGAAACCCGTTCATAAAAAAGTTCTTAATAACAGGAAAAACATTACTTGTATCAATAACAAATTTACTGCGAATTTGTTGCTTTTGCTGAAACGTGAAAAATGAAACACGCTTAATAATAAAGCGCTAACTATAAACCAGCACAAATAATTATAAAAGGGAATATCTCCATTACCTAACCATTGCCAGTAACCCAATTTAACTGCTACTGGTTCTATCAGCCAATCGAACAATACTGCCAGGGTTGCTCCATCAGCTATGATTGAAAGTGCCTGCAATCCCTTTCGTGGACTGTCGGTTTGCTCAGATAATTTATCAAGAATTCTGTTTAGCATGGTATGGATACTAATGCCTGCACAATAGATCACTATAAACCAATTTACGCCGATGATGTAGGGAACCTGCTCAATAGTTGGACCTAATACGGTTCCATAACTATACTCACCAAATAACCATCCCGTTTTTGTGCCAATAATCTCTACTCCTATTCCAACTACAAGACAGCAAATAGTAAAAATTAAAAAGCCAATGGTTACACCACGCTGCGTATATACCAACAACAAAAACATGAGCAGTAAATTGATAGAAGTTGTGCGAATAAAAAAATCGCGGTCAAAAAAAAGTATGCCTGCTAAACCGATTGTATGAAAAAGTATAGCAAGAAAAGTTGCGATCTGAATTCTGCTGATGTTCAGTTTAAATGATATGTATTTTTCTGAAATGATAAATATTCAATTTAATGATCAGTATTTTTAAAATCTTTACTGATCAACGTTGTTGCAATCATGGCACTTTTAAAACACAATGGAATGCCACCACCAGGATGAACACTTCCTCCGCAAAAATACAATCCTTTTATATAACCGGTAAAGTTAGGATGCCGGAAAAAAGCAGCAAGCTTTGAATTGGAACTGGTTCCATATAATGAACCCATATAGCTACCTGTTTTATTTTCAATCATCACCGGATCAAGTATGTCTTCTGTTTCAATTAAAGCAGCAATATCTGTTTTAAGCAAGCGGCTCAATTTATCAATTATTCGCAGCCTTGCGTCGGATTTAAATTGCTCCCAATCCTGGCCTGCATTCGCTGGCGCATTGATCATTACAAACCAGTTCTCCTTTCCCTCAGGTGCATGTCCATCTTCCATCTTGGAAGTAATATTAACATACACAGTTGGATCTTTATAAAAGGAACCTTTGTTAAATATCCCATCAAATTCTGCCTGATAATTTTCAGAAAAGAAAATATTATGTAATTCCAATTCCGGAAAAGTGTGTTTGATTCCCCAATAAAAAATTAGTGCGCTGCTGCTCCTTTCCTGTTTTAATACTTTTTTTGCCTTAAGCGGAGAATTGAGTAGATTTTTATACGTAAAATAGATATCAGCATTACTAACAATAACAGGTGCATACCTATTCTCCTCATTTACCACAACGCCCGTCACTTTTCCTTCGTGATGTATGATATTTTTTACAGCCGTATTAAATCGAAACTCAACACCCTTTTTGATCGCCAGCTTATACAATGCATTTGTTATATTGATCATTCCACCTTTGGGATAAAAAACGCCCTGATTATATTCCAGGTGAGGAATTACGCTCAACATACCGGGAGCTTTGTATGGATTGCTTCCATTATAAGTAGCGTAACGGTTGAATAATTGAACTGCCTCTGCAGATTTAAATTGATGTTTATTGTACTTGTTGAGATTAGAAAAAAGATAGGGCAGCTTTAAAGATCCAAGTGCTTTAATTATTCTCCTGTTTAACCAGGTGGCTGATTTATGTAATGAGAAGTTTAGAAAGATTTCTCCGATGTTATTATATAGTTTTTCCGACCGCTGAAGGTATTGCAATACTACTTCTCTTTTGTCGCCGGTTTTTTCCTGCATCTCCTGAGCAAAAAGTTCCTTGTTGGTAAAAGCATTGATCAGCTTTTCGTTTTCAAAAAAATATTTACAGGCAATATCAACCGGTTTATAACTAAAATAGTCTGTGATAGGTTCATTTGCTAAAGCAAAAAGCTCTTCTATATTAGCAGGTTGGGTAAATAAAGATGGGCCGGCATCAAACCTGTAACCGTCTTTTTCAAACATGGTTAATTTTCCGCCGGGACGATCATTTGCTTCAAATACTGTAACCTTAAAACCCAGCACAGCAAGCCTGGTAGCGGAAGCTAAACCCGCCACGCCTGATCCGATTACAATTGCATTTTTTGAATACATTAAAAAAGACGGGAATTAAGTGTTGGATGTTGGAGCTATTAAACTGCCTGCATCCGTTATTTTGATGCAAGATAAACTTCCAGTTTTGGAAAAGCAATTTTAAACCAGGAAGTATATTGTTGGGGAGAAAGTTCTATTTGATTACGTATATCGTCAATCGTCTTAAAACAATAATCTTTTACTTCTTCGGAATTGGGTATTATAACACCATCATAAACTCCGGTAAATACATGATCAAACTCATGTTCCGTTAATCCGTTGTCGAATGCTGATTGATAGGTGAAACTGAAAACTTCAGTAAGGGCTGTATCAAAACCCAATTCTTCCTGTAATCTTCGATGAGCAGATGCTCCGGTATCTTCTCCCGGCATTGGATGGCTGCAGCAGGCATTCGTCCAAAGTTGTGGACTATGATATTTTTGTTGTGCTCTTTGCTGAAGCAACATTTCACCGTGTTTATTAAAAATAAAAACACTAAATGCCCGGTGTAGAAGGCCTTTTACGTGCACTTCCATTTTTTCCATTTCCCCGATAGGCTCGTTATTGCTATTCACTAAAATTACCTGCGACAAGCTGAATGTTTTATTACTAATTTAAAACTATAATATATTTAACTGGCTTCTTAAACCAGCTCTAAACAAGATAAATGCTTTTGAATAATTAGGAATACGTATCCTGTCTTCCAGTAATAAAGCAGGCCTTGCTCTTTTTATTTTTTTAAATAAACTGAGATAGTATTTATAGGCTACATACACGCCAAACCTGGCTTTTACAGGTAGTTGAAGAATACCTTTATAAGCATTTTCAAAATCCAGTGCAATATCTGCCTCTATCTCATTTTTCATTTCAGGTGTGAAATTGGTAAAGTCAGCACCGGGAAAATAGGTGCGATGCAGTTGTTGATAATCAGCTTTTACATCCCGCAGAAAATTTACTTTTTGAAATGCGGCGCCTAAAGATTGCGCTGCAGGCTTCAGCCTGT
Organism: uncultured Ferruginibacter sp.; assembly: GCA_964496585.1. Lineage (GTDB taxonomy): Bacteria > Bacteroidota > Bacteroidia > Chitinophagales > Chitinophagaceae > Ferruginibacter. Next base: position 113,892 of record CAZCAA010000005.1, read on the forward strand.
TAAACATTTCCTGGTTACCTTCACAAAACACATACATACACATCAAACCAACAACTTCTGCACTTCCATAAATATATTGCTGGTATCCCTGAACGTTATATTGACTATTTGAGAGATCTGATTCCATGGAAAGGAAAAAAGATTCGATCAGGCTATGATCAATTCCGTATTTATTTACTGTAATCTGAAAGCTATCGAGTATTGGATTCAAACTAATCTTTCTTTCAATAGCATCATAAGTAGCCTTTTTAAACTCTGCTAACAGCGAGGATTTATCATGATCGTGAAAAGTGTCTACAATCTCATCAGCAAAACGAACAAACCCATAAATATTATATACCGGCGTACGGAGATCCATATGCAACAACTTAATAGCACTATTAAAGGAAGTGCTATATTTTTCGGTAGTCAACCGGCTGCATTGCTGGCTGAGATCGTGAAAAAGTTTGATCATGTACGCTGCATTTTATAATATTCATTTAATTGTAAATAGCTACATAAGATAAGCCATTTATCTGTTATTGAATTCTTTTAAAATTTCTCCTGCTACTACTTCACCACTTATTAATGAAGGAGGAACTCCAGGACCAGGTACTGTTAATTGACCTGCATAAAAAAGATTCTTCACTTTTTTACTTTTTAAAGACGGCTTTAAAATAGCTGTTTGTTTTAAGGTGTTTGCCAGGCCGTAGGCATTTCCCTTAAAGGCATTATAGTCATTAATAAAATCAGCAACGGCGTAGGTTTTCATATATATGATCGAATTGGCAACAGACTGGCCGGTATGTTGTTCATATCGTTTAACAATCTGATTAAAATAATGTTCTCTCAATTCTTCTGTGTCTGCTGTTAAGCCTGCTGCAACAGGTATCAGAAAAAAAAGATTCTCACAATCTTTTGGTGCAACAGTATCATCGGTAACGGAGGGAACTCCCACATAAAAAAGCGGTGCTGTCGGCCACTTTGGATCTTCATAGATTTCGCTGCCGTGTTTATCAAAATCCACATCAAAAAATAATGAATGATGTGTTATGTTATTAATTTTTTTATTTAGTCCAACATAATATAATAAACAGGATGGCGCCATTACCCTGCTTCCCCAGTATGCTGTAGAATACGATCTGCTTTTTTCAGGCAATAAACTGGTTTCTATAAAATGATAATCCGCTGCACCTATTACCACATCAGCCTCAAATTTTACACCAGTCTTTGTTACTATTGCTGTTGCTTTATTATTCACAACAGTAATACTTGCTACATCATTTTCAAACTTAAATTTAACGCCCAGTTCTTTAGCCAGCTCGTACATTGAATTTGCAATATGATACATTCCTCCTTGTGGATACCAGGTGCCAAGTTTAATATCTGCATAATTCATCAGGCTGTACAAAGCAGGAATATGTGCAGCAAGGGCTCCAAGAAATAGCACGGGAAATTCCATTAGTTTTACCAGCTTTGGATGTTTGAAGTACCTGCTTACATGCTTTTTCATAGAGGTAAAAACATCCAGTTTTAAAACTCCGCTAGCCAATTCGGGATCTAAAAATTCTGAAAGAGACCTTCCCGGCTTGAAAACCAATTTCTTTACTCCAACTTCATATTTAAATGCGGCTTCTTTCATAAAAGCATCTAACTTTTCTCCGCTTCCTTTTTCTATACTTTCAAATAAACTTTTCAGTTGGCTGTAATCGGCGGGAATATCCATTGGACCATCAGGATAATAAACCCTGTAGGAAGGATTGAGCCTTTTTAAATCGTAATAATCTGATACTTTTTTTCCGAAAGAATTAAAATAGCGTTCAAAAATATCTGGCATCCAGTACCAGCTTGGGCCCATGTCGAAAGTGAATCCATCTGCCATAAATCTTCTTCCTCTACCACCAGGCATATTATGCTTTTCTAAAATGGTTACATCCCATCCGGCTTTAGCCAAAAATGACGCTGCCGACATACCTGCAAATCCACTTCCAATAACTACTGCTTTTTTCATTCTATTATCTCCCCGATAATTTTATTAATCTGTTCATCAGGTTTAATAAAATTATTTAAAATCTTGTCATTTGCTCTTTTAATAATTTTCTGGCGAAGTGAATCCTGCTTTTGATAGTACCTAATGGCTCATTTAATGATTGCGCAATTTCGTTGTACTTATAACCTTCAAAATACATTTGAAACGGATGCCTGAAAATATCTGGTAATTTATGCATTACGGCTTGCATATCTTTTAACCGCATATTTACTTCTGCGGTATTAGGAACAGCTGTTTGAGCATGATTCAGCAAAAAATCGTTGGGGCTATTGTCGAATATTGTTTGCTGCCTCGATTTTCTTCTATAGTTATTAATAAAGATATTTCGCATGATGGTGTACATCCAGGCTTTAATATTAGTACCCACATTATATTTTTCTTTATTGGCAAGCGCCTTATACAAAGTTTCCTGCATCAGGTCTTTTGCCGATTCATTGTCTTTTGTAAGTGTGAATGCAAACACTTTTAAGAAATCTGAATTATTAACTAATAAATCGTTGAATTCGATAGTAGACATAACTTTTTGTTTAATGTTTGATAGAGTAAAGTTAAACAATATTTTTTCGCCGCCAAAAGAAATATGTTAATTTTTTTAATAAAGGGGAAATTATTTTAATGTAGATACAAACTCCATTGCTTCGGCAAACGACTTTTTGAAAACAATTGGAGGATGTATTTTCTTTTCGAAAGTGTGGGTTACTGATCCTGAGATGATTACCGGTATCTGGCTGAATTTTTTACCGATGGTTAGCAAGAATTTATTGAAATTAAAATTTTGGCCAACAGTAGTTAAATGGGTGTACAGGTAATCAGGTTTCTTCAATTTTACTACGTATTCTATATCGCCTAAAGGCACATTACTACCCAAATAATAAACGGTAACGCCCCTGCTTTTAAGCATAAAGTACATAAATAATAAACCCAGTTCATGGTACTCGCCTTCTGGAAGGAAAAGCAATACTGATTTTTGCACTTTAAACGGAGCTAGCGCACCATCTATTCCTACCAGCAGTTTTTGTCTGATAATATTTGTTACAAGGTGCTCCTGTGCTGGGTTTATATGATTGGTAACCCAAAGCACTCCGATTTTTTCCATAAATGGAAAGATGATCTGTACGATGGTTCTTTCGATGCCTCTGGCAAGTATATAAGTTGTTAAGCTATTTTCGAAAGCTTCTAGATCCATATCCACCATATGCCGGATCATATCATTTACAATTCTTTCCTGCTGTGCTTCCGACTGGCTTAGTGAAAGTATCTTTTCATTGATCTCCACCGCATTCATTTTATCTATGTGAGAGATCTTGTAGCCATACTTATTTAATAAAGCAATGTTGAGAATCGTTTTTAATTCTTCATTGCTGTAATAACGTATATTGGTAAACGTACGATTCGGTTTTAAAAAACTATACCGTTGTTCCCAGATACGAAGTGTGTGCGCTTTAATGCCAGATAAATTCTCGAGGTCTTTTATTGTAAATAAATTCATTATGCCTTATATTATTGTAACAATATTACAAATCTTTATACAAAATGTTTAAAAAATAACACAAAAAAGATAAACAAAATTCAGGTAACAATTACTGGTCTTACAGGAAGGTCTTTAAAAACACGCTGTATAAGCTGATTGTTGGGAAAGATAATGGACCAGGCAGTTAGGAAGATGATCATCATATCAGTATACAAAGAGGCGTGTTGCTGGTACCACAGCTCCAGGGCTGCCTTATATGGAAAAATTGATACGTACATAAGCCGTGGATTACTGGCTTCAGACAATATCTTTTCTTCATCGCGGAAGATTAGTGAACCAATACCCGTTATTCCCGGCTTGGCATTATAAATACTGTTTCTTACTTCAAGAGAATACAAATTAAAACTTACTTCCAATAGTGGCCTAGGGCCCACGATACTCATGTCGCCTTTTAAAACATTAATGATCTGAGGAATTTCATTGAGTTTGGTAATACGCAGGAATTTTCCAAACCAGGTAACTCTTGGATCATTCCTCAGTGTTATTTCCCCGGTTCCGATATTGGGGCTGTTTTTAAGCATGGTAGCAAACTTCCAGATATAAAACGGCCTGTTCTTATAACCTGTTCTTTTTTGAAAATAAAAAACTTCATGTTCACCTGTAAACAACAGGATGATAATAACAGGAATCAAAACAGGAGATAGCAACAGCAAGGCCAGCAGGGAAAGCGTAATATCAATAAGCCGTTTTAAAATATTATACATAATGTTATCTGGCGATGCGGATCTGATTATAGGGTTACATTACGATGATCTGAAAACCTCCTATTTGCAACTGTTGAAAGCCGTCAATCTTAAACTGCAAACACTTCTTTGATCTTCTCAGTAACGCTTTTTAATGCTTCATCAGTAATATTTGTTGAACATGGAATACTTAAGCAAAGCTTATACAGTGCATCAGACCGATCTGATTGATTATAATAAATATTCTCGGTAAACATGCGCAACTGGTTCATCGGCACCCAAAACGGGCGGCTTTGCATTTTATGATCGTTCAATATTTTCAATACTTCTCTTTGTTTTGCTGTGCTGATTGTAGGCATCCACCAATTAGGATCTACCTCTTTACTTACTTCCTGAAAACTGATATCGCCTACTCCTTCCAATGCTGTTTTATAAAACTTAATGATCTCTTTTTTACGTTTGAGGAAACCCGGCAGTAACTCCATCTGGGCCACGCCCATAGCTGCTGCAACATTTACCAACCGGTAATTATATCCAATTTCGTCGTGTATATATTCAAAGGGATCACTTTTGGCTTGAGTGGTAAGATGTTTGGCTTTTTTTGCCAGCACTTCATCATTTGTTACAATCATACCTCCACCACCGGTAGTTATAATTTTGTTTCCGTTGTAACTAAAAGTTCCTAGTAGTCCAAAGCTGCCGGCATGTTTTCCTTTGTAATAACTTCCCAAAGCTTCGGTAGAATCTTCAATAACAATAAGATGATGTTTTGCTGCCAGCGCCATAAGCCGATCCATATCACACATATTTCCCAATACATGCACCGGCATTATTACAGGTATGCGTTTACCATCTTTCTTGTAATGGCAAACGTTCTGCCTTTGCTCAGTTTCTTCGTTGAGAAATTTTTCCAGCAGATCAAGATCCATCTGCCAGTTCTTCTCATCAGTATCAATAAAAATGGGTTCTGCTCCGGTGTACTTTATAGAATTGCAGGTAGCTATGAACGTTATATTGGGCGTAATCACATAATCATTTTCCTTTACGCCCATCAAAATAAGACAAATATGTAATGCCGTTGTACCGCTGCTGGTAGCTACTGCGTATTTGGTACCGGCGAATTCTGCAGTCATCTTTTCAAACTGGTCTACATATGCACCAACGCTGCTAACCCAGCCTGTATCCAGGCAATCCTTTACATATTTCCATTCGTTGCCACACATATTGGGCCCGGACAATAGCAGCATAAGCGAAATTTTCGTTGCAAATGTAGGAAAAATCAACGTTTTAATTCGTTGAAGTCAACAACTATGTAGCCGGAAAACTGGTAACAGAAAAGAATGAGGTTGTGTTGAATATTATATTGAAGTAGAATTATACAAAAGGATACCCCAATGTTTCAGGATACCTAAATGAATTATTAACTGAAACAGCGCTAAATATTCCTGAATTTTTGGGCAAAAGAATCGGTTACAACGCCAGTTTTCAAAAGTTTGTATATCTCTTTAACACCGTCGGGTACTTTTTTTGTGATGGTATAACCCAGTTCATTTTTAATTTTATCGAAGTTAACCCTGTAATCACGGGGATCTTCGTTCATTTCTACGTAGTTCACTTTTACATTAGGCACCACTTTACAAACTTCCTCAATGATCATTCCTTTGTTATAATTCTCTTCTGTAGTTCCTACATTAAAAACATTTGCCCGTACTTTTTCATCAGGTGTTTCCAGCACCAATATAACTGCACCTGCAAGATCGTCTACATGGCAATAAGGTCTCCAAAACTGGGCTCCCCAAATCTCCTGTTCGCCATTAATAGTTGCGTTGCGGGTAAATTCATTTACAGTTAAATCGAATCGAATACGGGGAGAAAACCCATAAACTGTACTAAAACGAAGGGCTGTGCTGCATATAGAAGCGTCTTTTCTTTCTTCCAGCAGGTATTTTTCAAACTTTACTTTTAATTCTGCGTATAGAGAAACTGGCCTTAATTCAGAAATCTCAGTTACAAATGAACCCGGATCTGGCATTTTTCCATAATTGCTGCAGGTGCTGGCAAAAACAAAGCGTTTTACACCTGCTTTTTCAGCTGCTTCAAATAATGCTACGCTGGCTTTCCAATTTGTTTCGAGGGCTTCATCGCTATATTTTTTACAGGCTGGGTCGCCTACTATAGCAGCTAAATGGGCAACGGCATCTATACCTACCAGGGCTTTTTCTAAATCTTCCTGGTTTCTAACATCGCCTTTTATAAAATCAAGATCGGGGTTAAGCATTACGTCATAAAGCGCTTCGCCACCAAATTTCAAGGAGTCGAGTACGCGAACTTTATATTTTTTATCCAACAATTGCCTTACCAAAACAGAGCCTATATAACCGGCACCTCCGGTAACTAATACCTTCATATAAAAAATAATTTACGCCGTAAAGTTAAGGTATAAGTGATATTTATTTACTTTTTAAGATTCGTGCAGGGTTGCCAACAACTTTAACGTTGTCGGGTACATCTTTTACTACTACAGAGCCGGCACCAACTATCACATTTTTTCCGATGGTTATATTTTCCCTGATAACAGATTTTGCACCAATAAAGCTGTTTTCTCCAATGGAAACATTACCGCATAAAACGGCTCCAGGACCCACGTGAGCAAAATCGCCAATGATACATTCATGCTCAATAACTGCGTAAGTATTGCAGATAGCTCCTATCCCGATGCTGGCAAGTGCATTGATAGATACATTTGGAGCAATCATTACACCATGAGGAGCAATGTTTACACTATCGTCGATAACAGCGGTAGCGTGGATGGCGTTTACCGGCAAAAGATTTCGGATTGCCAGGTTATTGTACACAGCCTTCCTGATCTTATTATTGCCAATGGCGATAAAAAAATCTTCCTGTGTAAGCGCTTTAAGGCCAACTTCAGAAGTTTCGCCCTGAAAATATTTTAATGAAAAGGGATTGTATTTTTTTTCTTCGTTATCGCAGTAGCCGGTTACCTTTAAACCTATTGATTTAAGTATGCCGTTAATAACATAAGAATGTCCGGAGTAGCCTATTAGTATCATAGCAACGGATATTGGATGAGGATTCCAATAAAAAACGTAAAACAGTTGCAGTTATTGTACTATATGGCTTTAATTGTTATTTTCTGCTTAATGTTTTGACCTCACGCCCAACCCCTCTCCAAGAGGAGAGTGGGTTAAAAACTCACAAAGAGAGAGGATTGTATCTAATATGCATGATTTTGGTCGGAAACTACAGGTAATTGATGTATTTTTTTGACCTGATATCTTCCTCTGTAAGTTTAAATATCTTGCCTCCAATTTCCATATAAGCCC
>CAZCAA010000006.1:0-15642 GCA_964496585.1 uncultured Ferruginibacter sp.
CGGATAGAAAGCGTGGTTGGAATAACCGGCATCAATACGATATCCGAAGCATTAAAAATATTTTCGCTCAATGCGCTGAAACCAGGAGGGCAGTCGATGAAAACAAAATCATATTCTTCGGAAAGCGGTTTCAATACATTTTTAATCTTGTTCTTCGAATGCTTCATTTCTTCCAACATCACATCAAAACTCTTTGATGAATTGTCCGCAGGTATTACGTCCAATAATTCAAAATCAGTTGAAAGGATCGCATTTTCAATAACCGCATCTTTAGCGATCAGTTTTTTAATTCCCGGGTGTGTTTTTGGTTTTACTTTATAATAAAATGACGATGAACCCTGTGGATCAATATCCCATAGCAGTGTTTTATATCCATCTGCAGCAGCGAGATAAGCAAGATTTACACAACTGGCGGTTTTACCAACACCACCTTTAAGATTGTACAATGCTATAACGATCATAAGCTTCATTTAAATTTTTAAGATGAACAGTAAGATAGTAAAATTATTGCTTGATTGCAGCCGTATATATTTTACTCGCATCTTCGGCATTCTGCGTTTGGATCTTTGAAAGACTCTTCTCCGTTATTTTTCGATTGAAAACATACTCTTTTCCATTCCATCTCCAAACCGGGTATTCGAAACCCGGACCCCCAATCAATAGCTCGGGGAACCCCAGATTTTTTGTAGGCATGATGATAGGTGTTGCTCCTGAAAAACCAAAATTGGATTGGTATTTTCCCTGCTTATCTTTTATAAAAAGCAATACATTAGAACCAGTGTTGCCGGAAGTATAGATATTACCGAAAATAAGAAACAGTTCTTCTTTGCCATCATTATTCAGGTCTGCCGGTAATACAGTAACATCAAATGGATATTCAAGAGAACCGGGATCGTCCGCAAAGGCAAACTGCTTATTATCTTTTGAAAGTATGAAGCCGGTTTTATTGAAAAGCTGGCTTTTTTCTGCAGCCGTTAACGTCGTTTTTATATTTCGGAATAAGAGTTTGGTTGCTACAGCTGAATTCTTTTGTGCATAGCAATTAAAAACAATAAATAATACCGAAAGTACTGTTGCTACTTTTCTGATGATGGCTAATTTTAGTGCAGTGATCATGATAGTATTCTTTTAAAAATGAGAGGAATATTATTTGAAAATATACTCAGTTTATTGGAACCAATTTTTCTGCAACCTGCAATTTTTCTCCAGCACATCAATATTAACTTTTCACGCCTTCCAGATTTTTTTGCAACTTAAACATTTCATCTCTTAGCCTGGCTGCCTCCATAAAATCAAGATCGCGTGCTGCTTTCTCCATCTCTTTTTTAATCTTCGCAATGCCTTTTTCCATCTGAGGAATCGTTTTATACACTTCCTGGTCTTCGGCTGCTACAGGCACCAGTTCTTCATCAGGCCCAACGGCATAAGGATTGGACGGGTCGTATCCTTTTACATCCAGCACCGAACCCTGCGCAAAAACCTGTTCTTTGGTCTTTATGATAGTAGTAGGTACAATGCCGTGTTTTATATTAAAGGCAATTTGCTTTTCTCTTCTTCGCTGTGTTTCATCAATTGTTTTCTGCATACTATCGGTCATTTTATCTGCATAGAAAATAACCAGGCCGTTTACATTACGGGCAGCCCTACCCGCTGTTTGGGTTAGACTTCTTTCATTTCTAAGAAAGCCTTCTTTATCAGCATCCATGATGGCAACCAAAGACACTTCAGGAAGATCCAGTCCTTCTCTCAAAAGGTTTACTCCAACCAATACATCTATAATGCCTAAACGTAGTTCGCGTAATATTTCCACACGTTCAAGTGTATCCACCTCACTGTGTATGTATTTTGATTTGATGTTGATACGACCGAAATACTTGTTCATTTCTTCGGCCATGCGTTTGGTTAATGTTGTTACCAGAATCCTATCGCCCTGGTTGATGCGTTTATCAATTTCTTCAAGCAAGTCATCAATCTGGTTAATGGATGGACGTATCTCAATGGGAGGATCCAATAAACCGGTTGGCCGTACCACCTGTTCTACTACTACACCGCCACATTTATCAAGTTCATAATCGCCCGGAGTGGCCGACACATAAACGGTCTGGTTACTAAGTCCCTCGAACTCATTGAAATTCTGCGGGCGATTATCCATTGCCGATGGCAGACGGAAACCATAATCAACTAATACCAGTTTCCGGCTCCTATCGCCGCCATACATACCACTAATCTGTGGAATAGTTTGGTGGCTCTCATCAATAATGGTAAGGTAATCTTTTGGAAAATAATCAAGCAGACAAAATGGCCGGGCACCTGGTTTGCGTCTGTCGAAGAATCTGGAATAGTTCTCAATACCATTGCAATATCCAAGTTCTCGAATCATTTCAAGGTCATAGTTTACTCTTTCGCTGATGCGTTGGGCTTCTATATATTTACCACTTTGCTTAAAATATTCAACTTGTGCAGCACACTCATCCTGTATTTCGTGTATCACCTGCACCAACATATCTTTGGGAGCCAAGTATAAGTTTGCAGGAAATATCGCAGCATTTTCCACTTCGCTGATGCGTTTGCCGGTGCTAAGTTCCAGTGTTTCTATACTTTCTATCTGATCGCCAAAAAAACTAACCCGATATCCAAAATCAACATAAGGAAGATTAATATCTATTGTATCTCCTTTAACACGGAAAGTGCCTCTCGTAAAATCTCCCTGGCTTCTGTGATACAAAGAATTTACAAGTGAATGCAAAAATCCCTGCCTGGAGATAACCTGGTCTTTTTTAATACGGATGATCCCGTTTTCGTATTCTGTAGGGTTGCCCATTCCATAAATGCAACTTACACTGGCAACAACAATAATATCTCTTCTGCCGCTAAGCAATTGAGCCGTTGCCTGCAGGCGAAGCTTATCCAGCTCTTCATTGATACTTAAATCTTTTTCAATATAAGTATTGCTCACCGGCATATATGCTTCGGGTTGGTAGTAATCGTAATATGAAACAAAATAACCAACAGCATTATCAGGAAAGAATTGTTTGAATTCACCATATAACTGGGCTACCAGGGTCTTATTGTGAGTAAGCACAAGAGTTGGCCTTTGCACATTTTGGATAACATTGGCCATGGTAAAGGTTTTACCACTTCCGGTAACGCCCAGTAAAGTTTGATAAGGTTCCCCGTTTTCAATGCCCCTGGTAAGTTGTTTGATAGCATCCGGCTGATCGCCGGCTGGTTGGTAAACAGAATTAAGTTTAAATGCCATGATATAATAAAGTTAATAATTAGTTTAGAGTTATATGAAGGGGTTGTTATAATTAACTTCCTCCTGAAATGATTTTAAACATTTGTCATTTTTTTATTTAGGTAAGCGTTAAGTAAAGCCAGTGTATGCCCTCATATTAATAGCTGATAGATAGCGGGTTAACTAGTATCCATATATAAAAATCAGTTGACCTTTTTTTTAAATTACCATAATTCGTAAGAAAAAATGACTCTTAAATTTTATGCAGCATTTCCAGCTACAACTGACTTACCATAACAAATTGATAATAATGCAAATCCGGCTTGCTTTACGGCTGAAAATGATTACCTTTGCGCCTCCAAAAACAGCAAGTAGCCACAAGCTATTCGCCGTTAGCACATTACACACTGGCTAAAAAGTTTGGACTAATAGCTAAAAGCACATATAAACTAATGAAGATTCGTAACATCGCCATCATCGCCCACGTTGATCACGGCAAAACAACCTTAGTAGATAAAATCTTACATGCCACCCAGGTATTCAGGGAAAACCAGGATACCGGTGAATTAATCATGGATAGTAATGACCTGGAAAGGGAACGTGGTATTACTATTTTTAGTAAGAATATTGCCGTGAGTTACAAAGACGTTAAGATAAACGTTATTGATACTCCTGGTCACAGTGATTTTGGTGGAGAAGTGGAAAGGGTTTTAAAAATGGCTGATGGTGTATTACTATTGGTAGATGCGTTTGAAGGCCCGATGCCTCAAACTCGTTTTGTACTGCAAAAAGCTTTGGCACTTGGCCTGCGTCCTATTGTTGTAATCAACAAGGTAGATAAGCCAAATTGTCGTCCGGATGAAGTTCATGATGCAGTTTTTGAATTATTCTTTAACCTGGATGCAACAGAAGAGCAGCTGAATTTTCCTACCATTTATGGTAGCAGCAAAAATGGCTGGATGAATACGTCTTTAACTCAAACTGAAAATATTTTTCCTTTACTTGATGCTATTCTGGAATATGTACCGGCACCTAAAGTAAATGAAGGCCCATCGCAAATGCAGATCACTTCACTGGATTATTCTTCTTTTCTCGGAAGGATCGCGGTAGGTAAAGTGGCTCGAGGAAGTATCAAAGAGAGTCAACAGATCGCTTTATTACAGGCAGATGGCACTAATAAAAAAATGAAGATCAAAGAACTGTATGTGTTTGAAGGAATGGGAAAAAAGAAAGTTACAGAAGTAATTGCTGGTGATATATGTGCAGTAGTTGGATTGGAAACATTTAATATCGGTGATACGATTGCTGATGTTGAAAACCCGGAAGCATTGCCAGTAATTAGTGTGGATGAACCAACAATGAGTATGTTGTTTGGTATCAACAACTCTCCTTTCTTTGGTAAGGAAGGGAAATTTGTAACCAGCCGCCATTTACGCGACAGGTTAATGAAAGAAACAGAAAAGAACCTTGCACTGCGTGTAGAGGACAGCGATAGTGCTGATAGCTTTTTGGTTTTCGGACGTGGTATTCTCCACCTTGGTATCTTAATTGAAACCATGCGTCGCGAAGGATTTGAGCTTACAGTTGGGCAACCACAAGTAATCGTTAAGAGTATTGACGGTGTAAAAAGCGAACCATATGAGATTCTCGTAGTGGATGTTCCATCTGAATATAGTGGTAAAGTTATTGACCTCGTAACTCAGAAAAAGGGTGAAATGCACATCATGGAAAGTAAAGGTGAAATGCAACATCTTGAATTTGAAATCCCTTCACGTGGTTTGATAGGATTGAGAAGCAACATGCTAACCAATACTGCAGGAGAAGCCGTAATGGCACACCGTTTCAGCGAATACAAACCTTGGAAAGGTTCTATTCCAGGTCGTAACAATGGCGTTTTATTAAGTAAAACAACAGAAAAAACTACGGCATATTCAATTGATAAATTACAAGATCGTGGCCGTTTCTTTGTAGATCCGGGACAAGAAGTTTACGCAGGTCAGATTATTGCTGAGCACATCAAACCAGGAGATCTTGTTGTTAATGCAACAGAACCAAAAAAATTAACCAACCACCGCGCAAGCGGATCTGATGATGCTTCTAAAGCAGCACCAAAGATCCAGATGAGCCTAGAAGAATGTATGGAGTATATTCAAGGTGATGAGTGTATTGAAGTAACGCCAAAGAGTGTACGCCTTCGTAAAACAATTTTAAATGAAGATGATAGAAAACGTGTAAGCAAATCAATGTCTGCACAGGAAGCTTAATTCATAAAAATATAATTGATCCCGCCTTTTGGCGGGATTTTTTTTGTGGTTAATCAATCCAAAGTTGTTTTCTAAAAGCTAGAAATGATATAGACCAAGATAAGTCGTAAATATTTTTTACCACAGAGGTAAGAAGAGTTATGGGTTGAGTTTCACAGAGTTTTTTGATAAGGTTACACTACTCTGTGAAACTCGGTGACAAGTACTCCTTTTCCTCTGTGGTTTATTTTGAATGCTAAAAAATATGCAAACAGCTCTGGTAAATCATAATATAAAATAATTTCCCCTTGTCTCTACTACAAATAATGTAAATATCTGTTATGAGCACTTCATCCTAAAAATCTGTAATAATACAGCACTCTTCAAAAAATTAAATTCAGCTATTCAACAGTAAATTCTTTGTACTTGCATTAACTTTGCAGTATGAAAAAATGGCTCCTCATATTTTCTTTGATGTTATTATTTACGCTGCAATTTCAGGAAGCAGATGCACAATGCTCTATGTGTACTAAAACTGCGCAGCAATTGGGAGAGAAGCCGGCCATTGGGTTAAACAACGGTATTTTATACCTGATGCTTTCGCCATTTGTAATTGTAGGATTTATTGGTTTTCGCTGGTGGAAAAATAACAAGCAATTAGAAGAGCAAAACGACGTGACTCAGTAATTCTTTACGAAGCGGTATAAATTAAAATCCTCTCCTGCTTGTATAATGCTTTCTTTCAATTGAAGTTTATTAATTCCTTTCATTTTTTGTTGCTGTATCAGATGAAAAGCTTTTTCGGTTAGTAGCCAATATTTCTTGTCGTTTACTGTTTGTTGTTTCAATATAGTTTCGATAGCTGCTGCCAATGCCGTTATACCTTCAGCTTTATCAGCAATTGTTTTTAATATCGGTATTTCCTGCCTGTGGTTGCTGAATGCCGGTGCTAGCATCATTTTTAAATTTCTTACAAATACATCTGCGCCAGGGCGGTCTGATTTATTCACTACAAAAATATCTGCAATCTCCATCAAGCCGGCTTTCATGGTTTGAATTTCATCGCCTGCTTCGGGTACGATGGTTACGATAGTTACATCTGCCAGGCCAGCTATCTCAATTTCACTTTGTCCTACACCAACAGTTTCCACAATAATATAATCAAAACCAGCAAATTTTAAAATATCGGTAATTTCAATAATCCTTGGATGCAAACCACCCAGTGATCCGCGTGTAGCCAACGACCTTATAAAAACATTTGAATTGTTATACCATTGGCTCATTCTGATCCTATCACCAAGTAATGCTCCCATGTTAAAAGGCGATGATGGATCTACGCACAGTATAGCAACTTTTTTTCCCTGCTCTGCTAAAACGCCTATCAGCGCATCCGTTAGTGTACTCTTTCCTGCGCCAGGCGGTCCTGTAATACCAATTACGGGCGTAATTGAGTTGGGAAGTGAAGCAAGCAATCCTTCAAATCCTTCTACGTCATTTTCTATCAATGAAATACAGCGTGCCAATGCATTGATGTTACCCTTGCTGATATCATTCTTTAGTTGCTGCCACATACTGCAAAATACTTTAGATAAGGGAGAAAATGCTCATGTGCAAGAGAGATTTTTATTTGATGTCCTTATTATTCTTTGCGTTCTTTGTTGGAAAATAATTTTAATTGAGTAAAATAGGTATTTCTGTTGTTGTTCCTAATTATAATGGAGTTGAGTTGCTGCCAAAAATTTTGCCTGCATTGATGAAGGCTTTGGCCTATACCGGATTACCCAATGAGATCATTGTTTCTGATGATTGCTCACCAGATGGATCAATATCTCTTTTAAAGCAACACTTTCCTGCGGTTAAAATAATTGAGAATAGTCAAAACAAGGGATTTTCTCCTACTATCAACAAGGGTATTTTTAGTGCCCAATACGATTATGTTTTATTATTGAACAGTGATGTGCTTTTGTCAGAAGATTATTTTATTCCTTTACTTCGGTATTTTGATAAAGAAGATACGTTTGGAGTTATGGGGCGCATTGTTGGCTGGGATGATGACCTGATACAGGATGCTGCAAAGTATCCGAGCTTTCATGGTGCAAAAATAAAAACAACCGGGAATTATTATTTGCCGGAACCTCAAAAAAATGACTGGCTTTTTTCCATGTATCTATCCGGCGCCAATGCGTTTGTAGATAGAAAAAAATTATTGCTCCTGAATGGTTTCAACGAACTGTATGCACCTTTTTACGTTGAGGATTTTGACCTCAGCCTCCGTGCCTGGCGGATTGGCTGGAAATGTTATTATGAACATTTTGCAGTATGCCGCCATAAAGTTTCTGTAAGTATTAAATCTAAAAACAAAAAGGCATTTATCAATTCAATTTATTACCGAAACAAAATGTACCTGCACGCTATTCACTTAACCGGATTACCGCTTATGCTTTGGTATTTACAACTATTTCCAGAAACATTGATAAGGCTATTTACCGGCAGATTATATTTCTTAAAAGCATTGAAAATGTTTTTCAGCAATGGGAAAGGCATTACGATATCTCAGCATGAATTTAAATTACAATGCCAGCAAAGTAAAAATATTCTAAGTGTTAAAGAAGTAGTTAAAACTATATTGGATTCATTGAAAGATAAAACCGTACAACGTTTCTAACAATTTAACTAATACGCATACTCGCTTTAGTGAATATGCAATCGTAGTGCAACATGAATAAACTCATCATCAATATTGTACTTCCTTTTCCTGTAACAAAACCGGTTGGGGGCGCAAAGATCATGTATGAATATGCTAACCGGCTTCAGCAAAACGGACATACTGTATCAATATTCCACAGCATAAAAAGGCCTTTTAAGAAATCGAATACTCCATTGTGGTATAAGCAACTCGTGTTTGCATTGCGAGGCGTTGCACGGCCAAAATGGTTTGAATTAAACAAAGAGATCAAAAGCTGTATTGTTCCGGAAATAACCGACCGCTACCTGCCTGATGCTGATATTGTAATAAGTACCTGGTGGCAAATGACCTACGCAGTGGCTGCACTTTCTCCATCAAAAGGAAAAAAATTTAATCTTATTCAGGATTATGAAATATGGGCGGGGCACCAGGAAAAAGTTGATGCAAGTTTTTCCCTGCCCGTAAACCACCTCGTTATCGCCCGGTATCTTCAAAAAATGATAGCTGCAAAAAACAACGGTATTGATCCCATTCTTATTCCAAATGCAATAGACAATAATAAGTTTTCTATAAAAATATCACCGGCTTCACGTGATCCCTTTTCGGTGATCATGCTTTACTCAGAAGAACCCCGTAAGGACAGCGCATCAGGAATTAATGCCCTGAAACTATTGCAACATGAATTTCCTCAATTAAAAGTCCAGCTTTTTGGAGTTTATCCAATGCCCGAAGGTTTATCTCAATTTATTCACTACGTACAAAAACCTGAAAACCTTTGCGATCTATACAACGAAGCGGCTATTTTTCTTTCTCCAAGTCTTACAGAAGGATTTGGACTACCTGCTGCAGAAGCTATGGCTTGCGGTTGTGCGGTGGTTTGTACAAATGTAGGTGGGCATCCTGATTTTGCTATTCATTTACAAACAGCGCTATTGGTAAGGCCTGCCGAGGTGGATGATATGGTTGAAAAGATAACTTTATTGTTCAGGGAAAATCAGTTGCGACTTAAACTTGCTACGGAAGGAAACAAACTAATAACCACGTCATTTAACTGGATTCATTCTGTTCAACTTATGGAATCATGTTTTTATAATTCCCTAATGAAATAATTTTGTGCTTCCCGGCAATTTGGGTAATTTCAAAATAACCTTTGTGGTCATGACTAACTTTATTCCTATATTCCCATTAAACATTGTTGTTTACCCTGGTGAACAGTTAAACTTACATATTTTTGAACCAAGATATAAACAACTGATAGAGGAATGCGTAGTAAATAAAAAACCTTTTGGTATTCCTGCTGTTGTTAATAATAAAATAAGTGAAATGGGAACGCTAATGGAAGTTACAGAAGTGAGTAAAACTTATGAGAATGGCGAAATGGATATAAAAACCAACGGTATTCAGATTTTCAAAATATTAGAAATAATAAAAGATTTGCCGGATAAACTTTTCAGTGGAGCCATTGTCACGTATCCGCAAAACATTATGAGGGGAAGTGCCGGATTAATGAAAAAAGTCATTAATGGGATTCGTGAGATTCATAAAACATTAGGCGTTTCAAAAGATTTTAAAAAGCCAGACGATCAGTTGACCAGCTACGACGTTGCGCATCATGCAGGGTTATCGATTGAAGATGAATATCTTTTACTGGAATTTCTGGATGAATTACATCGTCAGGAATTTTTAAAAAGGCATTTGGCAAAGATCATTCCTGTAATGGAAAACATGGACCAGCTTAAAGGAAAAATTAAACTCAACGGACATTTTAAAAATCTTCCAGGTTTTAATTATTGATTGCAAAAATTAATTCCGTGTAAACTAACGGCATAATCATAAACGCTAAACTGATTCTTTTTGAACACACTTTGCCTTGACTTTGGAAATACGCGCCTTAAAGCTGCGATTTTTGAAAATGATCAATTTTCAGAAGAAATCTACCTGGCCAATGACAGACTGGAAACGATCAATAATCTGATCTCAAAATTTCATCCGGAAAAATCTATGCTATCCTCCGTAATTAATCATAATAAAGAAATTGAAAAATTATTGGCAGACAAAACCGCTTTTCACCTTCTATCAGCAGCAACACAACTTAATTTTACCAATCCTGTAAACAGACCTGAAACCATTGGAGCAGACCGGCTTGCTTTAGTGGCAGGTGCCGTTCATTTTTACCCCAACAAAAATAATCTGGTGATTGGGCTAGGCAGTTGTATTACCTATAATTTTGTAAACCAGTTTCATCAGTTTTTAGGTGGCAGTATTTCTCCGGGGATGGATATGAGGTTCAAATCAATGCATGAACTCACCGCTAAACTCCCTTTAGTGCAGGCAAGCTGGCATTTTCCCCTAATTGGCTACGATACAAAAACGAATCTTCAAAGTGGCGTAATTAAGGGAATGACCAATGAAATTGAGGGTTTCATACAAAATTATAGCGATAAATTCAGCAACTTTAACGTGGTTTTAACCGGAGGCAATTCAGCCTATTTTGCCAGTCAACTTAAAAACAAGATATTTGCCGACTATAATTTTTTATTTAAAGGACTGTATGCACTTAGTGAACTTAACAACTGCCAGGCTTAAGAGATTTGTCGGGTTATCATTTGCCTTTTTTACATATTCAATTGCCATTGCACAGGAAAATTCTCCCTATTCCCGTTATGGATTGGGAGATGTGGTACCCAATCAAAATATCATCAACCGCGGAATGGGCGGAGTGTCGGCAGGTTATTCGGACCAACGTACCGATGATGCACTTAAATTACCTAAACCAGGTTTAAGTATAAATTTTAAAAATCCAGCTTCGCTGGGAAGCCTTACCAGTACGAAAAGTTTTTCTAACACGTTATTCGATATTGGTGGCGAAGTTGATATTAAAACATTAAAAAGTACAAGCACTACCGACAAATACAGGGCAACAAATACGTTGATATCTTATTTACAGATAGCTTTTCCGATTGCGACGAGAAAAATGGAGAGGAAAGGCATTAACTGGGGTTTAAGTTTCGGGCTTCGCCCGATTACGAGGATCAGTTATAAGATAGAACAAAACGAGCGTTTAGCCGGTATCGATAGTTTAAACACTTTATACGAAGGCTCTGGCGGTTTGAACCAGGTGAATGTTAGTACAGGATTTAAAATAAAGAATTTTAGTATTGGTGTAAGTTCCGGCTATTCATTTGGAAACAAAGATTACAGCACACAAAAAGTTTTCGTAAATGATACTGTTGCTTATTACAAATCAAATTTACAAACGCAGGCTAGTTATGGTGGTGTGTTCCTGAATACCGGTATTCAATACATGATCCCTATTAAGACGTTAGGTTTTTTTAAATTAGGGGCATATCTCAACTTACAACAAAATTTAAAAGCAACGGAAGATCTTGTAAACGAAACTTTTGTTTTTGACGGCAGTGGTGGCATTGTTGGTGTTGATACAGTCAACTCCATTGTAGGCAACAAAGGAACAGTAAAATTACCTGCTACACTGGGCGTTGGATTCACTTACCAGGATCAAGGAAACAATTGGTTGTTAGGGGCTGATTTTGAAATGACAAACTGGTCTAAATATAAGTATTACGACAAAGTGGAATCTGTTGATGATAGCTGGACGATAAGATTAGGCGCCGAATATTATCCTGCAAAGGCTAGTACGGCTTCTAATAAATACTGGAAATTTGTAAAGTACAGGGCAGGCGTTTATTTTGGTCCGGATTATATTAAAATAGATAAAACCAGAAATAACTATGCTGCTACATTAGGAGCTAGTTTCCCTTTAACTTCTTTCAGATTTTTACGTTCCGGTGATTTTGTACAATTGAATACTGCAATAGAAGCAGGTGGTAGAGGCAATAAACAATCAATCAGTTTCCGTGAAACCAATCTTCGATTTAACATTGGTATTTCCATGAATGCTTATTGGTTCCAAAAAAGAAGTTATCAATAATGAAAGCAATATTTTCGATCTTACTTTTATAATGAAAAATATCTTACTAAATAAATTAACTATTGCAGCCTTTTTATCAGGCTGCATTTTTTTATGTTCCTGTGAAAACAATGAAAATGTAGTTAACAATCTTAATAAGAAAAAAACCGGTGTGGAAGAAGCTACCAGTGTAGTGATAACTTATACAATGGGAGGAAAAACCAAATCAATTATTAAAGCGCCTGTGATGTTAAATGTAGAAGATACGGTGCCTTATGTAGAATTCCCTCAAACCATTCATGCTGATTTTTATAATGAAGAAGGCATTATTGAAAGTGTATTAACAGCAAAATATGCCCGCTACAAACAAAATCAAAATATTGTATTCTTACGAGACAGCGTGAAAGTGGTAAATATCATGAAGGGCGATACACTTTTCAGCGATGAACTATACTGGGACCGAAGCCGAAAAGGCACTGAGTTTTACACTGATAAGCCGGTCAGGATCCGCACAAAAACTCAATTTATCAATGGAGCAGGCGGAATGGAATCTGCACAGGACTTTAAGAACTGGCGTATCATGGAATCTTCCGGCAGCGTAAAAATACCAGCATCAAAATTTCCTGGATAACTAATAAATCTTCGATTCTCTGTATGAAACCAGTAACTATTTATGGTATTCCAAATTGCGATAGTACAAGAAAAGCTATAGACTGGTTGAAGAAGAATAATATTCCATATACATTTCATGATTATAAAAAAGAAGGCATAAACCTTGCTAAACTTTATGAATGGACAAAAGTTAGCAATTGGGAAATATTACTAAATAAAAAAGGCACTACCTGGAAAATGATAGACCCTTCTATTCAGGCATCAATAAATAATAGTAAACTGGCCGCTAAATTGATGCAGGATCAAACGAGCCTGATAAAAAGACCTATTTTGGAAGTAGCTGGAATAATATTAGTAGGTTTTAACGAAGCTGCTTACCAGGAAAATTTAATATGAGGCTTTATGTTGCAACAGTATTTTCGATGTATATTGCTAATTCATTATAAATAATAATTTCACCATAAAATAATAATCATGAAAAGATTTGCAATTGCAGAATGGAGAGGAACCGGTAAAGAAGGAACCGGCCATCTTAGTACACAAAGTACCACTTTGAATAAAACACAATACTCATTTAACAGCAGATTTGCTGATGGTGTAGGTACAAACCCGGAAGAACTTGTTGCTGCAGCACATGCAGGATGTTTCACTATGAAACTAACTTTTATTTTAAATGCAGCTGGTTTCACCCCAGATGTAATTGAAACACGTTGTGATATTACGCTTGAAGATGGCACTATCACAGAATCTCATTTGAATGTGAAAGCAACTGTGCCTGCAATTTCACAAGAGCAGTTTGATACCTCGGTAGCAGAAGCGAAAGAAAACTGTCTTATCTCTAAACTTTTCAACACTAATATTACTTACGAAGCAACATTATCTTAATCTGTTTATTTACAACGGTAGCTTTTAAAAGCTATCGTTGTAAATTTATATTCATCTTGGGTTACTAATTCAAATTTTTTAATTACAAAATATGTCTTTTAAAAATAAAACTGTACTTATTACAGGAGCCAGCAGGGGTATTGGTAAAGCAATTGGTCTCAGATTGGCTAAAGAAGGCGCGAACATTGTAATTGCTTCTAAAAGCGTTGAAGAAAACCCCAAACTTGGAGGAACTATTTTTTCTGCTGCGGCTGAAATGGAAGCGGCTGGTGGTCAGGCCCTTGCTGTACAATGTGATATTCGTTTTGAAGACCAGATTCAAACTGTAGTGGAGAAAGCGGCTGAGAAATTTGGCGGTATAGATATTCTAATTAACAATGCATCGGCCATTAATTTATTACCGACAGAACAAACAGACCCAAAACGGTTCGACCTGATGTACGACATTAATGTTCGGGGCACTTTTATGGTAAGCAAGGCCTGTATCCCTTTCTTAAAAAAAGGACATAACCCTCACATATTAAACTTATCCCCGCCTTTAAATATGGATTTGAAATGGTTTACTAACCATCTCGCCTACACGATAAGTAAATACAATATGACGATGATAGCCCTTGGGTTATCTGCAGAATTAAAAAAGTATAATATTGCAGTCAATACATTGTGGCCACGCACAACAATAGCTACCGCCGCTGTTCAGAACTTACTGGGCGGAGAAACTTTGATGAAAATGAGCAGAACTACCGATATTATTGCAGAGGCCGCTTATTTTATACTGTCTAAATCATCAACCACATGCACAGGCAATTCCTTTATTGACGAACAGGTTCTGGCTAATGAAGGTATAACCAACCTGGAAAAATACTCTGTTGTACCTGGTGCTCAATTATACAATGATCTCTTTATCTGATATAATTATTGTAATCAGAAAATATCTACTGCAGCTGTAATTCAATACACGACGTTGAGCACCCCTTTCCTGTTAATGAATTCACAAAGAAAAATTCTCTTTGATGAGCGGTAACTTTTTAAGAAGTTGTACGTTTAATTTCGTATTCGTTGTTTTTTAATATAACAACCATCTCTTAAAGTTATAGCAATGATTTACTTAAAAACTGCTGCAATGGCAATTGCAATCACTATTTCTTTGCCTGGACTTTGCCAGATCCAAAAGAAAAAAACAGATGCAAAAAAAATAAACAGCAACATTAAAGTTGATGGTATACTTGATGATGCCGCTTGGCAGAAGGCCCCTGTTCTTGATTCTTTCGTAGAATTAAGGCCTACTCCTTTTCGTAAAGAATCTGATGATAATAATTCTTCAGTTCAAATTTTATATAATAACGAAGGCATCTATGTTGGAGGTTATTTACATGAATTAAATAAAGACAGTATTTCTGCTGAACTAATAGGGCGTGATGGATTTGGAAACAATGATTTTATCGGGGTAGTTTTTGATACCTACAACGACAAGCTAAATGGTTTTGAATATTTTGTTACGCCGCTTGGAGAACAAATGGATGCAAAGGTTTCTCCAAATATGAATGGGAATAGCGAAGATTTTAGTTGGAATGCTGTTTGGCAGAGTGCGTGTAAAATACAGCCCGACGGATGGTCATTTGAAATGTTTATTCCCTACTCTGCGATTCGTTTTGGCAACAAAAAAATTCAGGATTGGGGACTGAATATTGTTCGTAGAAGGCAAAAGAGCGGCCAGCAGCTATTTTGGCAACCTATTGATCCGAATGTTAATGGTTTTTTAACCCAGGAAGGTTTTATTACCGGCTTTGAAGATATTAAACCGCCATTAAGGTTGCAATTATCTCCTTACTTCTCCACGTATTTGAACCACAACGGATTTGATAAAAAAACAAAAAGTATAGTAAATGGAGGTTTGGATGTAAAGTATGGCATTAACCAGGCATTTACGCTAGATATGACGCTGATACCGGATTTCGGTCAGGTACAAACAGATAATAAGTTCTTAAACCTCTCTCCTTTTGAACAACGATTTAATGAGAACAGAACGTTCTTTACTGAAGGCACAGAA
>CAZCAA010000006.1:15742-107126 GCA_964496585.1 uncultured Ferruginibacter sp.
CAGGGCTTTTGGATCGGCTATAACTGGAACAAACCAAAGCACTGGTACAACCAGATGCGTATCAATGCAAATGGTTGGTATGGCCGGTTGGTGTCTCCGATTGACGAACTAAAACGCCCTTCCTTAATGTATCAGAATATGGGTGGAAATATTAACGGTAATGCACAGACTAAAAAATTACAGTGGCTTGGATTTAGCATTAACGTGAACGGCAACTACAACGACTTTTACGAGCCCAGGTATTTTGGAAAAGTTTTCAGAAATAAAGGAAGTATTGGCCTTAACGTGTGGTATGAAAGTAATTCTGCAAAAAAATATTCGTGGACGGGAAATGTTTCCAGTGGAAGGGGTGGCGTATTTAACAGAAACAGCCTCGATTATAGCCTGTCGGGCAAAGTTCGTTTTAATACAAAATTCTCTGTTGAGTACATGGCAAATACTACAGATATAAAAAGACAACCCGGTTGGGCTGCCTATGATGCAACTAATGATATTATCTATTTTTCAAAGAGAAATGTACGAACAGTCGAGAATGTGATGAATATCAAATATACGTTCACTAACAAAATGGGAATTACTTTTAGGGCAAGGCATTCCTGGACAAAAGTAGATCCCAAACAATTTTACGAACTGGATACAGATGGTAAACTACAAACGCCATCAGTTGCTTTTACCGGAAATGCCAATCAGAATTATAATTTTGTGAGTTTCGACTTTGCTTACAACTGGCAATTTGCACAAGGCAGTTTCATTTCTCTTGTATGGAAAGATTTTGGTGGTAGCAACAGCCAGGCTTTTGAGAGAAATTATTTTAATAACCTAAATAAAACCATCCGTGAAAACCATTATAATAGTTTATCGTTAAAAGTTATTTACTTTCTGGATTACCTAACTGCCAAAAACAGTTTAAAGAAGCGGCCATAAAAAAAGCGTTGATAGTAATTTCAACTATCAACGCTTCTTAATAAATTTATACAATAGCTTATTTAAGCATCCCTTTCGGCACTTCTTTTTCTAACAGGTACCTGTAAATAAATTTAGTTTTCAGATTTTGAAAATGCACTCCTTTGTTTCCACCCCAACCGTGCCTGCCTCCGCTGTACATCATAAATTCAAAATCTTTTTTTAGGTCTTGCAATTTGCTGATCAATTGAACACTGTTTTGTAAATGAACGTTATCGTCAATCACACCATGAACAATCTGTAACATGCCTTTATATTTATCTACATAATTTAAAACGGAACTTGTTTTATATCCTTCAGGATTATCAGCGGGTGTTCCCATAAAACGCTCAGTGTAATGAGTATCATACAGGCTCCAATCAGTAACACTTCCTCCTGCCATACCATGAGTAAAAATATCAGCACCGTAGGTGAGTGCATAACAACTTAAATATCCACCATAACTAAAACCGGTTATACAGATTTTTGTAGAGTCTGCGTTACCGTTAGCAATTAACCATTTAACCATTGTGCTGTAATCTTTCATTTCCCAGTATCCCAGGTTATGATACATGTAATTAACACCCGTTTTACCAAAATGTCCGCTGGCACGATGATCCATAGCAACCTGTATCATTCCTTCTTTTGCATACCATTGCTGGTTACCTCCCAAAACCCATGAGTCCATAACCGTTCCTGCGTTTGGACCGCCATAAATTGAAATTAACACAGGATACTTTTTAGATTTATCAATATTAACAGGCCAGGTAACTTTCATTGGTAGTTCGTACAGGCCATCATCACTTTTAACCCTGATCATTTCGGTTTTCGCCAGTGCGTAGTTGCTAAAACCGATAGCTTTTGCATCGGCTATTTCTTTTATGATTTTTCCTGTATTGCTTACCAGCGTCATTTTCGCGGGGTTGGAAACATTGCCATAGGTTGTAACAAAATAAGATGCATCAGGAGAAAGATTAATATTGAGGTGATTGTAATCCCCAAAACTTAATCGTTGCATTTTCTTTCCATCAAGATTTACTTTATAAAAATCCTTGTGTGCCGAATTTTCTTTACGGGCAGTAAAATAAACAACATTGTTCTTTTCATCCACATAATTAATATCAGTAACCGTAAACTTTCCCGACGTAACTGCGTTGATCAATTTACCATTCATATTGTAATAATAAACGTGCTTCCATCCTGATGAGTCTGAAAAAAAGAGGTACCCTTTACCGTTATCAAGAAAACTGATCCTTTCGCCTTCGTCATCAAGATCAATCCAGGTTTTCTGGTTTTCATTGTAAAAAAGTTCTTTACTTCCATTTACCGGGTTTACTTCCCATATTTTCAAATTATTTTGTTTGCGGTTCATCCATTGAACCAACAATGTGCTTCCATCGGGCTTCCAATAAGGCGCGCCAAAATACTGATCATCTTTCGGATTGAATTCTGCCCAGGTAATGTCACCACCTCTTGCTTCGGGTACTACAATACCCACCTTTACCTGTGGGTTTTTATCGCCTACTTTTGGGTAACGCAGGGTTTCTATATACCCATGTTGTGTGTTGGCATCTGTAATCGTAAATACCGGAACTGGAGAATCATCCGTTCTGAAAAATGCCAGGTGCTTACTATCCGGCGCCCACCAAAAAGAGCGGTAGTTTGAGCTTCGACCAAGTATCTCTTCGGTATATACCCAACTGGCATATCCATTCAAAATAACTTCACTGCCATCTTCTGTTAATCTTGTGAGCTTCTTTGTATTAATATTAATAGTATACAGGTCATTTTTTTTTGTAAATGCCACATAATTGCCATCGGGGCTCATTGTAGGATTTTCTTCTTTGTCCTCATCATTGGTTAACTGAACGGGCTGACCGTCCAGTTTTATATACAGATCGTTATGATCTGTGTAAACAGAAGGTTTGGTTACAGCGGCAGCAGGCTTCTTATCTGCATCTGTAGCTTCCCTTTCTTCGCCTGTATTTGCATCTATTATAAAGGATTTACCTTCCCTGATTAACAGGAAATGACTGTTGTCAGTCCAACGTGTTAAAACAGGCAGAGACTGCACAATACCTTTAAAGTTGTTTTTAAAATACTGGTCGTCTGCAAGCGCTTGCTGTTGTGAAAAACCAGATTGAGCAAACACTGTAACCAATAGTAATAATGAAATCGCTTTTACATTCTTTAGCATATGTATAATTTTATCCTGCTCAAGATAGTTTTTTTAGAAGAATTGAGAAAGTGATATTGTTGAATGGTAAAGCCTATAGCTTCAAATTGAAGAGCCCATTTATTTAAGCATATCTTCACTGCTTCCGGCAAATCAGGTTCCGGGATTACATATTCACATCACTATCATGCAAACATCTTTCGATGAGCTTATAAACAGCTTCATTGCCAATAAAATTGGTATTTCAGATCATTTTTTAAGCTCATCACTCTCAGAACAACTCCGGGAAAATATTTCCGGATTAAATTTTACTAACCAACTTAAGTCTGCAGGAACTGGCAATGAAGTGCAGGTTGTTCTTGATAAGCTATTTAGAAGTGATATTATTTACTGGCTTGACAGAGCACATAACAATGCTTATGAAAATGAATTTTTCGATTTGATGGACAGTTATATTAGCTATCTAAATGAAACCTGTTACACAGGAATAACGGGTTATGAATTTCATTATACCCTATATGAACCCGGAACTTTTTATAAGAAGCACCTTGACCAGTTTAGAAATAATGACAGCAGACAGTATTCAATGATCATTTACCTAAATGAAAACTGGCAAGAAAAAGATGGAGGTGAACTTTGTGTTCATCAAAACAATATGAAAGAAAATATCGCACCTACCAATTGCAAGGCTGTTTTTTTTAAAAGCAGCGAACTAGAACATGAAGTATTGCTTACGCATAAGCCGCGAATGAGTATCACAGGTTGGCTGAAAAAATAAAAATAAAAATTTCAACTTCCTATTATCGCCTATAGCAAAGTATTTACGTAGTTAATTTCGAATTAAATATAACGGCTAGGGCTATCCCATTATTCATCAATACCTTTTTCCGGCCTCATCATAGGAAAGAACAACACATCCTGAATGCTTACCTGGTTGGTAAGTAACATACACAAACGGTCGATACCAAAACCGATACCACTTGTAGGCGGCATGCCATATTCCAATGCTCTTAAAAAATCATAATCGATAAACATAGCTTCGTCATCTCCTCTTTCCATCAATTTAGCCTGTTCTTCAAAACGTTCTCTTTGTTCCAGCGGATCATTTAGTTCACTGTATGCATTGGCCATTTCCTTTCCATTGATGATGAGTTCAAAACGCTCTACCAAGCCTGGTTTACTGCGATGCTTTTTAGTAAGCGGACTCATCTCTACGGGATAATCAGTAATAAATGTTGGTTGTATATAAGAGCTTTCGCATTTACCTCCGAATATTTCATCAATCAATTTACCTTTCCCCCACTTTTCATCTGCGTGTATCCCTAATTGTTGGCACACATGGCGAATACCATCTTCGTCCATATTACTGATGTCAAATCCGGTATGCTCCCGAATAGCATCATACATAGTTACGCGTTTATAGGGAGCTTTAAAACTGATCTCCTTATCACCCATGGTAGCTCTAGAGCTTCCATTAACAGCAATTGCAGCCTGTTCCAGTAACTGCTCTGTAGTTTCCATCATCCATTCATAGTCTTTGTATGCCACATAAAATTCCAGCACCGTAAATTCGGGATTGTGTGTTCTATCCATTCCTTCATTCCTGAAATTTCGGCTAAATTCATATACCCATTCAAAACCTCCAACGATCAGTCTCTTTAAATATAATTCGTTTGCGATGCGCATATACATAGGCATGTCCAGTGCATTGTGATGCGTACTGAATGGCCTTGCCGCAGCACCTCCCGGGATACTTTGCAAAACAGGTGTATCAACTTCCAAAGCTCCTCTCTCATTTAAAAATTGCCGGATAGCATTTACCAGTTTTGTTCTTTTAATAAATACTTCTTTTACTCCCGGGTTTACTATCAGATCAGCATACCGTTGCCTGTAGCGGAATTCAGGGTCAGTAACTTCATCAAATGATTCCCCATCTTTTTCTTTTACGATTGGCAATGGCCTAAGTGCTTTGCTTAGTATTGAAAACTCTCTTACATGAACCGAAGTTTCGCCGGTTTTAGTTGTAAATACATATCCTTTTACGCCAATAATATCACCAATATCTATCAGTTTTTTCCACACTTGCTGGTACAGGCTTTTATCTTCGCCTGGACAAATATCATCCTGCTTTATATAAAACTGGATCTTGCCGGTGCCATCCTGTATCACAGCAAAATTTGCTTTCCCCATATCTCTCACACTCATTATTCTACCAGCTATACATACGTCAGCAAAATCAGTTTTGTTCTCTTCTTCCTTATAATTTTCTTTAATATAAGCAGCTGTAGTATTAACCGGGTACAAGGCTGCAGGATAAGCATCGATACCCAGTTTCTTTAGTTCTTCCAGTTTTTCTCTTCTGATGATTTCCTGTTCAGACAAATGATGTGTACTCATAAGCGTTGTGTTAACGGCAGCTCTTTTATAGTGCCGCAGGCTGGCAAAGTTAAATATTGTAAAGCAGGTAAACAACCTCAATGCAGAGATAGTTAGAGAAGGTTTAACAAAAGAAGATTTTACTTTGGACAGAAAGTTGCATCTTAGACATTCAAACGACAAAAATGAAAAGAATTTTTACAATGCTGCTGGCAGTTGCCACCTTAGTATCCTGCGACGTGATAAAACAATTACCAGGTGCTACGGGAACTATCGGAGTTACTGAGGAAGAAGCGGGCCAGGGCGTAAAAGAAGCTTTGGCGCAAGGAATTGCAAAAGCAGTTTTGCAACTTAATTCCACAGATGGGTTTTTTAAAGACAACCTATATAAAATTTTGCTGCCACCAGATGCAAAAAAAGTAGAATCAACATTAAGAAACCTAGGCATGAATAGCATGGTAGATAAAGCTATACTGCAGATAAACCGTGGAGCAGAAGATGCAGCAGGATATGCTAAACCAATCTTTGTGGATGCAATAAAAAGTATGACATTATCCGATGCCATCGGCCTTGTGCGAAACGGAGATACAAGCGCCACTCATTTTTTTAGGGTAAAAACTACCGATAAATTATATGCGGCTTTTTTACCTGTAATTAAATCATCGCTTGATAAGGTTCAGGGCACAAAATACTATAGCGATCTAATTAATACCTATAATAATTTCCCAACTACGTTTACGAAAATAAATCCTGACCTGGCAGGGTTTGTAACCACAAAAGCTACTGAAGCACTGTTTAACCTGGTGGCAAAAGAAGAGTTGAATATCAGGAATAATTTTGTAGCAAGAACATCCGATCTGCTGAAAAAAGTTTTCGGGAGTTTTCTGAATAAATAACCACACAAAAAGATACTGGTAACTAATTGAGGGCCAATAAAACCTGCCACGCTTCTGCCAGGTTTCCTTTTGCTAATAATTCTTTTGCGTAAATATGAAGTTCTCTTTCCATTTCTTCAGGATTAATGGAATAATATTGAATGATCTGTTTTAATTTATCATCATTAAATGCGGGATCAACAAAAGGCATCTCGCTCACATTAGCAAGTTGCCCCAGGTCGTTTCCTGTAAACACAGCACTGTTGCTTATTGTGATTGGTAGAGCATCGATACCAATGCCTATCTTACTATTTGGCTTTGGTACTTTAAAAAGATTGCTTTCATCTACGGTACAGTACCAATCTCCCCCGAGCCTTGCAACATGGTGCATTTTTGTTTGATCTATTTTCATATTATCATCCAGAATACTTTCATCCATATGCATGTACAGCACTTCACAAATCACCAGGTTTCCCGCTCCACCTTCTGTTCCCAAAGATTTTACTTCAATCACTTTGCATTCCAGTTTAATTTTACTTTCCTTAACCATAGGAGGTGAAACCAACGTTGCTTTTTCCTCTGTAAATCCAGCTTTAATAAATTCATTTGTACCTTTTGGAAAATCACAACTTGCTAAAGAAATCTGCTGCACCATGCTATAATCAACGATATTGATCACAACTTCGGGAACTTCCAGTACATTTTGTAACGTATGCTTCGTGGAGTTATCTCTCACTCTTCTTGCCGGTGAAAAAATAACAATTGGAGGATTGGATGAAAACAGATTAAAAAAACTGAATGGGCTAAGGTTTACATTGCCTGCTTTATCAATTGTTGATGCAAAGCAAATTGGACGTGGTGCAATTGCGTGCTGCAGATAATTTTGCACATCCGCAGCAGAAAGTTCAGCAAATTTTATTGAAAGCATGTAGCATTATTATTTTAAGTTGAAATACTTAGTGTTGGTTAAAGTTCCTAAGTCATTACAACTTTTGTAATGGTAAGTTCTAAAATATTATTTGCGTTCCAGGTTGATAAGCCTTTTACAGTACACTTACATTTTTTTTATTTCAAACAGCGACAGGTCACTTTCTTCTTTTCTTATAGTATTGGTTAGCTTTCCAAGCCCTTCTATTTCCATATCTATCACATCAGCATCTTGCAGCCATTGTTCTTTGTAATCGGGATCATTTAATTTCCCTGTTCCATTAAGTTCCAGGAAACAACCGGTACCAACTGTTCCGCTGCCAATCACATCTCCCGGAAAAATATTTACGCCATAGCTGCAGCGTTCTATGATCTCTGCGAAAGTCCAGTCCATGTCTGATAGGTTTCCCTGACTTACCTGTATATTATTCACCAAACATTTCATTGCCAGGTTCCATGATTTACCGGTATGGCCGGCTTTGCAAGGTACTTCAAACTGTTCCAGTTCATCTAGTGTAACCAGCATTGGACCTATAACAGTAGCAAAGTCCTTTCCTTTTGCTGGGCCAAGATTTAAAAGCATTTCTTCCATCTGAAGTCTCCGGGCACTTAGGTCGTTCATGATCATTAATCCACCGATGTAGTCGTCTGCATCTTCAGCTTTGATATTTCTGCCAGGTTTGTTAATTACAATGGCTGCTTCCAGTTCAAAGTCAAGTTTCTCAAAATGATCGGGCATGCAATACACATCGCCGGGCCCCTGGATACTATTGTGGTTAGTAAAATAAAATATGGGGTATTGATCAAATTCGGGAATCATATCTACTTTACGGTTACGCCTGGCCGCAGCAACATGCTGCCTAAAAGCATATCCATCGCGGCAACTGGTAGGATGTGGTACCGGTGCCAGCAATGATGCTTCATCAAAAGACAAAGCCATAACATTTCTAACAAGGCCTTCTTTAATTCTCTGCTCTAAGGCTTTAGCCAACGGCATTACATCATCCCAATAATTAAGAAACATAGCCATGCTGATTGGCATATCAGGATGAAGCATATCTGTGTCATACAACTTTCCATCTACCAGCAGCGCCAGCTGGTCGTGTTCATTTTTTAAATAGGTAACTAATTTCATCCGTTTAGTTTAAGGTTGCAAAAATAGGTAATATATTGCCGCGGTATCTCCTAACATTAACTTCTGTATAATTGCAACTTAGATTTAATCGAATCAACGGCTAATTTCTTCAATTCTAACCTATTAAATACTATTTTTTAAGATAATTTTTACATTCCAGATTGCCCGGGCGGCTACACTTTACAAAGCAATTATTTATATTTGTGTAATTAAATTGCTTATGGAATTTAAGAAAATACATAATAAAGGTCAGGCACAGCTTTTTAAAAATCAGTACCTGGAATATTTAACCAAAACCCATCCGTTGGTTATATGGATGATGTATTTGCCTGTTTTATTATTGCTACCATATTACTCCTCCAACAGCTTGCATTTTTCAAGTTTAAAAATTTTTCTTTTATTCCTAGCAGGGATATTTTTCTGGAGTTTTACAGAATATATATTACATCGTTTTGCTTTTCACTATCATCCTGAAAGTGAAAGAGGAAAAAAGATACATTATCTCATTCATGGAAATCATCATGAATATCCAAGAGACAGGGAACGATTGTTTATGCCAGCTGCGCCCAGTTTAATTATTGCTTCAACTTTATTTTTACTGATGTTTTTAGTGCTAGGGAAAAACGTTTTCCCTTTTTTCCCGGGATTCATGTTTGGCTACCTGATATACGGAAGTATGCATTATGCCATCCATGCCTGGAACCCGCCATTTAAGTGGATGAAAGGCTTGTGGCGAAATCATCACCTGCACCATTATAAGAATGATGATATGGGATTTGGTGTAAGCAGTACTTTATGGGATCATGTTTTTGGAACCATGTTCAATTTAAAAAATGAAAAGGAAGACAAAGAAAAAGTACAGCAGTTGATGTTTACCCGAAAAACGCGTAAGCAAGAAACAGTAGAGAATTAATTGTTACCAACGATCTTCTTCATTAATATCATTGTTCTGCTGGCTTTCCTTGCGGGATTTTATTTTTTGTAACTGCCTTTCTATTATCAGTGATGCTATCATATCTCCCGCCTTAACGCCGGGATATTCTTTGAGTAATATCTTTAATTTTTGTTCGCTAACATCTACGCGGTAAAGTAAATATACCAGCTCGTTAAACTGGTGAATAATCAGCTGGTTGATGTAGGCGGCTAACGCAGCATGAAGATCAGGCTGCTGCAAGGCTGCAGTGTCATTATTTTTAAGTATTTGCTGTATTAATTGATCTTGTTCACCCATATATAAATAACCTTCCAGATTATACGATCAAAATTAGAATTTTTCCAATACACCCAATGCGAATAAAGCAAAGTCGTATTTAACCGGATCTGCAGGATCCATAATCTTTAATGATTCGGTTAATTCAACTGCTGCGATCCAATCTGCAGGATTTCTTTGCAGTAATTTAAAATGCCTGGCAACTCTTGCCACATGCACATCTAACGGAATTACAAGCTGTGCCGGAGATATACTTCTCCATAATCCAAAGTCAACGCCTTTCCTATCATTTCTAACCATCCATCGGAGATACATGTTCAGGCGTTTGCAAGCAGCTTTTTTTAATGGACAGGCAATGTGTTTCATCGTTCTTTTTGGAACAAATTCCAGAGAGAAAAAATACTGATAAAATCCATTAAGTGCGTTCTCTGTATTCACATCATCTTTATTCATCCATTTAGAAAAAGCTGTTTCTAATGACTGCTCATGTTGGTAATGCATGTTAAAAAAAGAAATAAAATAGAGCAAGTCCGTTGAATTAAAAGTACGGTGCTTAAAAGACAAGAGTTTTTCAAGATCACATTGCGTATGGTGCAGGCAAAAATCATAGGGAGCATTGTCCATACGTTGCAATAATTCTCTTGATTTATTGATGATTGTAGTACGATTGCCCCATGAGAAAATGGCTGCAAAAAAACCAGCAATTTCTATGTCCTGTTTTTTAGAAAAAGAATGTGGTATGCATATTGGATCGGCTGCAATAAAAGAGGGCTGGTTATATGCCTTCACTTTACTGTTTAAGAATGCTGTTAAATTATCTATCGGCATGCTGCAAAATTAAAGCTCTTAGCGCATGCGGGCATAGTGAATATTTATGCAAGGCATTATATCATTCAAAATAAATAACCATTTTTTTCTGATTTAAGCATTCAAATCATCACTTAGCTTGACCTCACCCCCAACCCCCTCTCCAAGTGGAGAGGGGACTTAAAACTCAGGATAAGAAAGGATTATTTGCATAATTTTAGTCGGCCAACAATGAAAAATAATGTTTATTTCCTTTGCTGTATAAAAACAAGGAATTGAAGTATTTCCGTGGGTAATTATTTATTCATTTAATAAAAAAAGCAAGAGAATCCAGTTGTTTAAAACAGGTAATCTCTTGCAATCTAAAATATAATGACTGGTAAAATGAGGGTGACTATTACCCGATTGCCTGCTTCAGGTCTTCTATCAAATCATCTGCATCTTCGATGCCTACACTCAATCTTATTAAACCATCGGCAAGTCCATTCTTTATCCTTTCTTCTCTGGGAATACTAGCATGCGTCATGCTGGCCGGGTGATTGATAAGAGATTCAACGCCACCAAGGCTTTCAGCTAAAGAAAATAATTTCGTAGAAGATAAAACCCTATTGGCAGCTTCTATGCTGTCATCTTTCAATATAAAACTCATCATTCCTCCAAAGCCACGCATTTGAATCTTTGCAATATCATAATTAGGATGATCGGCAAAGCCACACCAGTACACTTTATCAACAGCAGGGTGCTTGCGTAAAAAATGAGCTACTACATAGCCATTTTCGCAATGTTGTTTCATACGAACATGAAGTGTTTTAATTCCCCTAAGAACCAAAAAACAATCCATAGGCCCGGGCACAGCACCGCAACTTTTTTGAATAAAATACAATTGATCACGAAGATCCTGGTCGTTCATTATCAATGCACCTTGTATCACATCGCTATGCCCACCCAGGTATTTTGTAGAAGAATGCATTACGATATCGGCTCCCAGATCGAGCGGATTTTGTAAATAGGGAGAAGCAAATGTATTATCAACACAAAGTATAGCACCCGCTTTTTTAGAAATAGCGGCTACGGCTGAAATATCAGTAATATTCATCAGTGGATTGGTAGGAGTTTCAATCCAAAGTAATTTTGTTTTTGGGCTGATAACAGCCTTAATATTTTCAACATTTGTGGTATCTACATAAATAAATTTAATACCAAACTTCTCAAACACTTTTGTAAATAAGCGATAAGTACCACCATACATATCGTTTGCAGCAATTACTTCGTCTCCCGGACTTAATAATTTAATTACTGCATCTGTAGCTGCAACACCACTGCTGAAAGCAAGACCAAATTTTCCATTTTCAATTACTGCTAAGGCTGTTTCCAAAGCGGCCCTGGTAGGGTTTTGAGAGCGGGCATATTCGTATCCTTTATGCTGACCCGGTGCTGTTTGCACATAAGTAGAGGTTTGATAGATAGGCGTCATGATGGCGCCGGTACTTGGGTCAGGTTCTGCTCCTGCATGTATAAATCTGGTTGCAATTTTTTTTCCTGATAATTCGTCTTTGTTACTCATTTTTTAATAAATTATGAGCAGCAAAAGTAGCCATTATTAATCAGGAAAGTGAATGAAAATTATTCGCTTTAAAACACAGGCGTGTTGCCATTATTTAGTTAATATCTGGGCTACAGACAGGTATCTCCAATCGAAGTTGTCAGCATCGTGTGCATGCAATGCTTTATTTTTTTTATTGAGTGCATGAGGTTTTAAAATATCTTCTTTAACCAGTTTGGCCTTCGCTTCGTGAATGTAATCTTTCATTACCTGGTTTTCCATCCAGTGTTTCTGGGGAGGTTCATAGCCAACTTTATCTGTGCGCCAAACAACATTCTGTGGTAATTTATCATCCATCAGCTTACGCAGTATAGATTTTGTAAAACCATCATTAATTTTAAATCGTGATGGCAATGAAAAAATAAACTGAACCATTTCTGCATTGAGAAATGGAAGCCGGACTTCCCTTCCATGTGCCATGGCATTACGGTCGCTATATCTTAACAATTCCTGAAGGCCGTGTTGCATAGTTGAAAAATATAGTATATCATTCAACTTGGTTACAACCGGTTTATGAATTCCTTCCCATTCCCTTCCTTTTAAACTATTCAATAGATTTTTACTTACATCTGCATGATGAATAATTCTGTCATATTCTTTTTTTTCCAAAGCTATTGAAGCATGAGAAGGCAGAAAAGCTGCAACAATATTTTTTACGTTCCAGCTAAATTTTACTTTATTCTTATTAAGAAGGAACTTTTCTTTTTTCGAGCCTGAAAATCTATACCTGCTAATCATTTCCTGGAGGTACCAATGAACGTATTTATGGTAACCGGCCAATATTTCGTCGGCACCCTGCCCATCCAATAAAACTTTTATATGGTGTTTTTTTGCCAGTTCAAAAACTTTGTATTGAGCATAAATGCTCGACGATGGAAAGGGTTCTTCCTGATGCCAGGCGAGCTTTTCAAAATCATCAATCAATTCTATTGCGGAAGGAGTTGTAGTAAAATTTTCTACATTAAATTTGTTTGATATCTGCTCGATGTATTTAGATTCATCATTTTCAAAACCCGGGAACACTGCAGAAAAAGTTTTATATTGATTGGATGCATTACGCATTTGCTGGTTGAGATAGTAAATAATAGATGAACTATCCAGGCCTCCGCTAAGGCTGGCGCCCACAGGAACGTCACTTCGTAACCTTCTGAAAACTGAAAGAGAAAAAAGTTTGTCGAGTTTTTCTATAGCCTCTTCTTCGCTGATCTTTATCTGTGCCTGTTTATCAATATCCCAATAATTTTCTATCGTAAGCTTCCCATTTGCTGCGTTAAATGTGAGATAATGAGCAGGTGGCAGTGAATAAATATCTTTAAAAAAAGTTTGTGCTTTGTCTGCCGGATTTTGTACATATCCTAAGGTGATAAAATTGAGCAGCATTTTATTTTCTGTCTTTTTTTCTATGCCGGCTGCCCAAAGTGCTTTCATTTCACTACCAAAAACGAACAATTCATTTTCAGCATAATAGTAAAACGGTTTTTCGCCAAACCGGTCTCTGGCTACAAATAGCGTTTGCTCCACTTCATCCCAAATTGCGAAGGCAAACATCCCATCGAAATACTGTAAGGCTTTCTCTTTATAGCAATCGAAAGCTGCAAGAATAACTTCCGTATCACTATTTGTAACAAAATGATAACCGGCTTTTTTTAATTCCTTTCTTAACTCTATGTAATTGTAAATTTCGCCGTTGTAAACTATGCTGTATCGTCGTGCGAAATGCATGGGCTGGGCAGCTTCATCGGAGAGGTCGATGATTGAAAGTCTCCTGTGTGCAAGACCTGCATTTTCTTTCTTATTGATCCAAAATCCTTCCCCATCAGGTCCCCGGTGCGCAATAGCCGCCGCCATTTTTTTTAGTCGGGATAAACTAATATTAGCTTTATCAGCAGATATGATTCCGGCTATACCACACATTTTGTAAATATCACACTTCCAAGATGTAAAGCCAAAATTGTTTTAGCATTAGTTGGCGTTTGCTGTGCTTATCCGCACAACTGTTTTTACATTATCCCATGCAATGATCAGATTAGCTCCATAAGCTGCCGGTTCAAAAACCATCGTAAAATCCTCTAACGGTGGCGCCTGAAGCTCTACCGGAACATTTACTGAAAAAACATCTTTTTGTTTATCCATGTGTAAACCCCATGTAAATAAATTTGTATTTAATACAATAGTCCATTTATCCGGGAAAGGAATACAGTAAATGATATACCTGCCTTTGGCAATAGTTTTCCCATTGATCATAACATTTTGAAAGAATTCTATCTCTGTTGCTTCATTAGCTCCCAGGCGCCATTCTTTACCATATTCCCGCAAACTTTTTGTACCAGGTTCGCCAAGTATCATCCTGCCTTTTTTTTGAGGGCGGCTGTAAATAACCCTTGCGACAAGGCTGGTACTATCCGTTCCATTCATTTTTAATATTGGATAGTTATTGGGGAAATAGCTCATGTCCATAGGCGATTGATCCAGGGTAATGTATGGATTAGTTGATTCAACGCTTTTTAGTGTGTCAGACACATTCAGCGATTTATCCTGCCTGTTAACAGAAGAATTGCATGAGGCAATAACGGTGAGGGCCAGTGGCAAAACAAAACCGTAATTCCTTAAACGTTTATAATATCTCATAATTATTTATAATGATACAGGTACAGTAGTTTTAATATTATCCCAATAAAATTGAAGCTCATATCCCTTATCAGCCTTTTCAAATAAAATAGTAAATAACTCTGACAGGTCAGTTTGCATCTGAACTGGCACATCAACCCTTGCAACATCTTTTTTACTATCGTACCTGAAAGAACCCCACACATCAGTTTCTTTATTTATAATAAAAGTCCATTTGCTTTCTGTAGGAATTGCATAAAGGGTATACCTCCCTTTTTTAATTGAAACATTTCCAAATTTTGCGTTTTGAAAAAACTCTATCTCCGTTGCTTCGTTGGCACCCAATCGCCAAACTTTGCCATATGGTATCATATCACCAAAAATAATACGTCCGTTTTTTTGTGGCCTGCTATATACAATTCTAGCCAGCAGCGGCTCTGTAACTTTATCCTGAATTTTTAACAGTGGAAAATTAGGTGGGCAATAGCTGGCATCCATTATTGATTTATCAGGTGATGGGAGCACAGGTTGAGCTATCAGCTCAGCAGTAATTATAAAAAATAACAGAAAGGATAAAAACAATTTATTCATTTACTTTTTTTCAAAGATATATCAAACTGCATTTGCAAGTTGCTTCCAGGTGTGAAGTGCGTAATTTTTTAATAAAGGGAAAAACTCGTTGTAACAGGAATTCATTATTTCTTTATTGTTTTCAAAAATTGAAAAAGCCGTGTCAGTTTCACCCATATATTTAGCTCTTTTCCCCATACCGGTAAAGCTTCTTTGAATAGCCCAATCGAACTGGTAATTATTTAGCCAGTTATATTCTTTCATATATACAAAAATCTGCTGAAAATTCAATGGTAACGAGTCGAATTGCAAATCAAGTTGATGGTAAGTATGATTGCAAAATGTTGTAAGGTCTTCCTCAGAGTGAAATTCCTTTCTGTCGTTTGCCAGAAAATAATCACAAACAATATCAGCAAATGCACCTGCATATAACCGGTAGTGTTTAACAAAAGGCTTCTTCATCTCTTTTATAGCCGGATGTGAGTCTGTGAAATTATCAATAGCACGGTGAAGTTTTATTCCATTTAATATTTTAGACGAATAATCAAATTGCTTTTTACCTTTCACAAAATCACTAATTAAATTACCTGCTAATATTTGTGGATCATTAAATGATAAATATGCATGTGCCAGGTAATTCATAGTTAAAGATAACAGGGAAAAGCCAATTGAGATAACGAAATCAGACAGGTTTACTAAAATCCTAATTTCTCACTGTGCAGAACTACACAGTGTTTGCTTTAACGTAAGGCTTGATACATTTTACTACATTTACAATATAAACTAAAGCGCATGTCTATTGGAATTGTTTATCTAAAAAGTATTAACAAGGAATTTCTTCATTATAAGCGTCTGGCAGAAAAAGCAATGGAGCAGCTAGAGCCGGCGCAGCTTTTTTTTGTGAATAAAGATGATGCAAACAGTATCGCAACAATTGTAAATCACCTGAACGGAAACATGCTTTCGAGGTGGACAGATTTTTTAACCACCGATGGTGAGAAAGCCTGGCGTAACAGGGATAATGAATTTAGTAACAATGCAACGGATAAAGAAACAGTAATGGCTAAATGGGATGAAGGCTGGAGCTGCTTATTCAACTCAATAAATCAACTTGATGAAAGACTGCTTGAAACTATTGTATTTATTCGTAGTGAACCGCATACGGTATTGGAAGCAATTAACAGGCAGCTAGCTCATTATTCCTACCATATTGGACAGATTGTTTACTCAGCTAAACAATTAAAAAACAGTGAATGGTATAGTCTGTCGATAAATAGAAACAGATCAGCTGACTATAACTCAACAAAATTTTTAAACAAGAATAAACCAATTGACGGCCTGGATTGGTAAAAATTTCGCCAGGCTTTGTAAACAACCCTCAATTTTAAACGATGAATTGGATCTTACTAATTATTGCCGGCATTTTTGAAGTAGGTTTTGCCACTTGCCTTGGCAAGGCTAAAGATGCCAGCGGCAGTAACCAGGTTGGCTGGATGGCGGGCTTTTTTATTTGCCTTACAATAAGTATGTTATTGTTATACAAAGCTTCTCAAACATTGCCTATTGGTACTGCTTATGCAGTATGGACGGGTATTGGTGCGATAGGTACTGTGCTGGTAGGAATAATCTTTTTTAAAGAGCCAGCAACTTTCTGGCGCCTGTTTTTTATAAGCACACTTATATTTTCTGTGATTGGACTAAAGGCTGTATCATCTAACAGCTAACGAAGGGAAATAGTTTTTAACTATTACCTTAAACGCCAGCGTAAAATTTCTGGGTAATTAATTCTACATCCCAATAAAAAAGCACCTTTTTTTCTACAATAATTATCTTATTAAGGTATCATCGAGTAAAATACCAGGTAATCACCTCCTGTCTTCAACTAAAATTCCTCAACAAATCTGGCAGGTTTTGTGCAATATTTTAAAAAAATATATATGAATACTAATATCTATTTTACAATTAACGGGAAGGAATGCCAGGCTAGCGTAATTAGTATTCCTCACCGAAAACACAGCATGTTTAAAGTGTTTTTTGATAATGGTTATGAAAATATATTTTTTACAGATGTTGAAACTGGCAAATGGATAGAAGAAGACCTGGGATTTACAGCATTGGCAGAAGTTATCGGCAAGCAAATATATAATTTTTTAAAAAGCCCGGTGCATGTACCAAAATTACTAACATGGCACAAGCAGGTTACTGATCATAACGTTTTAAATTTCGGTTTTTTTAATTTCATGAAAGATAAATACCGGATGTTTGAGATTTATAACCAAAATAAAAAATACCTCTATACGCTGGTTGAAATGGACAATGAAGAGTGGCACATTCTGGGCAACAATGCATTAGCCTTAAAACATATTGACTCAAGTTTTGTAGAACAGGTGATACAGGTGCTGCCATTATATTGGGCAGATGCCAGATAAGGGCTTAAATAACAATAGAAATAGTGCTGCATCAAAAGATGAAAGCCAGCCAACTAAAAATATATTCCCATTCTTTACGAGGTTTTTAAATCAATTTACTTCATTACAGTTATTCTTAAACGTTAGTATAAAGCTACTACCCTCATTTATCGTTGATTGAACTTCTACCTCCGCTTTATGAGACTGTAAGATATTTAGTGTTGCTGCCAATCCCAGGCCCATTCCATTTCTTTTTGCGGTGAAATAGGGTTCAAACAACCGGGTGATATTTTCGTTACTGATACCACAACCATTATCTTCTATCGTAACTTGCGACACCCCATCTGAACTAGTGAGGCTGATTGTAAGTTTTCCATAGTCTGGCGCCATGGCCTCTATAGCGTTTATGATAATATTTAAAAATGCAATCTTTAATTTTTCTGCATCAGCATTAATAATACAATCTTCTACAGTATAAATTTTATTTAGCGCTATTTTTTTAAGCAGCATCCTATCCTTAGCTGCATCGATACTGCTATCAATTATATCTTTTAATGAAACGGGCATTTGTACTATTTCTGCTGGCCTGCTGGTGCTAAGTAATTCATTAATCAGCCCTTCTATTCTTTTACTATTCCTGTGAATGATATCCACATACACTTTAGACTCGGTATTCTCCATTTCCGGCATCAACTGCTCCAGCGATAAATTTATATTATTGAGAGGATTTCGCACTTCATGTGCCAGTACATGTACCAACCTGTCTGCCACACCGCGCTTCTCCATCCGTAGTGTAGCTTTTTCGGCCTTCTTTAAACTGGTAATATCATGAATAATTCCCTGATAGTAGCTGCCATCGTCGTCACGCTCATTAGAGAGTGAAAGAATGCAATATTTTATTTCTCCCGATTCTGTTTTAAGCTTTAGTTCTTTATCTTCAATGCCAACATTTTCTGAAAGAAGTTCTGTAAACTCTTCTACATCATCCTTTGTGGTTAATAGATCGTAAAGGCTGGTTGTAAGTAAAATATCTTTAGAATAGCCCAACAATTTTGTAGTGGCATCATTTACATCTTTGAATACAAGTTGTTCGCTTGCAAGAAAAACAGCATCAGCGGAGCGTTCAAAAATATTCTTGAATTTTCTTTCGTTCGCTTTTAAAGCTGTTATGGATTTTGCTCTTTGAAAAGAATAACGAATACAGCGTTCCAGTTTTTCCGTATCCATTTCAGATTTTACGAGGTAATCCACTGCACCAGCTTTCATTGCTTCAATATCAATCTTGCGGCTACCAATACCTGTAAGCAGTATAAAGGGCTGTTCG
Organism: uncultured Ferruginibacter sp.; assembly: GCA_964496585.1. Taxonomy (GTDB): domain Bacteria; phylum Bacteroidota; class Bacteroidia; order Chitinophagales; family Chitinophagaceae; genus Ferruginibacter. The sequence continues at coordinate 34,703 of CAZCAA010000006.1, forward strand.
CACTTCATTTCTATTGCCTCTTTTATGAGATCGAGGCCTGTTTTTGCTCCCAGGAAATAATCTACAAAAAACAGATCGTATTCACCCGTACAAATATGATCTACTGCAGCGCTGTATTCATAGCACCATTCAATAGTAAATTTGCTGTCGGGTATACTTTTTATATACTCGCTGGTTATGAAATAATCATCCTCATCATCATCAATAATGAGGATCTTCAGACCCAAATGTTGTCGATGCATCTATACAAATTAACTAAAAAAAATTTACTGAAAGCTATTAATCCCACCAGGCGCATTGCCGGTAACATCTGAAACAGCACACTTTCAAATACAGAATGAACTATCCAAATATGTGTTGTTCATCCCTTTCCTCCATTGGGATTTTTCTTATAAAATCATCATAGCTAGCATCATCATGATTACTATAAACTCCGTAGGCATCAAGGCTGTATCCCACTTTCCCATCGTTTGCTTCTATCACATATAATATCGATGAATCACCTGGATCAGATTCTCCTTCGAACCTATACGTACGGATAATTTTTAGTTCCTCCGGCTGGTAACATTTTCCTTTTTCAGAACCGAAACCGCTTTTGGTCATACGAAACTCGTTATCCTGTTTTTTCAATCTTAATTTTTCAAGCACTACGCTTAACGTAGTCATTTCCGTTTTTGAATTTGACATTTTTTTTATTTTTTAAGATTAATAAAAACGAAACAGTATCCAAATTTATACCGCTTTTGATATACTGTTTGAGTGATTACATTATAGTAAAAATTCTATCACATTACTCATTCTAGTTATTTGATTCTTCGTAACTTTTTATTTTATTATAAAGCGTCTTTCTGTCGATTCGCAATATCTCCGCTGCCCTGGTTTTATTAAAATTAACTTCTTTTAATACTTTCATAATTGCTTCATACTCGGCTTTTGAAGAGGCATCTTTCAAATCATAACTTTTTTTAACAACCGTTTCTTCCTGGATGCTTTCTGCAACATCTATGCTGGTAACAGATGGAGTAGCTTCAGTTGAATTGGTGATTTCCCAGGGAAGCGTTTTAGAGGAAATAGATCCTTCACTTGTAAGCAGTACTGAGCGCCTAACTACATTTCTAAATTCTCTAAGATTTCCGGGCCATGAATAATTAATAAACATTTTCATTACATCTTCGTCAAAATCTTTCACATCTCTTCCAAGTTCAGCTTTGGTTTTTTGAAGAAAGAAATCGGCAAATAAAGGAATATCCTTTTTTCTGTTGCGCAAGGCGGGAAGGTTTATAGAAAATTCATTGAAACGATGATAGAGATCTTCCCGGAATTTTCCTTTGCGATATGCTTCCTGCAAATTTTCATTGGATGCAACGATGATACGAACATCAACAGGCATTTCCTTGTTACCACCTACTCGTTTAAATTTCCTTTCCTGAATTACCCGAAGTAATGAAGCCTGCACTTCGTACGAAAGATTGGCAACCTCATCAAGAAATAAAGTTCCACCATTCGCTAATTCAAAATGTCCTTCCTTATCAGATAACGCACCGGTAAAAGCTCCTTTTACATGGCCAAACAATTCACTGCCTGCAAGCTCTTTTGACAATGTTCCACAGTCCATCGCAATAAAAGGTTTATCAGCACGGTCGCTTAAGCTATGAATTGTTTTTGCAATCACTTCCTTTCCTGTTCCACTCTCACCATAAAGTATGATACTATAATTAGTAGGTGCAACAATTTCTATCTGCTTATACAATTCCTGGGTAGCACCAGCTTCTCCCACCAGGTATTCGGTGTTTAATACAGATTGTTTACGAACGCTGGTTTTTACAACTCCGCTTTCCACAGAAAACACAGGCTTATCTGATAAAGGCTGGCTGAGCGCCGCACTTAATACATTTAAAACTTCGTCTGGGATAAGTGGCTTGGTAATATAGTCGTATGCGCCAAGTTTAATAACATCAACAGCTGTTTTAATATCAGAATAACCGGTGATAATTAACACGATAGTTTGTGGTGCAAAAGCTTTTATTTCAAGCAAAACATCTTTCCCTTCTTTATCGCCAAGACGATAATCGCAAAGTACAATATCAAAATGATTTTCTTTGAACTTAGCTATACCTTTGCTTCCCGAATGAGAAGTATCAACTTCATATCCTTTTTTTGAAAGGAATTTTCCCAATAACATACACATATCCAGATCATCGTCAATAATTAGTATTTTCTTCATAATAAACTGTTATTCGTTTTTAAATTATACTATTGATTTGTATTTAAGGTTACTTCTTTAACTGGTATTTCTTCAATTCTAATCCAGGTGGCGTACTCGCTTGGAAATATTTTACCGCCATGGTTTGTTGCATAAACTTTTGTAAAAACGGCACCGAGATATAAAATAGCAGAGCTATAGTAAACCCAGATCATAATAATGATAACTGATCCTGCGGCACCGAAAACTGTTGCCAGGTTGCTTTTGCTGAGATAGTAACCAATGCCGATTTTTCCCAGCGTAAACAAACAGGCTGTAATAAATGCCCCTATCAACACATCTTTCCATTTTATTTTTGCATCAGGTAAAATCTTAAATATCGTTGCAAATAGCAGCCAGGTAACTGCAACAGACAATAAATTATTTACTAATGGCACCAGTGTATCACCAAATCCTGTAATAATAGTATTTAGTTTACCGCTAAGCGTTAGTACCACTGCGTTTAATATTAGTGATACCATTAATACAAAGCCCATGGAGATTATTAAAGAAAATGAAAGTACCCTGTTTATGATCAATCTCCACCATGCCTTTTTCGACGTTGTTTTTAGTCCCCATATTTTATTAAGCGAATCCTGCATTTCGCCAAAGATTCCTGTGGCACCAATTAGCAAAATTACCAGGCTAACAATAGTAGCAAAGGGTGTATCTCCTCTTAAATGGATATTCTGCATCGTTTTTTGAATCTGAATGGCAGCATCCGAACCTACCAATCCATTGATCTGATTATAAACTTCTCCTCTCATTGCTTCTTTGCCAAAGAGAAAACCACTAACTGAAATAATGATAACCAGCATTGGCGCCAGTGAAAGCGTAGTATAGTAGGCCAGAGATGCGCTGTATTTTATCACATTGTCTGCAAAATACTCACCTACCACCTGCTTATTAAAGTGAAAAAATGCCAATACTCTTTTTCTCATGACTAGTTAGTATATGTTTTAAATCCATTGGTGGTTATGCTATAATTATACCATGTAACAAATTCCCCGATCTTCGGCAAATTTTTCGCATATTCCTAGTTATAATTTACTAAGAATAATACAGACAATTCTATTTCCTGTTAATTTTAATTTCAAATGGGTATATTTTTTGCTGAAATCTGCTTAAACCGCAATGAATTGAATTCTTTTTCGTTTTTTAGGTAAACCTTGGCAATCTAATTGTTTTTATTATTGTTATAAAAATTTAGAAAATGTCACATTCAGTATATTTAAATCACAGAGACTTGAAAGTATTAATTATTGATGACGAAACGGATATTTGTTATTTGCTAAGTACTTTGCTTAAACAAAAAAACTTAGATGCTGAATATGTAAATACGTTATCCGATGCAGCCCTTGCGCTAAAAAAAGAAACACCTGAAATTATTTTTTTAGATAATCATCTTCCGGATGGTTTGGGAATGAATTTCATTGAATATATAAAGCAACACTATCCATCTTCTAAAATAATTATGATTACTGCTCATGATACTATGGCAGACCGACAAAAAGCCTTAATGGAGGGTGCAGATTATTTTATTGGGAAACCTTTCACAAGAGATATTATTTACAAAGCTGTAGACCAGGTTATAAATTAACCAACCATTCCCCAAGTTGTAGATATAAATACCCGCCTCGGTTGTATTTGGCTAATGTTATTATCTAAATATTGTGCAAATAAAATCAGCTTCTTAATTTCAGCAGCTATTTAGAAAAATTGGCAGTGTTTTTTCTTATCAATTATATATATCAATTTTTTAAATTTTATAACTATGGGAAACTTACTTTACATCATTGCTGTAATTCTTGTAATTGGATGGGCAATCGGATTTTTGGGATTTCATGCAGGAGGAATTATTCACATCCTTTTGGTAATCGCTATTATTGCAGTTCTTTTACGTCTCATCCGTGGATCATAATAACTACAACGCTAATCCAAATTCCATATGCATTTGGATGCAAGCCGTTAATTTCTAACTTATATTAAGTAACTATCATGATAAAGCCTTCCATTGGCATTTCAGCCAAAAATCTGAAAGATATCACCAATATGTTATCCGCAGTACTTGCGGATGCGGTGATTCTTTATTTGAAAACAAGAAAGTTTCATTGGAATGTATCTGGCGAAAGTTTCATGGAGTACCATAAATTATTTGAAGAACAATACACTGAACTTGAAACTTCGATTGACGAGATTGCAGAACGCATAGGAAAGCTTGGAAGTCCTACAATTGGAACCAGCAAAGAATTTGCATCATTAAGCAGCCTTAAAGAAACTCCAGGCAAGTACCCTAAATCGATTGATATGGTAAAAGAACTTTTATCAGATCACGAATCGGTAATTGTACAGTTAAGAAAAAATATTGATGACTGTGATGACAAATTTGAAGACAAAGGAACGGCAGATTTTCTAACAGGTATCATGGAAAAGCATGAGACAATTGCATGGAAATTGCGCAGATACCTCGAATAAATAGTAGCCGTCAACAAGTTCTAAAACTGAGTAAAATAGCCATCTTCAACTTATTTTACCGGATGAAAAACCTTCCTTTATATGCTGTGAATTAACCTGATCTAAAATAGTGATTTTATTATAAAAATTACAGTGTTAAGAGAAAATGATAATGCTCTTATTTCAAATCTGATTAAATGGAAAAGGGTCTTTTAGAGGAACTTGAAAAATTAAAAAACCGCGGTTACACAAGTAATTTCATAAAAAAAAATGAGATGATATATTGTACTGATAAAGAACTCAATTTCAGGATTTACGAATTGGTAATTACGGAGCAGTATCGTTTTGAAAGTAAGCAGGATCCGTTTAAAAACATCGTGGTATACTCGGTAGAATCCCCGGTTTACAGTGTGAAGGGGTTGTTGATAAATCAATCTTCGCCCGAATTGGCGGAAGATTAATCCAACTCAACAAGTTGTTACAGCATTTAATTTTATGAGTCAGATAAATTTCAAAGAACTTCCCTTCTACATAAAATTTACCTTTAAATTGCTGATGATCCTTCTGCTGGGGTTATTACTTATTCAGGGGCAAAGTATTATTGTTCCATTTATTTTCTCTATCCTTCTCTCCATTCTTTTATTACCGGCTACCAACTTTCTTGAAAATAAATTGCATATTCCGAGATCAATTGCAAATTTATCGGCTGTCGTTTTTTCCCTATTAATCATTGGCTCGATCGTATATTTCTTTTCTCGCGAAATTGCCGGTTTTCTGCAAGATATCCCTTCTATTAGAAGTCATCTGGAGGCACATTATGAAACTTTACAAAACTGGATACAGAAAACATTTCATATTAGTCCGCGGCAACAGACTTCCATGCTTAACAATGCAACAAAAAATGTACAAAATTCCAGCACAAGTGTAATAGGAGAAACTTTTTTCACCATTACGAATACCTTCTTCTTTATAATCATAATTGCCATTTACACTTTTCTAATTCTCTTTTACAGGCATATGATTAAGGCTTTTATCCTGGAAATATTTACAAAAAAAAATGAGATACAAGTAAAAGAAGTGTTGGCAGAATCGCGGGATATTGTTCAGAAGTATATGGTGGGACTTGCAATTGAAATGGCAATTATAGCAGTATTGAATACAAGCCTTTTCCTAATTATTGGTGTAAAGTATGCGGTATTCCTTGGTTTACTTACTGCCATATTAAACATTATTCCTTATATCGGAATTTTATCTGGAATTATTTTCACCTGTCTTATAACATTAACTACATCTATCCATCTCAGTGATATTGTATGGATAATAATTGGTTTGGAGGTGATCCATTTTTTTGATGCAAATTTCTTAATGCCCAGGATTGTTGGCTCTAAGGTAAAAATAAATGCACTCGTAACCATACTTGGTGTTGTGATTGGAGGCAGCCTGTTGGGCCTATCAGGTATTTTTCTTGCACTGCCAGCAATTGCTATTTTAAAAGTGATTTTTGATCGTATAGATGATTTGAAACCCTGGGGTAAACTTATGGGTGGCGATGAAAGCAGTAAAAAAAGCAGGCTATTAAAGCGAATTGAGAGAATTCGTTTAAAGAAATGATCTTAGGTAGTTTTACTTTAATAAAAGCCCTGCTGTATAGCAAGGCCCTTATTAAAATGAAATTATTTTTTTGACTTCCCTACAAAATAAAGTACCAAAGCGATAATCCCTACTACTGCCAGTACACCTACCCAGATACCAGCTTTAAATATTCCACCAATTACTTCGCAACTGCTAAGCCCGATAGTTAAGGCCAGGATCATAAATGTTATTTGAAAAAAATTAAAACGTTTCATAATTGTAGTTTTTTGTTTTTTAATGGTTGAGTCTTTATGTTACTTATTTTCTATCGACTATTACTAATGAGCAAAACTGAGGCAAATCAGCGTATATAAATTAAATATTATTACCTGTTGCAATTTTTTACTTCAATCTTTCAAATGAAAACATCTTTGGTATTTTTTTATTTGGATCTAAATATAGCTCCGAAATATATTTTGCCGCCAGCAAACTAAACGTGATGCCATTTCCGCCAAAACCAAGGGCAAAATAACTATTAGGTAATTTTTCATACGCTCCAATAAAAGGAAGGCCATCTTTGGTAGTACCGAATGTTCCTGTCCAACTAAATGCAGTTTCAAATTTTGCAGTTGGGAATATATTTAAAAAATCTTTTTCAAGTTGCTGTTGTTTTTTCTGCAACAGCTTATCTCTTTTTTCCGGATTATAAAACTCTTCGTCTCTTCCGCCTAAAATTATACGATTGTCAATTGTCGTACGCATATACAAATAGGGATCTGCTGTATTCCATATCAGCGTGTCTGATATCTGGGGCATTTGTTGGGGTAACATAGGTTGTGAACAAATCGCATAAGTGCTGTTTAAATCAACAATTTTTTTATCCACGTATTTTATTGCTTCATAACCCGTAGCATAAACGAGTTTTTTACAACTTAGCCTATATCCATTTTTAATTTTCAATTGAACATCTTTCTGATTATGCATTATGTCTGTTGCTTCTGTGCGTTCGTACACTTTGCAACCATTCTTAATATTGAACTGGTGCAAAGCATGAGTAAAACAATAGGCATTTGTTTGAGCCGCTTTAGCAGAAAGTATTCCGGAAGTTGCTTTAAATTGAAACATCTCATCAATCTCGGCTTCAGATAAAAGTGCTACATCTAATCCATTTTCCTTTCTTATCAGGTATTCTTCTTTAATAAATGAGTCATCCTTTTTTCTGGCTGCGTAGTACAGGCTTTTCTTTGTTTCAAAATCCCCATAACCTATATCATTTGCGATCTGCTGTAATGAATCAATTGCCTCAACACCTAATTTGTAAGCACTAACAGCATTCTCTAACCCGATTTTATTCTTCAATTCGCTTAATGGAACATCAATCTCATATTGTAGTAATGAAGTGCTAGCACAGGTACTTCCCAACCCAATTGGCCTCGCATCTATAACTATGCACGAAACACCAGCTTTAACCAGAGAATAAGCTGTTAATGCACCTGAAATACCAGCGCCCATTACTACTACTTCTGTACTTAAATCCTCTTGTAATTCACTGTAATTAAATGGCAGTCCATATTTTAAAAGCCAAAAAGGATATCCCGATTTTAAGTCCATTAATAGTTTTTTTTAAATAATTAAATCCCGGTTTGGTTCATGCTGGTTTCACACTAGTTAACGCAAGAACATTTTATAAATAATTGCGATCAAAAATGGTTCAGAATAGTTCAGAAGTATATATCCTAGTCTTATTAAAAGCAAAATTATTTTTGAATGCAATCCTAGATTTACATTCAATGTTTCAGATCATAAATTGCTGATAATTTAAACCTAATATTAGATTATTTTCAAAAATAGCCGTACCTTATATAAGCAATGAATTATTATCATAATTGTGCCAGATTATCTAAACCCCGATTTAATATAATTCTAAATAAACATGTGCAGTATTTTGCATTTTAAATCAAAATAATCGACCCGAACGGGGAATTTATTTCTCATCGTTGTTGACTTTTAGATAATTGTACAATTTTAAGTGAAATTAATTTTTGGCAACATTTTAGATTATAATTTATACAATATTTTTCATTTATAAAATCATACATCATGAGCTCAAGTAAATTATTATCAGGAATACTTTTAGGTGCTGCTGCAGGAGCAGTTTTAGGAATTTTGTTTGCTCCCGACAAAGGATCTGAAACAAGAAAAAAGATTGCTGAAAAGGGAACAGATTTTAAAGACACAGTAAGAAATAAGTTTAACGAATTAGGCGAAGCCATTTCAGAGAAATATGAAAATATTCGCGGAGAAGCAAACGAGATAATGGAAAAAGGAAAAGATAAAGCACAGAATTTTAAAGAGGATGCTAAGCGCAGCTTTTCATAAGCAAAGACAATTTTAGAAATAATACCCGGTGATAAAAATAAAAAAATGGACAACCAGACAAACCATGATGAAGACCATGTAACAATATCCGAAAATATTGAAACGCTATTTGAATCAATTAAAGAGTATGGCGAAACTCATATAGACTTAGTTAAATTAAGGATGGCGGACAGGGCAACAGATATAATATCTTCGCTCATTGCCAATTTTCTTGTATTACTGGCGCTATCCATGTTTATGGTAATACTAAATATAGGTATTGCATTATTAATTGGTGAGTTACTTGGCAAAATGTATTATGGTTTTTTTGTTTTGGCAGTTTTTTATCTAATCATCGGGCTTATTTTTAATAAAATGAAATCAAAGTGGTTTCAGTCGCCTGTTGGAGATATGCTTGTAAAGAAAATGTTTAAATAATTAGTATGAAGATTGAATCAAAGAAAGATCTGGATGAAGCTATACTAAGGCTTGAAAATAAACGGCTTTTACTGAAAAATGATATTAGTGATCAATATCATTCTACTTTAGAAGGACTTAAGCCAGCAAATCTTTTAAAGCAAGCGTTTAGCAGCGTTACACATTCATCGGCAGGTATGGCTGGTATTAGTAAAGCTATTGTAGGTTTAGGAGCAGGTTTTTTAACTAAGAAACTCTTTCTTGGCAAATCGTCTGGTTTTATCAAAAAGTTAGTAGGAAATGCGTTAAGAATAGGTGTAGCAAAAACTGCTATTAATAATACCGATCGAATTAAAGCTTACGGCGCTGCTATTTATAATAATTTATTCAGAAAGAAGACAGAGGCAACCGACGACAACTAATTGCAACATTCTTTTACGCAATTTCAACTAGTTATTTTTTAGTCGTCATCATTTCCCAAGGCAGTTCTTTTTGCCGCTTTGAAAATACCTTTCCAGATCAGGTTAAAAAAAGCCCGGGTTTTATCTCTTTCGATATCAATCTCCCCTTGCCTTGTATTTCCGTTTTTTGGATTATCATCTTTTATAACCAGGTTTGCTACGAAACTTATCAGGTTGCGCTTTTTCAAATCATTGGAATCTTTCTTTAATGCCTCAATTTTAAGATTATTATATAGTAAAGTAGATTTGCCCTTTGCCCCATTGTCATTCCCTTCCATTGTAAAATCAACGCTTTTGATAGTACCTTCTTTTATCGACGCAAGCGCAAGCGGTTCAATCAATGGATTTAATGCAGTAGCATTAAATTTACCTACATAACCAGATATGATGAAAGAGCCGTTTTTAGTGTCAAGTGGTAAACTCCATTTTGTTTGAAGGTTACTAACACCCAGCAATTGGGCATTTGCGTTTACAGTCATCATATTATTACTGCTGATGTACGCGGGTATATTTGTAATATTCTCAATCGTTCCTTTTGCTTTACTAAAAAAAACTGTTCCCTTTTCTCCCGACTGGTCGCTGCGTTCTGTGTAAGCAATATATCCGTTTTTCACAGAAACCTTTTTGATATAAACAGGGAATTTTAATTTCTGTATAAGTTGATGTGGATAGTTGCCAATCTTGCTTCCTGTAAATGCAGGAACATTACGGTCATTTGAAATTTTAATTGTCGGTTCAATTACTGCGTTATCTGCTATAAACTTTTGTTCTGTGATGAGTTTTTTTGTATCAATTCCAGTTATATTAATATTGTTGATCTTAATATGATACAGATCCAATTGCTCTTTTAAACTTTTAAAATAGGCAGATTCAGACATTTCAGGTACTAATGAAAAATAATCGAGATGCATTTTTCCCGTGGCCTTACTTACACTAAAAGCACCTATACTTAACCGATATTTTTTATCGGCGGTAAGAAAAGAAAATCCATCTGCAGATAAATTCCAATTACTTCTGCCAATAAGGTTTTTTACATTTGTGCCTGAATAAAGACTTTGGATTTCCGCTGCACTAAAATTCACATTTGTTAATGTAAATGGCGCGTCATTTGGCTTATCCTGATTGTACACAACCAGTTTTGTATCTTTCAGCGTAATTTTATCAAGTTGTGCTTCATCAAAAAAGTTATTGTCAATTTGGATATTATCAGTTCCTGTAGTATTGTCAGCTGAAGTTTTTTTCTTTCTGTAAAAGGTCATAAGGCCACCGTCACTTACCAACTCTTCTGCTTTTAACTGATTTCTTAAAATAAATGAGTCCGTATTAAGCCCACTTATTATCGTGTTATTAATATCAAAAACCAATCTACCGGTATCATTGTTTTTCTGCTGAAAACCAGCCAGCTTCAACAATTTATTTCCTGCGTTATACTCAAGCCCAGAAAAAGTGGATACTGCATTATTGCCTTCATTGATAATAACGGCCTTCTTTACTTTCGCTTCAATACCTTTTACAAAATAGCTTATTATATTATCGTAATTCCTGGTACTATCAATCCGTACATTTTTAATATTGATATTTATGCCATCCAGCGAAACGTAGGGCCTATCTATTTTATGGGTTAAGTGTAACTGACCCTCTTCAATAACAATCTCTTTTGCACTAATGCTTTTAAATTTACCCAGTAGTTTCTCATAAATCAGAAGCGTATCTGAATAGCTGAATTTCTCCTCTTTTTTTGTTCCTGATGAAATAATATAAATAACAGGTTTTATTATTCTGATTTCATTTGCTTCCACTTTCTGATTACTTAACAGTGCAGGAATATTCGCACCATTAACAGTTACTTCAGCAATGTGAACGTTGTAGATGCTGGCAACAGAAGAAGTATCAAACGTCAAAAGCTGTTGCTGAAGAGAATCCGATTGTAATACGACATTGTAAAAACTGGCATTTCCATTTATGGCATCAATTTTAGAACTATCGTAATGAATATAATAAAGGCTATCCGTTTTACTCGAAACAACATTTTCCATTGCGTTCCTCACGATTCGCTTTTTATTATATTGCCAATATGCCCAGGCGCCAACAATTGCGATTGCCAAAACAGCAAGAATGATCTTAACAGACTTTTTCAAATGATATAATTATTAAAAGAGTTTCCTCTATAGTGTATTTGAATAAAGGCAATTTCAATACCAATAAATCTTTGGTTAAAACGGATAACCTATTGCTATATTGAGGATCAGGTTTTCCCTTCTCCAGCCGCCGCTGCCAAAATCGAATTGATTAAAAACCCAACGCTGCGACTCTGGTAAAAATGGCTTTCTCAGAGGAACACCAACATCTGCCCGAATTAGCAGGATCGTAGCGTCGAACCGAATGCCAATACCCGCAGCAACTGCTATCTCGTTTAGAAAATTTTTAGATATTTTTCCGGCTTCTCCAAACAAAATCGTGTCTTTCGTCCAAATATTTCCAGCGTCAACAAAAACAGCAGCTCCAAGTTGTTTGGTAAATGGTATGCGAAGTTCTGAGTTAAACAATAATTTATAATCTCCACCGATAAGTTGAAAATATTTTTGGTCTGCTGCAGTAGTTTTATAACTTCCAGGACCTAAAGTACGTGACCGGAATCCCCGTACGCTGCTGGAACCACCTATCGTGTACAGCTTAGCGTAAGGAAGAAGTTTAGAGTTATTGTACGGATTTCCTAAACCTATTTGTATCCGATTGGCCCAATCATAATTATTAGAAAGTTTACGAGTGTAATGTACATCAAAATCAATTTTCACATACTGAGCAAACGGAACACCAAATACACTTTTCTCGCGATAGCCTTTTGCGCCGGTTATCAACCCTGCTAAATTACCGGAGAGATCCAGGCTTGCCATATAATACCATTTATTTTTTCTTGAGCGGAAACCGGAATTGTGAGTATAGGAGATGAATGAACCAAGTGTAGATTCAGAATATACGCTTGTTAATAGAGACGGTTGCTGTGCTGCCTGTTTGTAGAAGCTATCAGTAATATTTTTTGCCTGCAGGTAACTTAATGAAATCGGAGCTAGTGTAATCTCAGTTTGAATATCGGGCTTCCAGGTAAAATCATATTGAAAACGAAATAAGTTTTTCGTGTAATACAAATCCTGTTTAAACCATTCGTAACCTAATACTAAATTTGTATTTGGCGGATAGAAAAAATTCTCTTTTAAATGAAAGAATGGTATTGCATACCTTGGCATTTTCAATGATACTTCTGAACCAAGTCTGAAATTATTATTACGGATCGAATCTCCTCCTGATGTTGTTTGAAAGCCACCATACACTTTTACACTTAATTGCTCACCTCCACGGAATGCATTCCTGTTCTTCCATTTTACACTTGCCTGCGAACCAATATAATTATTCTCCTTAGTGAAAGCATTGATCTCCCCCTGCAGTGATTTCTTTTTTGCAGGAGTTAGATAGTAATAAGCATCTAACCTGTGCAAAATAACGGCTGTATCTTTTTTTGGTGTTGACTTTGACGTGTCGATTCTTATCGCAAAATTCCCTGAGTCTTTGATAGCTGCACTTGTACTGTCTGCGATTGCTTCAAACCTGTTTTTCACAAATTTGAAGGGGCCAAGATTGATAAATCGGTTTAGCGTTGCATTCTGTGTTCTGCTGCTGTAGAGGCGTCCGGGCCGGTAAGTAACTGTTTGTTTAAACAGCACCGGTTTATATTTTTTTTGGGGATCATTTATTAACAAGCCGTCATAAAAAACTGCATTAGCCTTAGATGTATCTAAATTACTTGCATTCAAAGAATAATCCGGAAAGATTGTAATCGAATTAATGGTATAAGGATACAAGGCTTCTTTCGGAGTTGATTTCTTAATATTTAAAAGTAGGTTTACTTTTCGATTTCCCACCGTACTGTCGGCATAAGCCATCAAATAATCGGGGTTGAAAAAATAATACCCACGAGTTTTAAGAAGAAGATCCAACCTTTCCCTCTCCGCTGTTATTGTACTTAATGTATAAGGATCTCCCTTTTTCAATAACCCCCGCCTGGAAAAATCACGTAAAAGTATCTTCATTAAGCGGCTGCTATCCTGCACCCATTCAATTGTATCTAGCACATACTGCGGCTGAACCTGTGCATAATAGTTTCCCTTCACAAAATAGCTTCCCGTATGAAAAGTATCGCCTTGTACAGTAGTTTTAAAATAACCAATATTTGTCATCAACGACTCCATATTTTCTGCGGAAGAAGCAGCATTTACCCTGCTGCCGAGTACAGGCGGCTCTGCCAGTTTTTTACGCAGAAATGCTTTAAGGCCAGTTTCTCTTTTAGGCTCACCTATAACGTACCACCACCAAACTTTATAGGGATGTCCAAATAAAAATTTATTTCGTGTAGGCTTTACTGCGAGTTTAAGTGTCTTCTTTAATGCTTTCGATTTATCTTTTGTTTCAGGATGTTTTGTAACATGTATAATTGAGCCTTTGTAAATTGTGTCTCCTTTAGGTATATAACGTTTCACGCTACAAGACGTGGCCAGCAATGAAATAATAAATATGTAAGCAATTGCTTTCCTCATTTTACTTTCTTTTTGTTCCGTTTGAACAGTTCATTAAACTTTTCGTAATCCATCGTTAATACAAATGCCAAACCTGTTTCTACCACATAACCATCTACCGTAACTTCAAACTGATTCTTTGTATAAGCTCTGAGGAGATATCGCCCATCCCTGGTTAGTTTGTACGATACCGTAATATCCGGTGAAAATCCTGTATTTGATCCGGAAGCCTTTGCGGCAGCATCCTGGCCTTCTATTCCAAAATTTTGGCCAACAGTTACGGTGATCCTGTCATTTGCAAAATTTTTACTAACTGCAATATTAAGATCTGTACGCTGGTTGGTTCCTGTACCAGAATAATCATTGTAAGAATTAAGATTAAGATCGATATCAACTCCTTTGAAAATATCTCCAGCTATCTGGTTAAGAGCCGAGGAGAGAAACTGGCTAACACTCTGACGGGCAAGTGTTGAAAAATCGCCGCCATTCCCTTTAAAGAAATCACTGCTTTGTTCGGGAATAAAACGCCCAAATAATAATAAGGAAAAAACCTGCTTATTAATTGATGCAGGATCTGAACGCACCTGCTGTAATTTATTCTCAATAGTAGATCTCAACTCACCGCTAATTGCACTACTTCCTTCTTCCGGCAATTCAACATCAAACGTTATTGTTGGCTTGCTTAAAGGACCCGACAACTTAAGAATTACCCTGAAAGGTATTTTTTTATTAAATGAATTTGCAAGACCCGCACTTACGTCGCTAACTTCATTACTAAGAAGGTCTCTTGAACTTGTATTAGCAATATATACAGCAGTTATGTCAACGTTCGCATTAAGAGGTGCACCGGCAAAAGTAATGGTACTGCCTTTTTGCAAATCAAATTTTCTATTCAGGAATTGGTAATGTAAATCGTAATACCCATTGTTCAGTTCATAAGTACCGGCAAGTACAATATTCCCTCCGGGATCAACACCCGCATTCAGGCTTGCGTCGCCTTGTACTTTTATTTCGTCACCAGTGGCAGGATCAAGTAAAATAGATAATGATGCTAATTTGCTTACGCTGATATTGAGATTGTAATTAAGAAATTTTCCAAATGCAACGGCTGGCTTCTCTGCCTCTTCAAAGGCTATTACCGGCGGATTGATATCAAATGTATCCCGATCAATAAAACGTACGATCGTTTTACCATCATTCTTTTCATAGCCAGATTCTGGCAATACTATGGTGAGATCACTTTTGTCATTCAACTCTATATCACCTTCTACTTTTGGTTTTTCGCCCGTACCGGTAATTGATACTGCTACATCTGCCGCCCCGTATCCATATACCTGACTGGCAATTGTTTTACGTGCATTTACAAAAATAAAATCATAGGCATTGATGTCTAAGTTAAGTCCAACATCGGCCATAGAAAGAAACTTTACATCACCATCAATCTTTAGGTTGTGGTTTAACGAGTCCTTTATAATAAATTCAGGAAACCTTATGTACGGATAGTCAAAAATAATTTTTTGATTATTTATCAAATAAGGTGAACCCAATTGTGCGATGGTGAAGGCCGTAGTATCAAAATTCAGGTTTCCGTTCCATCTTGGATCAGTAAATTTTCCATTTACCTTAACAGCCCCTGTTATATTTCCTGATGCATTTTTCAATTCACCTTGAGATAAGGCTTCGAGTGTTTTAAAATTAAGTTTATTTAGGTCCAGATTTGCGTCAAATTGGTTCTCAGTTTCAGTGGGATAATAATTACCGGTTGCAACAATGTCGTTACCGTTTCCCGACAATACCATTTTCGCTGAAATATTATTTTCAGATTCTTTCTGCGCTTCAGCTGTGAGGTTACCCAACGGAGTTTGCATAAACTCAAGGTTGCTGATACTGGCCTTACCTGTAAAGCCTGGTAAAGCCTTATCAAGGTCACTAACATTCGCCTTTACGTCCAGCGTTCCGCCGATAAATAAAGTATCCTGATTTATCAGTGACGTAATGCTGCGTAGATTAAAATTATCTATATCAATATCTATTGGGCTATTCTCCATCAGTTGTTGGCTCTTTACCGAAATTGACGCAGTATCACTAGTAAGATAAAGATTATTAATTATTATACCGTTTGGGGAATAACTGATGTAATTCTCTGGAGCCACTTTCCAGTTTTCATAATTAAGCCGTAACGTATCTTTCATTCGGAAAGAGTACGTTTCTCCTGACACCGCAGCAGTACCGCTTAATGCAAACCAATCTTTCCTGGCATTATCTTGAGTGCGTGCTGTTAAGGAGATACTGTCATTTGCAGCGGCACCTTTTATTGAAGTGGCAAAAAGTGAATTGCCTGCAGTTTTTAGGGTATCAAATGTTGCTTCGTAGTTGATGTTGCCATTTGATGAATTCACATTAATAGCGGCATTCCCAATTGAATTTGTTTTGTAAATCACCGAAGGCATTAATACACTTAAATTAAGTGCACTGTCTGAATTAGCAGACGTATAATTGCCTTTCAAATTAATATCATCATACGAAACCAAGCCCGGAACAATATCAGTAATAATGGGAGAATATTTTATGATACCTGTGAAGCCTAGCTGCTGATCCGGAATATTTACAGCAGGTGGCTGGTATCCCGGTATGCTATAATAATTATGTATGTATTGCTTTAAAGACAATCCTACCTTATCATAATCAAAAGCACCACCTGCTCTGATATCTGCAAAAGGCGCGTTCAATACAATGGAGTCTACCCCAAGGCTGGATGTTGCCAAAAGCGAAATAGAGTCCAGTTGATAAAAGTTTCTATCAGATTGCATCCGTATACTGTCAATAATAAAACTGGCATCCAAGTTACGTGGTTGCAGGTTCTGGGAATTAATATTTGCCGTGAGTGAAAGATTTAATGTATCAGCGTACAGATTAAGTGACATTAACCGTGCAGTATCAATCCTCACAAATCCTTTCACGGTTGGATATTCTCCCTTTACATTTGCGATAAGATCATAATTTAATTTCAGTGCCGAATCATTAATAGTTCCGGTACTTGTAACATCTCCGTTATTAAGTGTGGCCTTGATAACAGCATTTCTGTAGTTGTAGTTATTATAACCAATCGCAGCAATATCTGCCATGATTGATGAGCGCATTGTTTTATAATCAAATCCTATTCCTTTTGCTGTAAAAGTACCGGCAATACTGCCAAGAACTGAATCCTGCTTTAACAATGTTCCCATTGCAAAACCAGGCGTTGACAATACAAGATCATATGTTGCAGCATTTGTATTCTTGATATCTTTTATATACCCTTTAATATTTAACGGTCCGTAACTACTAGCAATTTTCATATCAGTAGTGATATTGTTAGTATTACCCGTTAACTTACCTGCTGCAGAGATTTTTTGCGGAAGTTCAATATTTTCTAACGCTTCCGGCGGCATGAAGCCTGTTATCATATTCTTATCAAGGGATAGTTCTGAAACTAACACATCATAATTCAGTCTGGCCGGATTGCTGATATTTTTCAAATTTACTTTGCCGGAAAAAGCAAAATCTTTCGCATTTGTTTTCAGATCTGCAACAATATTATTTTTATCTCCAACAAAGTGACCAGTTAAATTAAAGACAGCAGGGAGTTTTTCCAGTGAAGCGAGATTTTCTTTTGGAACGAACTTTATGAAATCTTTCTTCAGGAAATTACTTTGCAGGATATAAATATCAAATGCCAGCTTATTTGTATCCGTTATATTATACAAAACTCCTTTTGCATCAAGCCTGCTTCCGGAAAGTCCGCTCACCTGGAAATAAGGAAGCTCCAACCTTTGCAGGTTTCCTTTTAGTTCTGTGTTTATATTTAGATATTGATTAGCAAAACCTCCCAGTGACTCTTTAAGAGAAGGTACCAATAAAAAAAGATCATTGAAAGCAATACTTGATTTTGTGAGTGCTATATTTACATTGCTATTCTGAGGTGCTGTAGTAATTGCTTTTAGGCTATCGTACGTGATTTCTGCAGAACGCTGTATAAGGGAAGACGGCGTTTTCACATACAGATCTTTTACAGTTAGTTTTTTATCTGTGAAAAGAAAATCTACATGCGTTGTATCTAATTGAAAGCCACTTTTATCAGAAAAAGACAGTTGACCAATTTTGGCCATAGTTGTGTCTTTTGAAAAACGAAATCCTTTTACATTAGTTGTTAATTGTTTAACCTCGAGGTGGCTATAATCTAATCCCCCTGCAGCGGGCTTGTTATTATCATCGTACTTTATATCAGTAGATGAAATCACAAATTTGTCGGCACCGAATAACCATGGAATTGAAGCCGAAGATTCAATACTATCTTTTTTAAGGGAACCTGCTGCATTTTTTGCTGCAGAATAAATAACGGATGTACTATCAATAAGTAATTCATTGGTGGTACCAACAGAGGTTTTCATATTGAACAAGGTTTTTGTACTGCGCATATGCGTAACCTTATTCTTGTAAAACATTCCTGAAACTTTATTGTCCAGCAAAACATTGATATTTCGGAGATCTAATTTAGTTGCACTTATAAAAAGCGGGTAAGCAATCTGATTAATTGTATCAATGGCAACAGGTTCGTCTACCACTTCCTGTTGTTTATAAGTTGTCATGAAATAATCTACCCCGTTTGCATTAATATCTTCTATCTCAAATCTCATACGATCGGGTTGGAACCTGTTCATCTTCAGGTCAAGATTTTTTATACCTGCAAAAAACTCATTACCAGCAAAGCGATCTTTAAAATTCAGTGAAATTGTATCTAACAATAATCTTTTTAGCGTAAGTTTCATTTCGGAAGTATCCTTATTTGGAGTAGAAGGATTATTTCCTGAAAATGCATCAATGATAAACTGATAATTAAAAACGGTGTCTGTTTCTCTCCTGTTTATATTGATAGCAATATTTCGTAAAAGCACTTTTTCAATATCAGTATTCCCGCGAAGTAATTTTAACATGTGGAGATCGATTCTTATTTCTCCTCCATAAAGTAATGTATCCTTTTGCTGATCTTCAACATAAACATCTTTTATCTCCAACCATTCCGGAAGAGAATAATCAACAGCGCCTAAAACAATATTGGTCTTTAGCTTTTTATGCAGATAACTTTGAACCTGGTCTCGAACAATACGTTTACCAATGGGAAGATTAATAAATATAAACAGCAGAACCACCAGTGACAATATACCCACCAGCAGCCACAAAAAAATGCGTCCTGTTTTTTTTAAAATTTTGCTGCCTTTACTCATTAAATACTTCGTGTTTGAAACGGCTTTACCTGCTAACCGGCTATTTGTTCCTCTTATAATGGAATATTATGCCTTATTTACTTCCTTATAAACAGTGCATTTGAACCCAATTAAAGATACGTGTAACACCGTTAATGAGGAATAATTTCCCCAAAACTCTTTTGAAGCTTCACCAGGCAGCTTTTGATATTAATCCCTTTTCCGAGAACTGCTTTAAAAATTGAGGGATTTTTCTTAATGCGATTTAATGAATTATGAATTGTAAAGTCGCCCGGATTCAAACCTTTTTTCACTTCCCTCCACAGAAGTGGCATTGAAACTGTGGCACCTGTTTTTGGACGGACACTATAAACAGACGCGATCGTTTGGCTCCGCCGATTTTGAAGGTAATCAAGGTATATCTTTTTATTACCGCGTTTTTTTAAATTTCTTTCCATGGTAGTAAATAGAGGAAGTTCATCACTAACTATCAGGCATAACAGCTGTGCAAAGTTTTTAACTTCTTCGTAATCATATTTTTTCCCTGCAGGAATATAAATATGCAATCCCGTAGCGCCGGATGTTTTACAGTAGGCTTTTGCACCTGCCTTATCCAATATCTTCTTAAAACAGTTTGCAACCTCGATAACCTGCTCAAAAGTATTTTTATCAGATGGGTCAATATCAATAATTATATAATCAGGTTTATCAGGTTTTTTTATTGTAGAGTGCCATGGATTTAACTCAATACATCCTAAGTTATTCAAATAAGCAAGTGTTGCTTTATCATTACACACGATGTAATCAATTTCTTTATCTGTGGATTCAGATTTTACTTTAAAAGTCTTTACAAAATCAGGAACATTTTCACCTGCATCCTTATGATAGAAACCTTCATCTTTTATTCCATTAGGATTTCGTTTTAATGATTGTGGACGATCTTTAAGAAATGGTAAAATATAGGCTGCTATGGATTGATAATATTCAATCAACATTCCTTTTGTGATTTTTTCAATTGGCCAATACAGCTTCTCCCTATTTGTGATCTTCACGATTTTCTTCCCGATATGAATCTCACTTTCTTCATTTCTATTGACAGTATGTTTTATTGGTTTACTATTTTCCATATTTACTTCTTTTATAGACTTATCATTTCTCAATCTTAAAAAAACAGGGTGCCGTAGTTTCCTTTCTGTAGTCCATTCAGTAAATTTAATTTCGCAAATAAATATTGGTTTTACCCAGGTTACTGCTTCCTTAACCAGGATCTTTTCTTTCAAAATGGGTTGTGATTGCTTGATAGGTTGCAATAAATCAAAAATGTCAGAAATCAACCGGGCATCAAAACCAGTTCCCGCCTGTCCAACATGCCTCAATTCTTTTCCTTCTTTAACAGCAAGCACCAGGGAACCAAAATATTTACGGGATCCTGTTGGTTTTGTATAACCCACGATGATGGCTTCTGTAGTTTTATGTCCCTTTATTTTTAGCCATTCACTTGTTCGTTTACCGGAAAAATAGAGACTGTCTGCTTTTTTGGCCATTATGCCTTCCAAATCTTTTTGCATGGCTGCTTCAAAAAATTCTTTACCGCTACCCACGATATGATCTGAATATCGAATCTGATCATTTTTTCCTACAAGCATTTGAAGCAACTTCTTTCTCTCTACTAATGGTTCTTCAATTAATGAATGTCCATTCAATGATAATAGATCGAAAACGTAATAATGCAATGGGAAATTAGTAGTCTGATCGTAATTCTGAATTTTTTGAAAATCGGGAAAACCGTGTTCATTCAATACAACGATCTCACCGTCTAATACGGCATTCGCTTTTAGATTCTTCAAAGCTTTTACAATTATAGGGAACGTGGTTGTAAAGTCGTTGCCGTTTCGGGAATATAACATTGGATCACCCTTTGTTAAGTCTGCTATGGCACGATAGCCGTCCCATTTTATTTCAAAAATCCAATCTTTATCGTTAAATGCCTCCTCAGTTTCTTTCGCTAGCATGGGAGCCATAAAATGTATCATCTTCCGTGATGGTCTTATAAGTCTCTGGAGGGCTTTTTTTTTAAAGGTTTCTTATTTTCTGATAACCATTTATTTATAGGAGAATTTTTCGGCGTATCATCTTCACTATTATAGGCTGTATCAACAGCATATTTATCACGGTGTTTTATTAAAAGCCATTCGTTACCGTTATCAGCATGCTTTAATCTCACCAAGGCGAATTCCCCCTTTAGTTTCTTTCCTTTTAAGAAAAATTTAAGATTACCAGCTTTTAAAGCAGCACTGAATTTTTTTTCATTTACAATTTCGCCATGTTCATCTATTGGGTCAAAAGTACCTTTATCCCAGATTTCCACGATGCCGGCACCATATCCTTCAGGTATCACACCTTTAAAATCTTTATAATCGTAAGGATGATCTTCTACCATCATGGCTAGTCGCTTGTCTTTTGGGTTCAATGACGGACCTTTTGGAACTGCCCAGCTTTTCAATACGCCGTTTATTTCCAATCTAAAATCATAATGAAGACGAGAAGCTTTATGACGCTGAACAACAAACACTAATTTGTTTCCCAACTTACTTTTAGCAGATTGGGGTTCAGGCGATTTTGTGAAATCTCTTTTTTGTTTATATTTTGCAAGGCTCATCAGGAAGCTTTTTTCTTTTTTGCGCCCAGACTGGCTTTTAATTGTTCCATCAGATCCTGGGTTTTACTATGAACTACTTTTAAATGTGGAGCAGCAACAACTTTGCCTTTAGCTTTTGCTTTTATAAATTTCATTAATTGAGCAGAATAAGTATCCTTATACTTTTCTATATTAAATTTTCCGCTTAATTGGTTAACAAGGGAAACTGCCATTTTTAATTCAGCGGCTTTCACCGAAGATTTTTTTGGAAGATCTAATTCTGCTGTTGACCTTATTTCTTCCGCAAAGCGAATTCGATTTAAAATGATCACATCATCCTGCGCTCTTAAAATAGCCAGGTTCTCCCTGTTTCTCATCACAAAACTGGCAATACCAACTTTTTTTGTTTTGAGCAACGCTTCTCTTAATAATGCATAAGGCCTTACTCCTGATTTATCCGGCTGTAGATAATAGGGAGTTTCGTAATAGGCACTGTTAATTTCTTCTGCATTTACAAAATCATTTATTTCTATCAATTTAGTTTTTACGGCATTGGCTTTTTCAAAATCTTTATCATCTAATATTATATACTTATTATTAAGCATGAAACCTTTTACGATATTCTCTAACTTGACTTCTTTGCCTGTGTTCTCATTCACCCGCATGAAACGGATATGAGCATGATCTTTTTTATCCAACATGTCAAGGTCTAAGTTGCTTGATTCAGTTGCACTGAATAATTTTACAGGTATGTTTACCAGTCCGAAGCCGATGGCTCCTGTCCATAATGGGCGCATAAAATAAATTTATATTTAAGAATGCTGTTCAAGAATTTTCATAATTACTTTTTCATCTGGGGTAAGATCTGACGCATTGTCATCAATTTCTATTAGATCCAGCTGATTAAAATATTTTTGTATCACATTGGTTTCATACAATGAAATAATAACAGGATTTACATAATATTTTTTACAGACTGTTCTTGTGTTTCCCAATTGAGCGGCAACCTTATCCAGCACTTCTACAATATTCCTTTTTACTTCGGTTTGGGTTTCTGCCATCCCAATTTCTTTAAATGCAAGAAAGGCATTTACTGTGCCGGCCCAGGTACGAAAGTCCTTCGCGGTAAAATCTTCTCCACAAATATTTTTAATATACTCATTTAGCATACCGGAGTCTATGCCATGTCGCTGTCCTTGATCATCTACATACTGAAACAATTCTTTCCCCGGAATATCTTTAGAGGTTTGAACAATCTTTGCAAGCTTCTTATTCTTCAAACTGATTTCATGAAAAATACCTTTCTTTCCTTTAAAAGAAAACTTTAATTCAGGACCGGCTATCTCTACATGTTTATCTTTTAAAGTTGTTAGTCCAAATGATCCATAAAGTTTTTCATAAAGGTTGTTGCCTATGCGAATATTAGTTCGCTCCATCAAGGCAACAACAAGGGCCAAAATTTTTTCCTTGGGTAGGCCGGTAAGTGATAGGTCTTTTTCTATCCTGAGTCTGATCGTTGGTAACGTTTTACCAAACTGTTGCATACGGAAAAACTTTGTGTGGTTGCGCAAGGCATTCCAGGCAGGATGGTACCTATACTGCTTACGGTTTTTTGCATCAACTCCAGTTGCTTGAAGGTGGCCATTTTGCAGCGCACAAATCCATACATTTTCCCAGGCAGGAGGAAGTACCAACTTCTTTATGCGATCTAATTCCTTTTCTTCGGTAAGTTTTTTTTCTTCTACCAGGTAAATGTAATTTTTACCTTTTCTCTTTCTTAAAATACCAGGTAAACTATCTGTAACATAAACAAGGTTTACAGCTTCCGCTGTTTTAACAGGATCTTTGATAATTTTCTTAATAGCTGACTTTGAAAGGCTGGGTAATACTGCCGGAGACTCTTCCATTCTTTATAATTAGGTTTTTAAATAAATGCGTTCCCTGAAACATAGAAACTATTGTGCCTTTTCTTTTATAGAAAGTTTTGAAAAGGAATTCTACAATGGCTACTTTAATTGTACTCAGCATGAGGAATATGTTCTACAAAAAATACGATAATTATCTAAAAAACTTTTGGTATGTGCTTTGAATTTTATCCATCGTCTGTAATTATAAATACAGCTAACTATGGAGCAACATTATCGTGATGAACACCTGGATTTTATTAAAGACAGAATTAACGAAATAGGCTATGCGCTCTTTAAGTCTGAAATTAAATCCACGTTACAGCTTCCTAATAACATTATTCAAACTTTAAAAGTGGAGGACGACGGTACTATCTGGTTTCTAACTTCATGCAGCAAAGACCAGGCAAGGCGTGTAGATAAAAACTTTTATGCTTACCTCGATTTTTATAAGAAAGGCACTGACTGCCGGTTACAACTTGGGGGAAAAGCATCTATAGTAGATAATCCGGAAGAAGATTTTACAGTAAAAAGTAACTGCCCTAAAAATATAGCCGGTAAACTCGTTTTGGTAAAAATGAAAATTATGCAGGCTGAGTATTTCGAAAATAAGCCTAACAGTTCAGGTTCAATAGCAGATAAAATAAAGCAGCGCTTCTATCATCTTTTCTTGTATAGTCCGCACAGGACGTTTGATTTCTCGTAATAACAAGGTTGACAGCATTGGAACGAAGACGCGGCAATTTCGATCAAAGACAAAAAGCTATATAAAAACCTTCCAAAACAATATGGAAGGTTTTTTAATTATTTCACTTTGAACTTTGCGATGGCGTTTTTTGTAAAAGAACTCAGTATTAATTTGCCACTAATAGCAGCTCTTTCCAACAGCAGTGTATCCCAGTTAGCTGTTCCGCTCCAGGTGGTTTTTTTTAATTCAGCCATAGCTTCTGGATTTGAATGTGCCAGCGAATTGGCTAGTCTTTCAATTGATTCATCCATATTTTCAATATTGGGATGAACTTCTGCAAACAAGCCTTTCTTCTTTGCCCATTCGCTGTTACGCCACATAGCTGCATCTATGGAAAGTGCACTGAAAGCCGCAACTCCTATTTTCCTTTCTACTGCCGGGCCAACAACAAACGGCCCGATGCCAATGGCAAGTTCACTAAGTTTAACATCAGACTGTTCGGTTGCAATAGCATAGTCAGCTGCCGCTGCCAGGCCCACTCCACCACCAACACATTTACCCTGAATTCTGGCAATGATAAATTTCGGACATTTTCTCATGGCATTTATCACATGAGCAAAACCACTGAAAAAATGCAATCCCTCCTTTTCGGTTTTAATCTGCAATAATTCATCAAAGGAAGCTCCCGCACAAAATGCTCTGTCTCCTCCACTTTTTAAAATAATCACTTTACTTTCTGCATGTGTACCTGCAAAATGTATTTCTTTTGCCATCTCATCTAATATCTTACCTGGTAAAGAATTACTTTGTGGATGAAAGAATTCAATTGTGGTAACACCATTATGAGTTTCCGATTTTACATAGCCTTCCTGAATTTCTTTTATCATACTGCTATTTTTATTTTTTCTGAATTATTAAATCTTGTTTTTCATTTGAACCATGGTGAGAATAGTTCCTACGCCTACCGCTTCATCAGTATCATCAAACATTTCTACATACCATTTCACTATTCCTTTAGGAATATCTGAACCTTTTGTCATTTCAACATCAGGATTTACTTCTTTTAATTCCTGTGCAATTTTTTCTTTGCAAGTAAACCGAATGTACATGGATGCGCCGGGATAAACCGGTTTCGTAAAACGTAATTCATCAATTCCATAATTTAATAGTACCGGATTTTTTTCGTAGCTATCTACAAACAATCCGGCAGCGGCACTCATAATAAAATAACCATGGGCAACCTGTTGTTCAAACATAGTACCTTCAAAATCTGTGGCTTTTAAATGCGCATAAAAATGGTCGCCGCTCAAGGCTGCAAATTTATCAATGTCTTCAGAAGTTATCAATCTCTTTTCGGTTGTGATCTGGTCACCAATATTCAGCTCTTCAAAGTATTTTTTAAATGGATGTATGCCACCTGTATTCCCTTTTGCATGCGCTTGAAAAACATTACTGATAGCAGTGATCATTGTTGGAGAACCTTGTATGGCAGTGCGTTGCAGATAGTGTTTAATTCCCCTCAATCCGCCCATTTCTTCACCGCCACCCGCTCTTCCTGGCCCACCATGAACTAATAACGGTAACGGAGAGCCGTGACCTGTACTTTCTTTTGCGCAATCACTATTAAGTACCAGTATTCTTCCGTGATGTGTTGCTGCGCCAATCACATACTCCTTTGCAATGGCTGCATTGGCTGTTATGATAGATGAACATAAACTTCCTTTTCCTTTCTTACTCAGTTCTACCGCATCAGCAGTGTTTTTATAAGGCATGATAGTACTTACCGGACCAAAAGCTTCGATATCATGTGGCTCCTGCGATGAAAAAGGCGTTTTATTCAGTAACAACATTGGGCTTAAAAAAGCGCCTTCCTCTGCATCTGCATCAATTACAGCAACACTATCAAGTGATCCATAAATAATTTCAGAAGTTGCAAGTAATTTTTGAACCTGCGTGCGCACTTCTTCTCTTTGCCCCAATCCTGCCAGAGATCCCATTCTTACTTTTTCGTTCAATGGATTTCCGATAGCTGTTTTATTTAACTCCGCAGCAATGTCTTTCCATACCGCTTCTATTTTATTTTCAGGAACAAATATGCGTCGCACTGCGGTACATTTTTGTCCTGCTTTTACAGTCATTTCTCTTTTTACTTCTTTTATAAAAAGATCCCATTCAGGTTGGCCTGGTTCAACATCGGTTCCCAATACGGTACAATTGAGTGAATCGGCTTCCATATTAAAAGGAACACTTTCTCCTAAAATGACAGGGTGCGACTTTAACTTTAAACCTGTAGAAGCTGAGCCTGTGAATGTTACAACATCCTGAGAATTCACAAAATTGAGTATGTTTCCCGCGCTGCCGCAGATCAGCTGCAAAGCTCCATCAGGCAAAATACCTGAAGCAACTATTTCTTTTACAACTGCTTCTGTAAGGTAAGAGGTAACTGTGGCAGGTTTTACAACTGCGGGTATTCCTGCCAGTAAGTTAACCGCAATTTTTTCCAGCATTCCCCATACAGGAAAATTGTAAGCATTTATGTGTACCGCAACGCCTTCTTTGGGCACCAGGATATGATGACCCATAAAAGTATGTTGTTTGCTCAGCGGAATTGGATCTCCATCAAGACAAAAAGTTTCATCTGGTAGTTTTCTACGAAGGGAGGCGTTAGAAAAAAGATTGCCAATACCACCTTCTATATCAATCCAGCTATCTACTCTTGTAGCGCCAGACTGGTAACTGATTTTATAGAAAAGCTCTTTTTTTTCCATCAGGTGTAATGCAAGTGCCCGCAACATTCTTCCTCGTTCCTGAAAAGTCATTTTACGTAAAGCACTGTTTCCTTTTTCGCGTGCATATTGTAAGATTGCTTCAAAATCTAATCCTTCTGTAGTAGCAATTGCTATTGGCTTACCGGTAACGGCATTATAAAGTAATTGTCCTTCGCCATCGCCATCAATTCTTTTTCCAAGTATATAATTTCCCAACTTATCCATATGGTGCATTTGTCGCAAAGTTATATTTGTATCCTCAAACAACTAATAAACAATTATGAAAATATTACTGTTACTGCTGATGGGTTTTTGCTTATGCCAGGCAACCTGTAAAAAAACCGCTGTCGATTGCAAAGGGCCGGAAGTTAAGGACTGTATTTGTACGATGCAATACGACCCGGTTTGTGGATGTGATGGGAAAATTTATGGAAATGCGTGTACAGCAGCTTGTGCAGGTGTAAAAACCTGGACAAAAGGCGAATGCAAATGATTACACATTACAATTAATAAGATAGTAAAACAAGATGTAATGTTTGTTGAAGGAATGCCCTTTCAGGCTTCCGTTATTCATTTTATAGATAGTTAGATATAACTCTTAAGGCCAAATTGCCGGAGATGGTGCGCTACATGTTTATAGTGTAGTAATATCCAATCTTCAAAACTTAACGGACCAAATACAGGATGAACTGTAGGTATTGCATTCCCGTTTTCATAATATATAAAAAAACTTTCTACAGATTGTTTGAGTGCAGCTGACGCTTCTTCAATGGAAGCTTTGCGTAACGGCAGAGGCTCATCGCCGATAATACTTGCGGGAGCTTTGGTATTTTCCCGGAATGCTTTGTCGCTTAGCAGGAATTCCCTGTATTTGGGTAATTGTTCGGCGGGAGTAATTAAATCAAACTTTAATTTACCAGAAGAAATGTCAAAAAAATCACCCAGGTGTTCTATCATTTGCTGGGCCGACATTTTGCCCCAATGAGCCTTTGCATCTGGTGTTGCTTCTTCAAGAGAAGAGAACAACTGAAACCTTATAAAATCTTGTTTTTTATCGGGCATAAATAATTATCAGGAAATCTTAGTGTTTATCCGTGCATCAATTTCTTTACACAAACTTTCAAATATTTCGTCTATAGTTCCTTCACCTTTCACCATTTTCACTTTATCAAATTGCCTGTAATAATCAGCAACAGCAGCAGTTTTATCATGATATTCTACAATTCTAGCTCTTATTACCTGTTCATTGTTATCATCACTGCGACCACTGGTTTCGCCTCTTTTTAAAAGGCGCCTTACCAATTCTTCTTCACTCACTTCAAGTGCCAACATTACACCAATTGAAGAATGCTTGAGTTCAAGTAGTTTGTCTAAAGCTTCAGATTGGGCAGACGTTCGGGGAAACCCATCAAATAAAAAACCTTTTGCATCAGGGTGCTTATCCAGTGCAGAACTGATCATGCCGATCACCACTTCATCAGGAACCAGCTGGCCTTTATCCATCAGGTTTTTAGCTTCCAGCCCTAAAGGAGTATGGCGGGAAATTTCAGAACGGAGCAGGTCACCCGTACTCAGGTGTTTCAACCCATACCGTTCTATTAACTTCTCGCTTTGCGTACCTTTTCCACTGCCCGGAGGGCCAAAGAGTATTAAATTGAACATAATAACTAACCTTCTTATTGAAAATAAATAGCCAAATTGTTTTGGAATTGATGCAAAGCTAATTAACCATTTTTAAATCACATGCTTTCTGTTACTAAAACGGATTTCTTCAGTAAAATGCAGTTTTGTATAGTAAATATAGCATTTCTTCGCTATTTTATTGTTGTTTTATTAATCGTTTTACAAAAATTCAATAATCTATTTAATTCCTTTTATAAAATTCAACACCAACAGATTAAATGTATGTTTACCAAATTGTGGATTTAATAACCCAGTATCTTTTTTGTTTTCCTGAAGCTAACATTTACATTTGCTGATCTCAAAATGCTTTAAAAATTTACAAAATATGAGTAAAATTAAACTTAGTAACCTGGCAGACACATTGATAGCTTCTGAGATTGTAAGGCTTGGGGCAGCTATTAAAGAAAAAATAAAGAATGGAGAACATATATTTAATTATACCATCGGCGATTTCGATTCTTCTCAGTTTCCTATTCCTGATATGTTGTTACAGGAAATCATTCAGGCATATAAAGATGGCTATACAACTTATCCTGCTGCCGAAGGGGAACTGGCATTGAGGAAATCGGTAGCCGAATTTATAGAAAAAAATGAAGGTATCAGCTATACGCCAGCTGAAATTTTGATCGCTTGCGGAGGCAGACCGCTTATTTATGCAGTTTTTAGAAGTATCGTAGATAAAGGTGACAAGGTAATTTACCCGGTGCCAAGTTGGAACAATAACCATTACGCTCATTTTACTGACGCAGTGCACATAGTTATTGAAGCCACAAAAGAAAATAATTTCATGCCCACTGCTGCCCAGATCGCGCCTCATATTAAAGGAGCTACTTTGCTGGCGCTTTGTTCTCCTTTAAATCCGACAGGTACTGTTTTTTCGAAAGAAGAACTGGAAGCGATTTGCGACCTGGTAATTGCAGAGAATGAATCGAGAGGGGAAAATGAAAAAAAATTATATGTAATGTATGATCAGATTTACTGGACGCTTACTTACGGTGAAACCAACCATTATAACCCAGTTTCATTGAGGCCGAAAATGAAGAATTACACCGTTTTTATTGATGGCATAAGTAAAGCATTTGCCGCTACGGGTGTTAGAGTTGGCTGGTCGATGGGGCCAGTTGAATTAATTGTGAAAATGCGTTCCTTAAACAGTCACATTGGTTCTTGGGCACCTATGGGTGAACAAAAAGCGGTTGCTAAATTTCTGGCCAATGATACCGCTGTACAAGATTATCTTAAACACTTTAAAGATGAAATAAATCTTCGTTTAAGAAAATTGTATGAAGGATTTAAGACATTAAAAACTGCAGGATTTTCTGTTGATTCAATTATACCGCAGGCTGCAATTTATCTTACCGTTCAGATAGACCTTGTAGGCAAGCAAACACTTGATGGCACTGTATTAGAAGATCAAGATGCTGTAACTGAATATTTACTTAGTGAAGCAAAACTGGCATTAGTTCCGTTCGGATATTTTGGTGCAGGCAAAGAGAGTAACTGGTACAGGCTTAGCGTAGGTTGTTGCAAGAAGGAAGAGATAGATACGGTGTTTGAAAATTTGAAGGAGGCCCTTTCAAAGCTGAAATAAACAATACAAACAACAAATGAAAATTCGCAGCGTTACCGAAAAATGTATAAGTGGATTTTAAAATAAAAGAGAAAGATACCTGCATCAATTTATGCAGGTTTTTTTTACGTTAATTCTTATTGTTTAGGAAAACAAAAGGTTGATCTTTTTTTCTTCTAATGTTTTTTTTGATATCAAAGGCTGTGTTCGTTATTTTATAACGATTTAAATCAATCAGCTCATGTGCCCTGATAAAATTATCCATACGCTCCACACTAAAAAGTAGCTCGTGCAGCCAACTAACCTCATGCTCTATAGCTTGTGGTGTCATTAATTCCTGCTTGAACAATACCAATAAATCGCGGTTAGATTTGTTCATTCTTTGAACAATTTTTTTTATTTGTAACCAATCATTCCTTGTTTATTTGGACAACCGCATTGGCCTTTTCTGGACGCAGAGCAACCCGTAGCAATTAAACAAATGGCAATTAAAAACAGCGATGATAACCTTATTCCTTTTTTCATAATCTTCAGATTACCAAATTAAACTATTTTCACTAATAAATATTGCGTTCTTTTAATGAAAATAAGGAAAATTAACAGAATAAAGGAAAAAAAACGTGTTTTGCTGGTCCCATTGGATTGGGGACTTGGCCACGCTACACGCTGCATTCCTTTGATTCGCCTCCTTATAAAACAACAGGTAGAAGTATTTGTTGCAGGCGAAGGCAAAATAATTGCATTATTAGAAAAAGAACTTCCCGAAATAGTAATTTTACCATTGAAAGGCTACCGCGTTAGCTATAGCAAGCACAGGAACAATCTCTTAATTAAATTACTTTTCCAGCTGCCCAAGGTATTAAATGCCATAAGAATGGAACAAAAATGGCTCCAATGCGTGATCCTTGAACATCAGATTGATGCAGTCATTTCCGATAACCGCTTTGGGCTTTATAATAACAACATCCCTTCCGTATTTATCACCCATCAATTATCTATTCAAACAGGAAACAACTGGCTAAATCGCGTGGCGCAGAAAATTAACTACTCTTATATCAACAAATTTAACGACTGCTGGGTACCAGATCTGGCTGGCAGTATCAACCTCGCAGAAGAATTATCACACCCGGCAATTTTACCTGTCACTCCCGTTTCATACCTGGGAATATTATCCAGGTGCACAAAAGTGCAAGTGAAGAAAAATATCGATCTTCTGATCCTTGTTTCCGGACCCGAACCACAGCGAACGATTTTTGAAACCATCTTCCTGAACGAACTTAAGGATACAACTTTATCAGTAGTGCTTTTACGAGGATTGCCTGGCGAGCAGAAAACAATTAGCATTGAAAATAAAAAAGTAACTGTATTCAATCACCTGTCGTCAAAAGAACTTAACCAACTTATGCAGGAAGCTGAACTGGTTATTGCCAGAAGTGGTTATTCTAGCATAATGGACCTTGTAAGCCTCCATCAAAAAGCCATATTGGTGCCAACACCAGGACAAACGGAACAGGAATACCTTGCTAGGATTTTAATGAAGAAGGGACTATTCTATTCTGCAAGACAGGAGAATTTCTCTTTAAAGTCTGTTCTGGAAAAAGTAAAAGGCTTTAAATTTAACGAGCAGGTACTAAACCCTGAATTTGATGAAGCTCTATTGATAAAATGGTTAGACAAGATTAAAAGTACAGTCTGAGATATATTGATACGCTACAACCGACTTACATGTCAGTTTTTGCAATAACAACACCACTACTATTTTTACTATTGCTTCCAACAATACTGTTGCTTCCAACAGCATGAAACAAAAAATCAACCTTGCCTTTCAATAGAATTACCTGATCAATTATTTTTTTGAAACTCAACTGTTCATCACTAAAAATAATTTTTGACGTTTTATTTTTTATGAGGATCAGTTCTATATCCTGTAAACTTCCCATTGAAAATCCTTTATCCATCTTACCGGTAGAAATTCTACCCTGAATAACCAGTGGTGGATTTGCATACTTTATTAACTGAATCAATTTATCAAAGTAAGGCTGGGATGCAAGTATCAATGTTTCCGTTTTGCTGGCAGGTACTTTCGCAGAAGAAAAAATATTTGTAACCGTATTCTTAGCATACGCCAGCAACCTGCTGATTGAAATAGCAAGCCACATGGTGAATGCTGTTAGTTTGCGATGGTTGTAATGCTTTTTTACAAACAAATTCATAGCGCCATAAAATCGGTTGATGTATGTTATTGTATCGCGCCGGGTGCTTTCTCCCTTGAAATGAATAATACAGGTTCCGGGAAAATAAAAATTTTTAAAGCCAGCTTCGCGGATGCGATAAGATAGGTCGATATCTTCTCCATACATAAAAAAATCTTCATCAAATCCCTTCACTTTATTAAGCGCAGCTTTGCTTATCATGATAAATGCTCCCGCTAAAACTTCTATTTCATTACTATCGTTTTCGGGTAGGTGCCCGGCATAATATTTTGAAAATATTTTTGATGATGGAAATAAGGATGATATTCCTGACAGTTTAAAAAAGGAAGTTAAGGGGGATGGAAAAGAACGCTTGCTTTCTTTAAGATATTTGCCCGAGCCATCTACCATCTTTACTCCCAGTGCGCCGCAATCTTTATGACTATTAAAAAAATCAACACATTTCTCAAAACAATCCTCCGGTAAAATAGTGTCGGGGTTAAGAAACAATATATAATCTGAATTCACATTTGCTAATCCCCGGTTATTTGCTTTTGAGAATCCTTCATTGAGCGAATTCCAGAAAAATTTTACCTGAGGAAATTGAGGCTCCAGCCATTCCTTGCTTTTATCCGTTGAACAATTATCCACTACAATGATATCAACACGAATATTCGTACTAGCTTTCAGAACAGAATATAAACATTGCTCCAAAAAACATTTAACATTATAGTTAACTATGATAACAGATAGTTGCAAAAGCGTTTAAGGTTATAAGTGGTGAATACTGCGTACAACAACGTTTGCAAGTTAATGATACCCTTTTGAAGTTTGTACATTTCCCTCGCCACATCTTAACATCCCGTTTACCCTTCCTATCTTTGCATCATGATAAAAACAACGCTTTTAAATGCAGTGCAGGCTGGTGCAGGGCAATTGATGCATTTTTTTAATGGCGAATTTAAAGTTTCTAATAAAGAAGGCATAAATAATCTGGTAACAGAAGCGGATTATGCATCAGAAAAAGCGATCATAGAAGTAATAAGAACAGCATATCCCGATCATTTTATCTTAACGGAAGAAACCGGCGAAATACCTTCTAACAGTGCCTATAAATGGATCATCGATCCAATAGATGGAACGGTTAATTTTGCGAATGGTATTCCAATTTGTTGTGTTAGTATTGGTTTGGAAGAAAACGGACAAATGATAATGGGAGCTGTTTATAATCCAATCATGAATGAATTTTTCTTTGCAGAAAAAGGATACGGAGCAACCTTGAACGATAAAGTAATAGCGGTTAGCAGTAAAACCGAGGTGGAAAGTAGTTGCCTGGTTACGGGTTTTCCGTATACCTACCTCGATTCAGCCAATGGCCCCATACAGGTTTTTGAAAAATTAATTAGAAAAGGAATTCCGGTTAGAAGGCTGGGTAGTGCAGCTATTGATCTTTGTTGGGTAGCAGCAGGAAGATTTGATGGTTTCTATGAGCATAGTTTACAGGCCTGGGACAGTGCGGCCGGATACTTAATTGTAGAAGAGGCTGGTGGTAGAGTAACCGACTTTAACGGTGAGCCTTATTCGCCCTACCAACCACATTTAATTGCCAGCAACAGATTGATACACGACCAGCTGCTGCAAATTGTAAATGGAGCAGACCTTTAATAGCATCAACACCAAAATTACATACCAGATTAAATAAAAAAAGCTTAATAAAATATATTGTATGTCGGAAAGAACAGAAATATCTTCTCTTGGAGAATTTGGTTTGATAGACCATCTTACGAAAAATAATGAAACCAAAAATATCTCAACCATTTTAGCCGTTGGTGATGATGCTGCTGTGATTGATCACTTTGGAAGGCAAACGGTTGTTACAACCGACCTCTTGCTGGAAGGTATCCACTTCGATCTTTCTTATACTCCGTTAAAACATCTCGGTTATAAAGCGGTAGTGGTAAACGTTAGTGATATATATGCAATGAATGCTACTCCAACACAAATTGTATTGAGTATTGCCTTTAGCAACCGGTTTAGCGTAGAAGCGCTGGATGAGTTTTATGCCGGCGTGTATGCAGCCTGCGAAACCTACGGTGTTGATCTTATTGGTGGCGATACCAGCACTTCTCAGCGCGGCTTCGTAATAAGTGTAACAGCTTTGGGAGAAGTAGCACCGGATAGTTATGTGAAAAGAAACACTGCAAAAGTAAATGATCTGATTTGCGTAAGCGGAGAATTAGGCGGCTCGTTTTTAGGACTAACGCTACTTGAAAGAGAAAAAAAGATATTTGAGGAAACAGGCGCACAACCTGATCTGGAAGGGCAAGCCTACATTGTAGGCAGGCTGTTGAAACCAGAAGCAAGAAAAGATATTATAGAATATTTTTCGGAAGCAGAAATAATCCCATCCAGCATGATTGATATCAGCGATGGATTAAGCAGCGACCTGTTGCATATCTGCAAACAAAGCAATGTTGGATGTGTTTTATACGAAGACAAACTTCCGTTTAATGAAGAAGCAAAAGAGTTTGCTTACAAACTAGAACTCGATCCTACAGCCTGTGCACTAAGTGGCGGCGAAGATTACGAATTACTTTTTACAGTTTCCCAATCGGAGTTTGAAAAGATAAAAACAAACCCTTCCATTTCTATTATCGGTTACATTACAGAAGCATCTGAAGGGCAACAATTGATAACCCGCGGTGGAAATAAACATGCTTTGATAGCACAAGGTTGGAATCATTTGAAATAGATTATTGTGAATGCTTTTTTCGGAAACTATAACTGACTTTTATCTTAATTTCCACTGCAAAATTCAAGTCGCTGCAGAATGCAATTGATCGTGGCAGTTACATTTTGAACAGCAGAAATATGACCATTGCTTTGCCGGATACAATTCTGAAAAACATTTAAAGGCCTCTCTCTGGCATTAAAATAAACAGATAAATTATTACTATAGGCAAGAAATAAAATGCTTCCTAAAAAATTTGTCTGGTAAAGAATATGGGAATCTCTTCCATTAATATCATTAATTAACTGCAGGTAAGTATATGGATTGCTTTTATCAAACCGATTGAAAAATGGCTCGGTATCTATTTCCTTTTGCAGTACAACAACTGTGTAATTATCCGTTATTACCTGTGTTGGTTGAATGATCAAATTCTGTCCCAGAGAAAAACTTTGCGCATATACTGAGATGCCGGTAAAATAAATTGTTGTACATAATATTACTATTCTCACGCTTATCATATCCTCAGTTTTATTATTAAAAATTCTGAATGCTATTCAGCATTCAGACTATTCCAATCAACATTATCATTAAAAACTAATCTTACCGAGCTGCCGGAGATTTTGGTTACTACAACAACACAAAACCGATTGTGGTTATTTACCTGTTCCACTACTTTTCGTCTATCATCGGAGCAATCAAAAATGCTACAACCAAAACCAATCCCCTTGTTACAAAACCCATTTTTACAATCGGCAATTTCAACACAGAGAAAAAGGCTTCTATTATCTGGCAATTCTGACAAGACGTATTTTGTACCCGCAACTATTTTATTCCAGGTTGCAAGTGGCATTGAGAGAAAATCTTTGTTTTCTGAATTTTTTGATATGGTAAAGGTGCCTGCATCTGTTTGAAGAGAAAATTGCAGATCTTGTTGCGCATACACTGAGATTTCAATTAATATAAACCCTACCACAAAAATAATCACCTTCCTCATTTCAAATTTTTATACTGTAAATGTGAAAAATAAAAAACAGATTTTACTTTTTAATCAGTAAACATTATTTAGCAGTATAATAAAATTATTTAGCCGGCAAATACCGTGGTAACAATCAAAATAAATTGTTGATTTTCTGTTGATATACTGTGCCCGTCACTGCTTGTATTAAAGAAGCATGTTATAAGTTTATGCTTTAATAAAGGGATTATGAAAAAGAAAAATTATCTAAACAAAGAATACAAATTAAAAATCGGTGGAAACATCCGTAAATGGCGAAATATAAAAGGCATTAAACAGAAAGAACTGGCTTCTGCTCTTGAACTTTCTGAAGCTGCCATCAGTAATATCGAAAACAATATAACTGATATCACGCTGAGCCAACTGGAAGATATTTCTGCAGGTCTTGATGTTTCCGTAGAACAACTATTTGCAGATCCGCAGGAAACTTATGAAGTTTTGGGAAACCAGTTACACAACAATGAAAAAAGTCGGCAACCTGCTTTTGAAAAGGAACTATTGAATGCCGTGATACACAGTATGCAGAAAAAAGATGAGCAATTACAACTGATCATGCAGAATGTGTTGAAGACAATGGCAAACTTGATTCAGGACGATAAAAGCGATATAAAATTTGTTAGTGGTGAATAATTGAAATAACCATTTGATATAATTAAGAGGAATAGATTTTAATTCCATTACTCATTCACTTATTCTTAACTTAATTATAATTAATTTCAGCCCGTATTTCCAAAACCCGCTATGGCCAGATCTTTAAATGCATTGTTTTTTATACTGAGCTTGTTTCTCTGTTCCTGTTTAGGAAGCAGAAAAAATTATTCCCCTTTAAAAAAATATGATCGAGTGGCATTGCAGCAGGATTATGTCTTATTAAAAAACATCCTGGAGCAAAAACATCCTTCGTTATACTGGTACACTCCAAAAGATAGCATGGATTTCTATTTTTATAAATACTACGATTTAATTAAAGATAGTATGACGGAACAGCAATACGCATGGAAAATACTGGCTCCGCTGGTAGCTAAAATTCAATGCGGACATACAAGCGTTAGTATGAGTAAAGCGTATACGAAATGGGTAAAGAAAAAAACATTCCCTGCTTTTCCATTGTATATGAAAATATGGAATGATAGCATGCTGGTGATGATAAACCTGAATAAAAATGACAGTCTGATTAAAAAAGGAACATTGGTTACATCTGTCAACGGGTTAAACACGAATGAACTGAAGGATATCATGTTCAGCTATTTACCAATTGATGGAAATGCAACTTCTATGAATTACATCAGGATGAGCGCAAACTTTCCTTATTATCACAGAAACATATTTGGTATCAGCAAGAATTATAACGTTACTTATATTGACAGTGCCGGAAATACAAAATCCGCTACACTTCCTGTTTATATGCCTGTAAAGGATTCTGTAAAAAAGAAAATTGTAAAAGAACCATATCCCAAAATTACTAAACAAAAAAGGCTGGAATCTTACCGTTCCTTTAAAATTGATAGTAGTGGAAAATTTGCAGTAATAAAGCTCAATTCTTTTTCTGACGGAAGGCTCAGGCAGTTTTTCAGACAGTCGTTTAGAAAATTGAAAGAGCAAAATATTACAAATCTGGTACTGGATATCCGGTTAAACGGTGGTGGCAAAGTAGGGCTTTCCACTTTGCTTACAAAATATGTAACCAGGAAACCATTTGCTGTTGCTGATAGCTTATATGCCAAAACCAATAATCTTGCACCTTACACAAAATATATAAAAGGAAAATTCCTAAACAATCTTGAACTGATTTTTATTACCAAAAAAAAGAAAGATGGTTTGTATCATATCAACCATCTGGAGAAAAAAACTTACAATCCTAAAAAAAATATTCATTATAACGGTAACCTGTATGTGCTTACTGCCGGACCAACATTTTCTGCTGCCACTTTGTTTTGCAATGCAGTAAAAGGCCAACCTGGAATTGAATTAATTGGTGAGGAAACCGGAGGAGGCTGGTATGGCAATAATGGCATTATGATTCCGGATATAATTTTACCAGCAACAAAATTAAGGGTAAGGTTACCCTTGTTCAGGCTGGTACAATATAACCACTCAGAAAAAAATGGGTCGGGTGTTGTGCCGGATATCCTGGTAGAAACAAGCTATGACGCTTTAATGAATGGTTACGACAAAAAAATGAAAGTTGCCAGTGAGATGATTTTAAAATCAACACGATAGCTTTTATTTGTAACCTCCCAGTAGAAGAATGCAATCAATCTCCCCTCATTCCAAACGCATCGGCATCTTTTAAAAAAGGAAATTTAGTCCGCACTTCTTCCAGTTTCTCTTTTTTCAATGTGATCGTAAAAATGTCTTCTTCATCTGCCTTATGATAAAGTACTTCTCCTAAAGGGTCTATCACCAGGCTGTTGCCGCTATAATAAATATCATTACCATCTTTTCCAACCCTATTTACACCTATTGTATAACATTGATTTTCTATTGCTCTGGCACAAAGCAATGTCTTCCATGCGTGGCTTCTACGTTCGGGCCAATTGGCTACATATATTAATACATCATATTCCGCGTCCTTGTCGTTTAATGTATGTGGCGTTTGTCGTGCCCAAACCGGGAACCGCAAATCGTAGCAAACCTGTAGGTTGATCTTCCATCCTTTTACAGAACAGATCAAACGCTTTTTTCCTGCTTGGTAATATTTGTCTTCATGTGAATAAGCAAAAAGATGGCGCTTATCGTAGTGGCCCATCTCTCCATTGGGCAACATCCAGATCAGTCGGTTATAAAATTTTCCGTCAACTTCAATAATAACACTGCCAGTAAGGATGATCCTGTTTTCTGCACTTACTCTTTTCATCCATTGAACCGAAATGCCATCCATGCCCTCTGCCAATGAGGCTGGATTCATACTAAATCCTGTTGTAAACATTTCGGGCAAGATCACCACTTCTGTTTTATGCCGGAGCTTCGAAATCTTTTCTTCAAACATATCCAGGTTCGCAGCTTTATCTTCCCAATATAGGCTGGTTTGTATTGTACTTATAGTAAGGGATGACATAGTTGATCTTTAAATTCGAGAACTAATTTACATTATTATAAAATTAGCGCTTTGCAATCATTGCTAAAGTATTTTAATATGATGGTTTATTTGATTAAAGATTCACAAGTATTAAGAATTCTCCTATCACACATTTAATATTTATACTTGTTAAAAGATATCTTTTTTACATTATCATCTTCATAATGTTAAAAAGAAAATCCTTTGGCAAAATATTAACGTACTTTAATTTGATGTTGA
The DNA here is from genome assembly GCA_964496585.1 of uncultured Ferruginibacter sp. Taxonomy (GTDB): domain Bacteria; phylum Bacteroidota; class Bacteroidia; order Chitinophagales; family Chitinophagaceae; genus Ferruginibacter. The sequence continues at coordinate 74,505 of CAZCAA010000006.1, forward strand.
TGAATCTCCCCATTAAAATCACTTCTCTAAGCTAAATAATCTGGCTCGTTTAATGCTTTATAAAGTGAGTGTTGGATAATTGTTTATAAAATTTGCTATAAATAAAATTTAGCTGATTTTTAAAATCCGAATTTTGTACGACCTTATCCAATTTAAGCCTATCAAAAAACCCTAAGAGATCATGATTTTAAGAACTTCCCTTTCAACAATCCTTTTTCTATTAATTAGTACCCTTTCGTTTTCTCAAATGAAAGTGGTGATAATGGGTTCGTCTACTGCATACGGCACAGGTGCCTCTACATATAGCAATTCATGGGCAGGAAAAGTGGACAGCTATCTAAACAAAAATATTGCAGACGGGAAAGACACAATTGTTTATAATATTTCATTTCCTGCTTATGACAGTTACCAGGAAATGCCAGATGATTTTGTTCCTCCTGCAGGAAGACCATTACCTGATATGGATTTTAATATTACCAAGGCATTGAGCTACAATCCAAATGTTGTTATTATCAACTTACCTAGCAATGATATAAGTTTTGGCTATGCGAAATATGAAACGATGAATAATTTCAGGCTGATGTCAGCAAGGGTTACTGCAACCGGAGCCCGCTGTTATTTCACTACGCCTCAGCCTAGAAATGATTTTAATACTGCTGAACGCGACAGCTTAGTAACCATGATAGACTCTGTTAACAGGGCATTTGGACCTTTTGCTATTAATTTTTGGGACGGGTTAGTTACAAATGATGGTCTGTATAGTTTGAGAGAAGAATACAGGGCAGCAGGTACTCCTAATCATGTAAACGATCTGGGCCATGAGCTGCTTTTTCAACAGGTAATAAATACTATTTTTGATTTTGCCGGACCAGTTCCTTTAACATTAACAAGCTTTCAGGCATTCTTAAAAAATGATGTTGTTTCCCTTAAATGGCGTACGGAACAGCAGGAAGCTAATACTATATTTGAGATGCAGAGAAGTGCAGATGGTCGCATATTTGAAAAAATATTTACGCAGGTACTCCCTGAAGCTAGCATGGCATCTAACTATACAGGCACAGATTTCACGCCTTTAGCTGGCAAAAACTTTTACAGGTTAAAAATAACTGAGGCAGGTAAAATTAGTTATTCAAACATTATCAATATTACAGCTCAGGGCAAAACATTGTCAATTTCCAGACTTTATTCTCCAGCGGGCCGATCAAACTTACTGGCAGAAATAAACATCCAGAAAAGTCAATATGTAAACGTTGCAATTATTAATAGTAATGGAGCAATCATGCTAACACAAAAATTTTATATTACACAACCCGGCTCATTAATAAGCTTGCCGATAAAAGGAATGGCAGCTGCTGTCTATTTTTTGAAAATTGTAACGTCAGATGGCAGTGAATTAGTTAAGCCGTTCACAAAATAAAATAACTCCAAGTGCGTTTTAGATTGAATTAACCATAAATGTTTCGGAAACTTTTTCTGGCATGGTTATTATCTATGTGGTATCAATAGTATTTCCGTTGCGAGACTAAGAAGAACACCTACTTTTAAATCCGCTAATATGGAACATATTATATCGCAAGAACAACTAAGCTCCTTAAACGGAGCTTTTTGTTTTTTATGCCATTGCAGAAAATAAAAAACCCCGGCATTTCTGCCGAGGCTTTTTAAAGCTGTGGTGCGAGCCGGGGTTGAACCGGCGACACATGGATTTTCAGTCCATTGCTCTACCAACTGAGCTATCACACCATCAAATCTTCGTAAAAAGACCTGAATCCCTTTCGGGGGAGCAAAAATAAGGGGATTTTAGTTAACTATAAAGTTTTTTAGAAAGATTATAGAAAACGATGCCAGATACCGGATTTTGATTTGTAGGATTTATAGAAAAAATATCCTGGTCTCTCAAACCGGAATCTGGCATTTTGTATCAACGTCATGTTATGCTTTCAAACTGGCTACGTCTATCACGAATCTGTATTTCACATCAGCTTTTAAAATTCTTTCGTAGGCCTCATTAATTTTATCCATCGTAATCATTTCTACATCGCTCACAATATTATGTTCGGCGCAAAAATCCAACATCTCCTGTGTTTCTTTAATGCCGCCAATCAGAGATCCTGCAATACTTTTACGTTGCATGATAAGATTGAAGCCGGTAATTGCAGAAGGCTCTGGTGGTGCGCCTACTAATACCATAACGCCATCTGTCTTAAGCAATGGTAATAAACGGTCGTAATTATTGGGAGCAGATACGGTATTTAAGATAAAATCAAACTTTCCAGTAACCGTCTTCATTTGTACCTCATTCCTGCTGTTAACAAAATGCGTAGCACCCAATCTTTTGGCATCCTGCTCCTTGTTATCAGACGTGCTAAGCACAGTTACCTCAGCACCCATGGCTGCTGCAAGTTTTACTCCCATATGTCCCAAACCTCCCAAACCAACGATTGCTACTTTTTGCCCCTTGCTTACTTTCCAGTGGCGTAGCGGAGAATAGGTAGTAATACCTGCACACAATAATGGTGCAACGGCCTTGAGATCCAGTTTTTCTGAAATATGTAAAGTGAATTTTTCGTCTACAACTATCTGTGTGGAATAGCCGCCGTAAGTAATTTCACCATTTTTATCTTTGCTGTTGTAAGTACCTGTTGAACCGTTCTCACAATATTGTTCTTCACCAGCCGCACATTGGCTGCATGTTTGGCAAGAATCTACCAGGCAACCTACACCTGCCAGTTCACCAACCTTAAAACTTTTAACATGGCTTCCCACAGCGGTAACTCTTCCAACTATTTCATGACCGGGAACCATCGGAAAAATAGAATTTCCCCATTCGTTCCTCGCCTGGTGAATATCAGAATGGCAAACGCCACAATATAAAATTTCTATCTGTACATCATGAGGCCCGGGATCCCTGCGATCTAACTTAAAGGGAGATAGCGCTGCATCCGCGGCGTTTGCGGCGTAGGCTTTTACTGTTGTCATATTATTAGTTTTAAATAAGAAACAAATTTAACGGTTTGCCGTCTTTGTTTGAACTATATCTTGGGTTTAAAAACAACACTCACGGAAGCAGCGGAATAAACGGGACCAGGCATTTATACGCTATGCTGTTGGCAACCAACTATTGATTTATCAAATTAATTCCCAAATTCACATAAAAATTTAATCCGCATAAGTTTAAGCTGTTCCCAGTTAAAATTACTATCGGCTAATTCTTCCTGAGCAACCTGCAACGAGGATGTTTCACAACTTTTAAAATAATCTATGATTTCTTCCTGTTCATACTCATCTACCATATCATTGATTGCATAATTAAGATTAAGTTTTGTTCCACTGGCAACGATCGTTTCCATTTCTTCCAGCAGTTCGTTGATTTTTAAATCTTTATTTTTTGCGATGGTTTCCAGCGGTATCTTTTTATCTACGTTTTGAATAATAAAGATCTTATTGTTATTCCTGTTAACTACACTTTTCATTACAAAATCATCGGGCCTGATCACATCATTCTCTTCCACATAACTGATGATGATATCTAAAAAAGGTTTGCCATAACGCATGGCTTTTCCTTTGCTTACGCCGCTGATTTTTTCCAGTTCGGCCATTGTAGTAGGAAACATAGTGGCCATATCTTCCATTGAACTTTCCAGGAAGATAACAAATGGAGGAAGGTTTTTTTCTTTGGAAACTTTTTTACGAAGTTCTTTTAATAATTCAAGCAATTTCTCATCTGCGGCGCCAGCGTCTGCAGCAATGGCTTCACTCGCTTCGTCGTCAGCATTAGCTTCCTCAAAGAGGTTATTAAGTATGATCTTGAAGGACGTTGGCTTCTTTAAGAATGCCGTTCCTTTCTTGGTAAACTTAAGCACACCATATTCTACGATATCTTTCTCCAGCAGGTCGTTCAATAACATTTGCCTGATCAGGCTGCTCCAGTAATGCACTTCCTGATTATTGCCACTGGCAAAAACATCGAGCGCATCATGCCTGTACATCTGCACTTGTGGGGTAGCCCTTCCTGTTAGTATTAAAATAAGGTATTCGATGGTAAAATGTTCACCCAATGCTTTTACTGCTTTCAATACAGTTACAACACTTTCTTTTGCTTCAATTTTTTCTTTCGGGTTTAAACAATTATCGCAATGGCCACAACTGTTACTATCGTCAAACGGTTCGCCAAAATAATACAACAAGGTTTTGCGGCGGCAGATGCTGCTTTCCGCATAAGAAACAGTTTCATTTATCAATTGCGCACCAACTTCTCTCTCACTCAAAGGCTTATCCCGCATGAGATGTTCGAGCTTTGCAACATCCTTGTGAGAATAGTAAAGTATACATTTTCCTTCCATTCCATCTCTGCCTGCCCTACCGGTTTCCTGGTAATAATTTTCAATAGATTTAGGAATGTTATAATGGATAACAAAACGAACATCAGGTTTGTCGATACCCATTCCAAAAGCAATGGTAGCTACAATTACGTGAACATCTTCGTTAAGGAACTGGTCTTGCCGTTCTGCCCTTAATTTTCCATCAAGTCCGGCGTGATAAGCAACCGCTTTTATTCCGTTTGCAACCAGCATGCTGGCAAGCTCTTCAGTTGTTTTCCTGTTAAGCGTATAAATTATACCACTTTTGTTTTTGTGTTGCTGTATAAAGCGGACGATACTTTTATTAGTCTGTTCCAGGTTAATCTTTGGTTGAATTTCATAGTACAAATTTGGTCTGTTGAACGATGAGATAAACACCGCAGGTTTGCGCAAACCAAGATTTTTTAAAATATCACTCTGTACTTTTGGGGTAGCCGTAGCCGTAAGTCCGATGATAGGTATTGACGGATTAATCTGATCCATCACTTCTTTCAGCCTTCTGTATTCCGGCCTGAAATCGTGTCCCCATTCTGAAATACAATGAGCTTCATCAACCGCAAAAAAAGATATGGGGATTGATTTAAAAAATTCAATATTATCTTCCTTGGTAAGCGTTTCCGGAGCTACATATAACATCTTTGTTTTACCGGTTACCAGATCGTCTTTAACTATTTTTTGCTGGCCTTTGTTAAGACTGCTGTTTAAAAAATGAGCCACGTTGTCTTTGCTGCTGTAACTGCGCACAAGGTCTACCTGATTTTTCATTAACGCAATGAGTGGAGAAACTATGATCGCCACGCCTTCACTTATCATAGCAGGCAACTGGTAACAAAGACTTTTACCACCACCTGTTGGCATAATTACAAATGTATCCTGCCCGCTTAATAATGTTTTAATAATTTCCTCCTGCGGTCCTTTAAAACCATCAAAACCAAATTGCTCTTGCAACTGGCCTGAAAGATCCTTCGGAATAACAAGTTTGGAATTATTTTTAGTAGCTGTTTTAACAGAAATTTTTTTTATTGTATCTGAAGTTGATTTTTTTGTAGCCATATAATTTACTCTAAAACGTTAGCATTTGATGAGCTGGTTCTCGTTTTTTTTATTGAGGGCTGCGAAGTTAAATCAATACAGCCGCAATTAAAAACAATATCAGCCATATTCCTGTGTATTAACAGAATTTTGAAGCTGTTAATTAAGGTAACCAATTTTATTGAATCGCATGTTGTTTTTAATTGTTAATTAAAAAATTCAATCATTTTTACAGCCTGTGCATTTCTTTGCATTCTGCCTTAATTAAAGTAGGTTTGCGGCTCAATAATGAATAGCGAAATCATCATACCGGTTGCTTTGCGAACTTTGGAGCTGCAGGCTTCGTCTATAAACGGTTTGAAGGATTTTATCAATGCCGATTTTGAAAAAGCTGTACAACAGGTTGCCTACGGAAAAGGAAGGCTTATCGTTAGCGGCATCGGCAAAAGTGCTATTATAGCCCAGAAAATAGTTGCTACGCTCAACAGCACTGGAACTGCCGCCATGTTTATGCATGCGGCAGATGCCATTCATGGTGATTTGGGAATGATTCAAAAAGATGATATCGTTTTACTGATCAGTAAAAGCGGCGATAGTCCAGAAATAAAAGTACTTATTCCACTACTTAAGAATTTTGGTAATATACTTATTGGCATGGTTGGTAATATTCAATCTTTCCTGGCAAAAAACTGCGATATTTTACTGAATACCACAGTTTTACAGGAAGCGTGTCCTAATAACCTGGCACCTACCACCAGTACTACTGCCCAAATGGTGATGGGTGATGCGCTCGCAGTATGCCTTATGGAACTTAAAGGTTTTAATAGTGCAGATTTCGCAAAATTCCATCCCGGTGGTACCCTCGGTAAAAAACTGTATTTAAGGGTATCCGACCTTATCATTCACAACCAAAAGCCATCGGTAAAACAGTTTACACCAATAAAAGAAGTAATCATGGAGATCACCAAAAACAGGTTGGGGGCTGCCGCCGTGGTAGATGATGAAAACAAGATCTGTGGCGTAGTTACCGATGGTGATCTAAGAAGAATGCTGGAAAAAAATGATGTTGTAAATATTTTACTGGCCAAAGACATCATGAGTACTGATCCTAAAACCATACAAACAGAAGCTTTGGCGGCGGAAGCATTGGAATTAATGCGAACAAAAAATATTAGTCAGCTATTGGTAACCAACAATGGACAATACGCAGGCATCATACATTTACATGATCTGATAAGAGAAGGAATTATTTAAAAAAAGCGGAATATGAACAAGAATCAATACGTAGCAATTATGGCTGGGGGAATTGGCAGCAGGTTTTGGCCCATGAGCAGAACTGATTACCCAAAACAATTCCTGGATATTTTAAATACTGGTAAAACACTTATCCAATCTACGTTTGATCGCTTTGCTCAGTTTATTCCACTGGAAAATATTTACGTGGTTACTTCAGAAAATTACCGCGAGATTGTGGCGAAGCAATTGCCTTCTTTGAATGCTGCAAACATTTTATGCGAGCCTTCCAGGAAAAATACAGCGGCATGTGTAGCCTATATCTCTTACAAACTGTTGAAACTAAATCCGAATGCAAATTTGATTTGTGCTCCTGCGGATCATTTGATTACTGATGAAGCAACCTTTATAAAAACATGTGAAGATGCGCTTCATTTCACTTCTCACATTAAAGCATTACTTACACTAGGCATAAAACCTACAAATCCCAATACAGGTTATGGCTACATTCAATTTGAGCCTTATGCAGTAAGCGATAATGTTTATAAAGTAAAAACGTTTACCGAAAAGCCTGATAGGGAGCTGGCTAAAACATTTGTTGCCAGCGGTGATTTTTTATGGAACGCAGGTATTTTTGTTTGGGAAGTAAAAAATATCGTAAAAGCTTTTGAAAAATTATTGCCGGAAATGCATGAAGTGTTTGATGCAGAAATTGAATTTTTTAATACGGAAAACGAAATGGCTGCCATCGAAAGAATCTATCCTCAATGCGTAAATATCTCTATTGATTATGGCATTATGGAAAAAGCCGACAATGTTTACGTAATCCCTTCTTCTTTTGGATGGAGCGACCTCGGTACGTGGGCAAGTGCTTATGATACTTTAGATAAAGATTACCTGGAAAATGCCGTAGCGGGCGATAATGTTGTGGTGATTGATGCCACGAAAAATATGATACATGCAGACAACAAAAAGCTGGTAGTGCTGCAGGGCATGGAAGACTTTGTAATAGTAGATACAAAAGATGTATTACTGATCTGTAAAAAAGAAAAAGAACAGGATATTAAGCAATACGTAGCTGAAATCAAGCGCAATAAAGGTGACAAATACCTGTAATACCCTATAAATAACGGGTTTCTGCACAATTTATATTTATATCGTTCGTTTTGTTTATCTAGCTGGCTTGTTTTTATAACATTTTCAGTTTGGATTTTAAGGAATTAACGATCCGATATGAAGACCAAAATATTACTATTATCCCTGTCTTTATTACTGTTGATACCCAACTTTATTAAAAAAGATATCAATGGCGTTGCTGTATACAATAAACAAGAACGGTTCAATCCTGCCCTCACCTCTATACAATCTATTGATCATCTGGAACAATTTGTAGATGATTCTGCGGCTTCTCAAATGATTAGCATATACTCAGAGAAATACACCGCACTTTTAGCCTATATAATCAGTTGCAGGTTTTATCATGGCTTTTCACATTTTCAACTTAGTGAAAACTGGATAGCCGCCGTAAGTGAAAAATGCTTTGGTAATGGTTTAGCGTCTAAAGTTGATCCTGAAGATATTATGTTGCATCCGTACGCTGCATGCTCTCAACAGGCTATTGTAATGATGGCGATTTTACGTAAAAAAAATATCAGTTACCGAAAGGTTGGTTTCCCTCATCATTATGCGGTGGAAACAAAGATCAACAACCATTGGTATTATTTTGATCCAAATATGGAACCAACCATTTCACTAAGCGAACGGCTGCATGAAAATTGGAATGGCAATAACGATAACCTTAAAAAATATTACAGTGCCAAACATGGTAATGTAAATTGGGAATTTGGCAATAACAGCAAGGCAATACTCGGTGTAGTAAATGAAGTGCCAGCGAAAAATGCCCGTATTTTCCAGAGTTTTACCGCTTTCCTTGGTAAAATATTGTGGTGTGTCCCCTTAGTTATGCTATTCGCCAGAAAACGCAGGCCATTCATGTATGCTGTAAAACCAATCAACCATTTTCCCCGCAATCAAAATCTTACGCCAATATTTTCTGCGTAAGTATTATTTTTGGTTTGGGTATTAACCAAGCCTGTCCCCCTTCTTGACTACCAATTTTAAAAGTAAACTACCTGCTGTAGGCACAACCATTTTTACAATCATGAGTGCCCTTGCCAGTAAACATAAAGCCATCAACCTGGGACAGGGATTTCCTGATTTCCCTATGAATGAAACTTTGGTTGACCTGGTGAACAAAGCCATGAAAGATGGCAATAACCAATACGCACACATGAGTGGCCTGCCGGCATTACGGGAAGGCATAGCTGAAAAAGTGCATTTGTTATATCAATCTCCCATTAATCCAGAAACTGACATAACGGTAACGCCAGGTGGCACTTATGCAATTTATACGGCATTAACTGCCATACTGCAGCCTGGCGATGAAGTGATTCTTTTTGAACCTGCTTATGATAGTTACATTCCCAATATAGAGATCAATGGAGGTATTGCAGTTCCAATACCACTTACCTATCCTGATTATGCTATTAACTGGGAACTGGTAAAATCGAAGATCAATGCTAAAACAAAAGCGATTATCATTAACTCACCGCACAATCCATCAGGAAGTGTACTGAATGAGAACGATATCGCACAACTACGAATTCTGGTAAAAAATACCGGCATTTATATAATTAGCGATGAAGTTTACGAACACCTGATCTTCGACGGGAAAGAACATTTATCAATACTTCGTTATCCGGATCTGTATCAAAGAAGTTTTGTATGTTTTTCTTTTGGAAAAGTGTATCACTGTACCGGTTGGAAAATTGGCTACTGCATTGCGCCCGAACCCTTGATGAAAGAATTTAGAAAAGTTCACCAGTTTAATTGTTTTAGCTGCAACAGCCCAATGCAGTTTGCGTTAGCAACATTCATCAAAGACAAGAACCAATATCTCAGTCTGGGAAAATTGTTGCAGCAAAAAAGAGATCATTTTAAAAATAATATGGAGCAAACGGAATTTATTCCTTTGCCTTCATATGGAAGTTATTTTCAACTTTACAGTTATGCAAACATCAGCAATGAAACGGAAATTAATTTTGCTGCCAGACTTACCAAAGAATATGGCGTTGCCACTATACCGGTTTCTGCTTTTTATAAAAACGGAACTGATAATAAAGTGATTCGATTTTGCTTTGCAAAAAAAGAATCAACACTTGATGAAGCAGTTAACCGGTTAATAAAAATTTAATTTATTTTTTTCTTTTTTATTGCAATTGCCTGAAATCACACTCTATGCGCTTTTTGCTTCTTATATTATTTATAGTTTCCTGTAATGCTGAAAAAAACAAGCCTCTTAAACAAAAAAACGTTTCAGAACAGATCAGTATTACAGAAAGACCTGATTCCATTTCAAAATTTCATGATACAGCAATTTCGATAAATACTAACATCATAGCTTTTGCTTTAAAACCGGTTCCCGTGAGCCTGGCGAAGGGGTTACATTTTAATCTTAACATTCCTGAGGGATACCAGTTAGCAGTTGCAGCAGAAGGTTTAAAGCGGCCACGATTTTTGGCGATGAGCCCCGACAAAAGACTCTTTGTAACAGATATGTACGACCGGAGCGACAATCACAAAGGCCGGGTTTTTATTTTTGAAAATTGGAATGATTCAGCAAAACGTTTCAATAAGATTATCACATACCTGGATGGACTGCACAATCCTAACCAGGTTGAATTTTATAAAAATTTTATCTATGTGGCAGAAACGGATAAGCTTACCCGTTATACGTATAACAGTGGGGATAATTTTCCAGCTGATTCAGGAAAAGTAATTACAGAATTTCCGGCGTATGGTTTAAGTTATAAATATGGAGGATGGCACTTAACAAGAAGTATTACTTTTCACCATGATAAATTATATGTAAGTGTTGGCAGTAGTTGTAATGCCTGTATTGAAACGGAAGACGTGCGTGCATCCATAATAGAAATGAATGCTGATGGAAGCGATGTGAAACACTTCGCAAAAGGCGTAAGAAATGCCGTTGGTTTAAAATGGATTGGTAACCAGCTTTGGGCAACAGGAATGGGCCGCGACCTGATTGGTCCCGATAAACCTGAAGATCTTTTTCAGCAAATTGAAAGAGACGGTTTTTATGGCTGGCCTTATTATTTTCAGTACAGGAAACAGATATATGAAGACAAAGAATTTAAAGACTCTTTAAAACCTGCATGGGTTAAAATACCTCCCGTGGCATTTTGTGGTTTTAAAGCACACAGTGCGCCACTCGGCTTTGATCACCTGGCAGGATTTAAAGACACTTCATTAAATAACAGCGTTCTCGTTTGCCTGCATGGCAGTACGAGTGTATGGCGGGAACGTGGAAATGCTGTAGTGAAAATTGGTACCGGCAATCAATATACAGAGGTTGTATCAGGTTTTTTGACCGGCAAAACTGAGGCAGACAGACACGGCCGGCCCTGCGATATCATGATGAACAATGATCATTCGTTTTTTATAACCGACGACCTTAACGGTGTTTTATATTATGTTTGGCGTAATGAGTAATAATTGTTTTTATAAAATCATGTTAACTCATTTGTTTTAAAAATGTTTCTGCTTTTTCTAGGTCTTCCGGCACATCTATTTTTACAGACACTGATTCTGTTATCAGCATTCGTATCCTCAATCCGTTTTCCAGGTAGCGGAGTTGTTCCAGTTTTTCAAGTTTTTCAAGTACAGCTTCGGGCCATTTAGTAAACTGTAAAAGAGCTTGCTTCCTGAAAGCATAAACTCCAATATGTTCATAATAAACCGGTGAAGAATTTTCATCCCTGTTAAAGGGAATCACACTTCTGCTAAAATAAAGCGAATCGTTGTTTTTATCAACGACCACTTTTACATAATTAGGATCTGTTACCAACGCAACATTGGAAAATTTTTTCATTACAGAAGCCACCTGAACAGAATCATCATTAAAAGCGTCTAATATCTGCCGTAATGTTTCTTTATTTACAAAAGGTTCATCGCCCTGTACATTTAGGATAATGTCTACATCCATATCTACCACTGCTTCTGCTATCCTGTCGCTACCGCTTTCATGCGTTTTTTTGCTCATCATGGCTTTACCGCCATTACTGCAGATCTCGTTATAAATAATCTCGCTATCTGTTACAACAATCACTTCATCAAACAATCCTGTTGCAAGCGTATTATCATAGGTTTGCCTTATCACCGTTTTGCCACCCAATGGTTGCATGAGCTTGTACGGAAACCTTGTGGCCGCATACCTTGCCGGTATCATGGCTATTTTAATCATAGCATTTTATCTTTATAATGATTTTACTTACCATCGCAAATCTATGCAACTTAAAACAAGCGGTTTGTGTTGCCACTGCAGAAGCATTAGTAAAGTGTTGGGTTATATACTTAACGGTGTAACATAATTTTATTAATGTTTAACAGCAGGATAATCGATTTCGAAACTCTCCGGCAATGATTTAGTACCGTATCCACAATTGCGGCAACGGAATTCAATTTCTTTTTCCTGTTCATAACCGGGCAATATTTTGGCTAACAGGTTTGTGATAATATTGCCGGGCACTTTTTTCTCGATTGTATAAAAAGCAGCTTGATGGCATTCCGGGCATATAGCAGCAGCTAAATATTCTTCATCATACTGGTTTAATAGTTCCAAAGTAGCAGCCAGATTTTCTGATGCTACTTCCAGCTTAACACCACCGATTGCGTTACTGAAAATCGGGTAAATAGTAGCAGAATGTTCATCCTTCAGGTAACAGGGAATGCCTTCTTGTTGAAGCCTCGCTAAAACAATATTGGCAGAAAAATAATTGTCGTAATTTCTAACAGTAACCATTTCCATCAAATAAAGATATTGAATAAAAGTGTTGTACAATAAGCACGAAAATCAACGCTCAGCCTTAACCATCTTTGGTTTTTAATTGTTAAGGAACGCAAATGACAGATTAGTAGAACAACACTTCAAATAGCACTACTTTATTAAGCCAATTATAAATTCTGATTCATTTGAAAGATTCCCTGCTATTCATTCAATTGGTAAATTAGTCTGTCTATCAACATACAACCAACTAAAACCAACCGAAAAAGAGAGCATCCAAACTGATTGGATAAGCAAAAATGATAAATTGATGTTCGCTAAATTAAATTTTTGACTATCTTGTTCTGCCTTTCGAAAACTCCTGAAATTTCATTTATTTCCAAACACGACTGAGCTGCTATGTCAGCGTAAAACAAAACTTATTTATTATGAAGAAAGTCTACCTGCTACTCATTTTAGCGATTTTTAGCGCAGGCTCATTTGCACAAACTGTTTCTGTATTTGACGGAGCTGGATATTACGATGATTTCGTCATTGGCAATTCAAGGTATTTTGTAAGTGAATCTATTTATACTGATGCGGAACTTGGTTCTGGCAATTTTCTTACCGCAGGTTCGGCCATCCAGCGCATCAATTTTTTTATGGTATTGCAAGGTGCGCCTGCAGCTGTTAATAGCTATACTGTGTGGATGAAGAATGTGCCAATTGGAACAACTGCATTTACTGATGGCGCCTACACAACTACCGGCTATACACAAGTGTACACCGGCACTTTCAATGCAACTCCCGTAGGTGTGGTTGGCATTAATTTAACAACCCCTTTTACCAGAGCAGCGGGCACCAATTTGCAGGTGCTGATTGAAAGAAAAGATAACGTACTTCACCCGGGATTTGGTTTTGAAGCAACCTTAGGCAACAGCGTAGACGGACTTGCAAATAGTTCAAGAACCTACTCCAGTACAGTTTTGCCGGTGTCAGGAACTACGAATCTGATAGCTACTCCTATCAGACCTGCCATGCAGTTTGTACATACTTTTGCTGTTGATGCAGAAGCCCTTCTCATCGGATTACCTTTAACTTCCTGCTATAATTCACCACAAACCGTAGGTGTGTATGTTTACAATGCCGGCACGCTTCCTATTGCAGCCGGCGCGGTTTCTACTACCTTGCGTATCAGAGGAGCTAACAGCTTTACAGGAACACTTACCAATAGTGCTATAATAGCAGCAGGAGGTTTTGAGCTGGTTAACTTTACGGGTATAAATCTAAACAACCTCGGAGACAACTTTGATACCGCTTTTGTAAATCTTGCCGGTGATGGTACAACTTATAATGATACCATTATTGATGTAAGTGCAGCAGCAGCCACCTTATCCAGCTTTCCTCTTGTAGAAGATGTAGAAGGTTTGTCGCAGCCGGTATTCACCTATGTTCAAGCTTTAAGCCTGGGGCAACTATGGGATATATGGGATGGCGATTATACTAATGATGACCAGATTACTCCGTTAACTCCACGTGCGCCGGGTACAGCAGCATTTATTTTTGACAGTTATAGTGGTGGAAATTCTAACGGATATCAAAGCAGGTTATTTAGCGATTGCATTGATTTAACAACGGTAGCTTCTCCGGTTGTAAGTTTCTGGATGAGCCACGACAATATATTTGTAACAGATCTTGATAGTCTCTACCTATCTGTTTCTGCTGATAAAGGTGTAACCTGGACAAGGCTTGCCGGTTTCAGAAGGCCGGATGCCACGGCTACAACACCGCTTTGGCGCCAGGAAACAGTTAGCCTTGCCGCGTATGCCTCACAAACCATACAACTTGGGTTTGAAGGTGTAAGCAAATGGGGTAATGCTTTTTTACTGGATGATATCACTATTTCCGGTGTGTTGCCTGTTACTGTTTTAAGCTTTGATGCAAAACGCAATGGCGGAGTTAATATTCTTAACTGGAGAACTTCGCAAGAGCTAAACAGCAATAAGTTTATTATTGAACGCAGCACAGATGGTGGCCGCAATTATGCTTCCATCGGTGAAGTTGCCGCCGCAGGAATCAGCAATACAGAACGCAGCTACAGGTTCACTGATAACAGCCCTGTAAAAGGTTTTAACTACTACCGTTTACGTATAGTTGATCTTGATAACACTTTTAAATACAGCGCTATCAGAAACGTACGAAACCTTGGAACAGCAGATCTTTCATTTGCTCCTAACCCGGTGCAGCAGCAAATGAATGTGAAGCTTGAGGCAGATAAAGCTGACAAAGCAGTTGTTACTATTACCGACATGAGCGGCAAACAGATGTACAACAATAAATTAAATGTTACTGCAGGAACAAACAATATTATAATTGAAACGGGCAAACTTGCCCAGGGCACTTATATCATTACTGTTCAGCTAAGCAACGATAAGATCGTAAAGATTTTCAACAAGCTATAAATTACAAATCAGTTTATAACAATGCCCCGGAGATTTCCGGGGCATTGTTATATTATCAAAACCGTAACAAATACTGTTCGGAGACCTTCACTAACGGCAATAAAAAAACGCCTTCGTAAAATACGAAAGCGTTAATTATTAGTTGTTGATAATTTTAATTGTTGAGCATCAGTGGCATTACCAGCATCAGCAGCTCTTCATTTTCCGCCTGTTCTGATGGCTTAATGATACCAGCTTTTGTTGGAGTGCTTAACTCCATATTGATCTCGGTTGTATCTGCTCCGTTCAACATTTCAATAAGAAACTTCGCATTGAAAGCAATTTGAAGATCTTCGCCATCATACTGACAAGCCATGCGCTCATTTCCTTCAAAGCTAAAATCTATATCCTGTGCTGCCAGTTGTAACTGGTTGCCACTAATGGATAAAGCAACCTGGTTGGTACTCTTATTACTAAATACACTAACACGGCGCAGGGCACTTTGGAAATCGCTACGGGTTACTACCATTTTATATGGATTGTCTACAGGTATTACTACTTTATAATCTGGAAAGCGGGCATCTATCAGGCGGCATACCAATTCTGTTCCTCCATGAGTAACAAAAAGATGATTAGCATTATAAGAAATTTTTAGTTCATCATCATTATCAGGCAAGGCACTTTTTAAAAGATTCAACGGCTTTTTGGGAACAATAAACGAATCTTTTTTAGGGCATTGAACATCTGTACGGGTATAACGTACAAGCCTATGTGCATCAGTAGCAACAAATGTTAAGCTTTTTTTATCAAGCTCAAAATATACGCCTGTCATCGCAGGACGAAGATCATCACTGCTAACAGCAAAAATAGATTTATTGATAGCGGTAACAAGTGCCGATGAAGTCATAGTAAATGAATTGGCATCATCAGCGGCCGGTTCACGTGGAAAGTTATCAGGATTTTCTCCCATCACCTTATACTTACCATTATCTGAAGTTATTTCTATACCGAAGTTTTTATCGATATTAAAAGTAAGTGGTTGTTCGGCAATGTTTTTTAGTGAATCCAGCAGTATCTTGGCAGGGATACATACTTTGCCGCTATCTTTTGCCTCAATATCCATGTGTACTTTCATCACTGTTTCCAGGTCGGTTGCCACCACGGTAAGTTTGTTCTTTTCAATCTCAAAAAGGAAATCTTCCAATATAGGCAACACCGTATTAGCATTAATTACTCCACTAATTTGTTGCAGTTGTTTCAGCAGCGCCGAAGAAGAAACGATAAACTTCATATGAATTATTTAATAAGTGCCCAAAGATAAAAGATTGCAGGGAATGAAAGCAAGATAATTTGAGGGGATTTTGAAGAGTTGTTCAGAATTTAAGCTGCCCAATATTGAAAAGGGAAAGGAGAAAATGACATATCAAACAAGTAAAATTTACTTCAAACGGTTAAATTGCAGTTTTAGCAGCAATATAAAAAAACCTGATTAAAAGTAAATAACCTCGCTGTAAAGATTCTGCTGATAAAAAAAAGGGGATTCCGGCAAATTGAAATAAGTAATAAAAAGCATGCAGCAGAAAAACATCGGGACCGAAAAAGGCCTTCAAAAAATTAAGCATTACTGTTCTTACCAGGAACGCAGCCACCAGGAAGTTAAGGATAAACTGTATAGTTTTGGTTTGTACAAATACGAAGTAGAGCAATTGCTTTCTACCCTTATAGAAGAAAATTATCTAAACGAAGAAAGGTATGCCATTGCCTTTGCAGGAGGAAAATTCAGGGTAAAAAATTGGGGGCGTGTTAAAATAAAACACGAACTAAAACACAACGGTGTAAGCGCTTATTGTATTTCAACAGCACTCAAATCAATTGATGAAAAAGAATACCTTAAAACTCTTCGAAAGCTATTTGAGGCAAAAAAGAAAACCCTCCATTCGGAAAAAAATATCTTCATAAAAAAAAGTAAGATTACCACTTACCTTTTACAAAAAGGATTTGAATCTTCTCTGATCCAACAACTTTTTGAGGAAGATTAATCGTTCAACTTTTACATCAATAATTCGCATGCATCAGCACATTCAACACAGGCATCGGCACATTCAATGCAATGATCCGGCGAATGCTTTGCGCACTCTTCTGCACAAGCATCGCAAACAGCAGCACATATCCTGGCCATTTCAGTTACCCTTGAACTATCGAGGCTCATTAACTGAGCAGTTGCATAACAGATAGCAGCACATTCCATTTGTAATTTTATACAATCTGCCATCACTGCTCTTTCTTCTTTAAGTGAGGAAGTTGCACAATATTGGCAAAGGGAGGCACAGGTTAAACAGGCTTCTATACATAATTTATATCGATGGTATCCTGTCATAAATTTGTTTTATTAATCGGCTCAAAATTCAAGCCACGAATTAGATTTTGCAGGTAAAAATCAGTCTGATAATTGTTTTATTTATTTTAGAAGCTCCTAGTCTACCAGCGGCCGGTATTTTCCAAATTGCTAACTTTGCAGCATGTCAGAAGACCTTATACTATCATCAGGAACTAAAGAAGAAAAATACCAGGCATTATTACCGCAGATTCAAGGTTTGTTGGATGGCGAAACCGACCTAATCGCCAATCTTGCAAACATTTCTGCAGCATTAAAAGAACAATTTGGCTGGTTGTGGACAGGTTTTTATCTGGTAAAAAAAGATGAACTCGTATTAGGACCTTTCCAGGGACCAATTGCCTGTACCAGAATTAAAAAAGGAAGAGGCGTTTGTGGGAGTTGCTGGGAGCAAGCAGTTACATTGATAGTAGATGACGTGGAAAAATTTCCTGGGCATATTGCCTGTAGTAGCTTGTCGAGATCTGAGATTGTTGTACCTGTATTTAAAAATAATGAAGTTATGGCAGTGCTGGATGTAGATAGTTTAGAGCTTAGCCATTTTGACGAAACAGATAAAAAATACCTGGAGCAAATTGTTGCATTGTTGAAGAGCAGTATTTAGCTCTTTGCTGAATCCTTCCATCTCCACAAATATCTGCAGGCATAAGTGCGGTAGGGCTTCCATTTATCAGACACGCTAATCATTTTCTCACGCAGTAACTTTTTATCGGTAAGATCTATTTTATAAAGTTTCGCCATTGCCTGTTGAATGCCCAGATCGTCAATAGCAAAAACATCTTCCCTTGCCAGGGTGAACATTAGAATCATTTCTGCAGTCCATCTTCCCACACCTTTGATCTGCGTTAAATAAAGAATTAGTTCCTCATCTTCCATTTTATGTAGCATTGCATCCGTTATATTTTTATCAATAAAAAAATCACAAACGTTTAATACATAATTTGTTTTGGCATTGGATAGCCCAACACTGCGCAGTTGGTCGAAAGGCATTGAAATGATATCTTTTGCTGTTGGAACTTTTTTAGTGAATAAGGCAAGAAACCTGGCATATATAACATCTGCAACTTTAGTACTGAGTTGCTGGCTGATGATGGAAGCACAAATATGCAGGTGAATGTTATTGCGTTTGCTTAAAACTTGCGGTTCCTGCAAAGCAATTACTTTCTGTAATTTTTTATCTTTGTTTAAATGGGAAAGATGTTGCATGGCAGGTAAATTTCTGCCAAAAAATACAATAAAGCAATGTTGTCCGACTAAAATTTTGCAGATTAGATAAAATCCCTTTTCGTCGCGGGTTCTAAGCCCCTTCTTCTTTGGAGAGGGGGTTGGGGGTGAGGTCAAGCCAAGTAATGATCTTTAAGCATTTACCGGACAATAAATACAATAAAGCAAAAGAGGTTTTCTTAACCTTCTGCCCATTTCTTAAAAGCAGTTACACGCTCCCTGCTTACAATAATATCCTCGTCCATTCTAAGTGCTTTTAATGAAAGTTTTAACCTGTTGTTAAGATAGGGTTTAACCAGGTCTATCATTTTACTATGAACGATCATTTTACGGTTTATCCTGAAAAAATAATATGGATCCAGCAGCCTTTCAAGTTTTTCAATACTGTAATTCACAATAAATTTATTTCCCTCTCTATCAGCAAGGTAAATTGTTTTATTATCGGCATAGAAATAAGCTACTTCATCTGTTTGAATAAAAAAAGTGCGTTGACCTACTTTTGCAAGAAACCGGTCTTTGTATTGCGTAACTGTTTTTTCCTGAAACTTTTCCACCAGGGAATTATAGTCTGCCGGCAAAGATGCCAAACTCATGGCCCGGTATTTCTGAATAGCAGCTGCCAGCGCCTCAGCCGTAACGGGTTTTAAAATATAATCGATACAAAAATAACGGAATGCATCAATAGCATAATGATCAAAGGCTGTTGTAAAAATTACCGGCTTATTGATGGTAACCTGCTTAAATATTTCAAAGCTATGCCCGTCGGATAATTGTATGTCCATCAGCAACAGATCAGGATGAGGTTTTGTTTTTATCCAGTTAACTGTTTCTTTAATACTCTCCAGGCATGCCAACACTTTTATAGAAGGATCGTATTGCTTAAGCAGCAAACGCAGCCTTTCAGCCGCCAGCATTTCATCTTCTACTATCAATATATTCATGCTGCTGCTAATTTACATTTATCAATGGTAATTCTACAACAAAAGAAGTTGCTGATACATTGATCAATACCTCGCGGTTGGTAACCAAATTATAGCGTGCGATAATATTTTTCAATCCAATTTCGGTAGAACTTTCTTTCGTTTGCTTTTCCTGCAGGTTATTGGAAACAACAATTGAATTGTTTCCATTTACATGAAGCGTTATATGCAATGGCATTGTTCTGCTTACCACATTGTGCTTGATGGCATTTTCTATTAGCAGCTGAAGCGCAGCAGGTATTACCAAACTCTCATAATGTTTTTCGGGAATATTGATGGATACGATTAACCCTTCTCCAAATCTTTTCTCCAGTAAAAAAATATATGGATTAATAAAATGAAGTTCCGTTTGTAGAGGAACCAGTTCCTTTTCCTGGTTATGTAAAATATAACGATACACTTTAGAGAACTCCTCGATGAACCTGTTGGCTTCTTTGTTGTTTTGCATCACCAGTGTAGACAATACATTGAGATTATTAAACAGGAAATGAGGGTTCACCTGGTTGCGAAGTAGCTGTAGTTCTGCCTGCGCATGAAAACGTTTGATTTCTTCCGCTTCAATGCGGGATGACTTGTATTCCTTAAAATAAAATATGATCGTGTTTATAAGGTGGTATAGCAAGTTTACCAGCCATGCAAAAACAAGGTTTAATTTTAATGGTATAAAGTTTTCCTCAAAAGAATATTGGTGAATTATCATACCCATTACCAGTACAACAGCTACTGTAATAATGGTACTCCAGATACTACCAACTATAAAAAAAACGACAGGGAAACGTGCCTTATTTTTTTCGGGAGATACTTTTTTCCTTACAAATGGCTCGGAAAGCCTGTTAGATTCCAGGATTAGTAAGCTGATCGACGAGATTGTAATTAATGCATAATACCATTCTATGTTGATATCGAAATGCCTGTAAATATCGCAAAACTCCGTGTTCAGGTAAGTGTATACCGAAAGAAGCAATGCAAATAAGTACCTGTATTTATGCGTAAACATAACGGCTAATTAAAATGCACCAACAGCTTACAATTGTAAACTGTTGGTGCAGGTTATTATGAATAAGCGAATTACTACTTAAAGTAAAACTCTGTCTATCAGATGTACAACACCGTTGGTGGCAATAATGTTTACACCAGCAGGCACAATAATATTAGAAACATCACTTGCACTACCCGTAATTTTTACAGAAGCAGGAGATGTACCAACAGTTAAAGTAACACCGGAAGCAATAGTACTAACCGTAGCAGCATTGATCAGGTCACTCGCAAAAACGTTGGTTCCCAATACGTGCGCACTTACCACTGCGGCAATAGTAGCATCTGGCGCTGCATTAATGCTGGCTGCATCAGGGAAACCTGCTGCCGCAAAAGCTGCATTGGTTGGCGCAAATACCGTGTATTTTCCTGCAGAACTTACTGCTGTAGCAAGATTCGCCTTTACAACGGCAGTTAATAACAACGATAACTCTGGTGTTGCAGTTGCAATCTCCGCAATAGTTTGTGTTGGCGGTGTAAGCATACTGGAAATCACGTGAATGGTTCCGTTTGCTGCTGCAATGTCAGCTGTTTTCACCCTACTGCCGTTTACAAAAACACCATTGGCATTTTTAGAAGCATAAAGGTTTTTTCCTTGTAAACTCTTCACTGTATCACTTGCTGGTACATTAGCTGCTGTAACATTAGCTGCTACTACATGGTAAGTAAGGATGTTTGCCAGGTCTGCTGCCGATAAACTATTGATGGTAGCCAGCGTAACACCCGATGCTGCAAAAGCCGCATCATCCGGCGCAAATACTGTTAGCGTTCCTGTAGAAAGCGCTGCATTTAAACCAGCCTTAGAAACTGCTGCTTTCAAAATTGTAAAATCCGCATTGGTATTTACAATGTCATTAATGGTTTGCGGTTGCGCAACCGGATCATCATCTTTGCAAGATGTGGTGGAAACAAGTGCTGTTCCTAGGGCCATTATCATAAATAGCCTGTTAAATTTCTGTACGATTTTCATGTTGAATGTTTTTTGTAACATAGAAACACATTTGCACAAAAAAAGATCGAAGAAAGCTCTGAACTGTATAAAAACGAGGTGTGAACTGTATTTTTAGTACCTTTTTTTAAAAGACAAAAACTTGAAAGAACTACACTAAAGTATTATTTAGATAGCTTTCACTCATAAAAAAAACCGGCTGTAAGATGGATCACTAATTTCCATTTTACAACCGGCAGAAATTTAAAATTACTTAACCCAACGTCCAACTCATCTCCCCATCTTTTTCATCTTTTAAAATAATACCCATATCATTTAGCTGTATGCGTATCTTGTCGGAAGTAGCATAATCCTTTTTGGATTTGGCTTCTTTGCGGATACTGATCAACAACTGCATCACAGATCTCAACTTTTCATTATTTCCCACAGCGATTGCCTGCAAACCAAAAATATCTTCCAGAAACAATTTAAATTGTTCCTTCAGTCTTTTCATCGTTTTGCTGCTTATTGAAGCTGCGGGTATCAAACCATCTTTAATAGAATTAATCACAGGCGCTATTTCAAACATATTGGCCAAAACTTTCGGCGTACTGAAATCATCATCCATAAATATTTCAAATTCATTTACCCACTGCGAAATCTTCTGATCAAGTTCTACGTCGCTGGCCGCATTGTCTTCTGCATCAACAGGCAATTGCTTTAATATTTCATATGCTTCCCACAAACGTTTAAATGCTTTCTCACTTGCCAGTAATGCTTCGCTGCTAAAATCTAGCGGACTGCGATAATGGCTTTGCAAAATGAAGAAACGAATCGTCATCGGACTAAAAGCCTGCGTAAGCAATGGATGATCGCCGCTAAATAATTCGGTTAACTTAATAACGTTATTATAGCTTTTGCCCATCTTGCGACCATTGATGGTGATCATATTATTGTGCATCCAGTATTTTACCGGAGCCTCGTGATTGCAGATGGTACTTTGTGCAATCTCGCTTTCATGGTGGGGAAACTGAAGGTCCATTCCTCCCCCATGAATATCAAATCTTGTTCCCAGATATTTAGTGGCCATTGCCGAGCATTCTATATGCCAGCCCGGAAAACCAACTCCCCACGGGCTTGTCCAGCGCATGATGTGTTCCGGAGCAGCGTTCTTCCATAAGGCAAAATCAGCTCTGTCTTTTTTCTCTTCCTGTCCGTCCAGATCGCGGGTAGTCTCCAGCAGATCTTCTATTATTCTTCCGCTAAGTTTACCGTAATCGTGCGTTTCTGCATATTTTTTTACATCAAAATAAACAGAGCCATTGCTGATGTACGCATATCCTGCTTCAATGATTTTTTCAATCATATTTATCTGCTCTACAATATGGCCGGTGGCAGTTGGTTCAATACTCGGTTCTATGCAATTGAATTGCTTAAAAGCCCAATGAAACAGGTTCGTGTATTTCTGCACCAATTCCATAGGTTCCAGTTTTTCCAGCAAGGCTTTCTTAGAGATTTTGTCCTCCGCTTCCCGTCCTTCTTCTTCAAAATGACCTGCATCAGTAATATTCCTCACATACCTAACCTTATAACCTTTGTAAGTAAGATAACGGTAAACGATGTCAAAAAAGATATACGGCCGGGCATGTCCCAGATGGCTTTCACCACTTACCGTAGGTCCGCAAACGTACATGCCTACATGGCCCGGAGTAATTGATTGAAAATCCTCTTTTTGTCTTGAGTAAGAATTATAAATTTTGAAAGGCATATTATTATTATTTTCCGGGCAGTTATACATTACTCCACTTCACAGGCGTCGCACACTTGTACATTGTTGCCTTGCTGAGCAATCTGCTCCTGTAAAATTAAATTTGATATAGTTACAGCACCAATTGGTGCAAAGATATTAAGCATTGCCGCAAGGGCAACAACAGGAGTAAAAATAATATGGACTAGCCTTTAAATTCATTTGTAGCAAGATAAAGATTTAAAATGACAATACAAACTGTGCCAGAAGCAAAAAGCGGAAATTCGATTTAATACGATTGATGCTATCGCTGAAATAACAGATCTGCCACAATGGGAAAATGATCACTTAGTTTCTTTTTGATGCGAACATATTGTTCTGTTTCAAAGCGTGTGTCGGCAAAAATATTATCGATTCTTAACGTAGGTGAAATGCTGTAAAAAGTGCGGCCGATTCCTGTTCCCTTATCTGCAAAAGCATTGTTCATTCCTTTGCCAATAAGATTATATGCATAACTGTTGGGCACATCGTTAAAATCTCCGCAAACTATGGCAGGGTATGGGCTTTCATCAATCGCTTTTCTTATTCTTTCACTCTGTTTTTTTCGTTTTAAAAATCCAATACGCAACTTGGCAATTACACTTTTAGATTCCTGGATATCCGCTTGATCACTAATGGAGGGCGTTTCAATATATTTTAGATTGTTGTTACTAAATTTTAATGATTGCAGGTGAATATTAAATATCCGGATGGTATCATAGCCTTTTAAAATATCTATGTATTGAAAAGTTGAATTGTAATCTTTGGGTGCGTAAGCAATTGTTTCTTTGTTTACAATAGGATACTTGCTAAAAATGATAATGCCAAAATGATGTTTGCTATCAAAATCCAGTTTGGGATTGTAAGAATAATGGTAATCATACATATTCAACTTGCTTACAAAATCAGGCAGGTAATTGATTGCTGCAGGAAACCGATCGCTGGCAACCATTTCCTGAAAACAGGCAATATCCGGTTCATACTCGTTTATCATTTTAATCATTTCCTGCTTCCGCTCTGGGTGCGAACGATGTTCCAGAATATCAAAATGTTCTACATTCCAACTCATCACCCTAATCCGGGCAGGTTTTTTAGCGATAACGAAATCATGTCCAAATCGAAAAGGGATCACTTCTTTTAACTTGCTCCAGCAAATAATTATAGCAGCGATGCTGATAAATACCAGGGCCTTCTTCACAAAAAACCAAAAGATGGCAAAAGCTGCCAGCAACAATAAAAGATAAAAAGTAGTAAGCGTAAATAAGCCGGTGTACCAATATTTTTCTGCATCAAACTCGCTACCGTAACATCCTATAAACAGAAAAACGGCCACAACAATATTACAAGTAACAAGTAATATTTTGGTGAACCGCTTCAGTGTTTTTACAGACATGTGATAAAAATAAATAGCCTGTTAAGGATGCTGTTTACATCAGTCCGAAAATATTATTAATGCAATGGATCCTTTGCAGCCGGCACCGCCATAGGTGTTACTGTTGGCGCTGCTGGTTTCGTAACCGGAGAATTTAATGGCGCTCCAACAGAAATATCGCAACGATGGTTTGGTTCTCCATGCGGAGGGTTCATTCCTGGAGCCGTTACTGTTTTAGCGGCTGTAGCTGTAGGTGTTGGTAATGAAGTTGTGGTTGTTTGCACGGCAGGTGCAGCAGGCGCAGGTGTTTTAGATACCGGTGAATTTAATGGTGCTCCAACGGCAATATCACAACGGTGATTAGGCTGGCCATGTGCAGGATTCATACCGGGCGCTGTATTGGCAACTACCTTAGATGCAATATCAGCTGGCAATGGATTTACGGTAGCAGCTGCCTGGTTAAGTATTTGAGCACTGCTGTCGGGGATGTTTACAGGCGCCGTATTTATTACCTGCGTGGTAGCCGCAGTGGTAGTGTCAGACCCTTTTAAACTTGAATCCTGATCTGGCTCATTACTCGAACAAGCAGTTAAAAAACAAACCGCCGTAATACATGCGGCAAAAATAATTTTATTCATAATGATTTTTTAGCTCTTAAAGTGGAGATTCCCAAAGCTAATTAATTTTTAATTACCGGAGTTTGCTCAACCCGGAAAATATCATGCCGTTGACATTAAACAAATTACAGGTTTTCCTCTTCTGAGGCTTTTTTTAAGATTTGCTTTTCTTCTTCTGTTAAAAAGTGATAGCCTTTTTGGTTGATCTTATCAAGTATCTCGTCCACCCGTTGCTGCGTTACAATAGATGTGCGGCTGTAAGGATTGCGGTTACCGGTATTGTAAAACACTTTATTCTTTATCGATTGGTTTCTATTACTGTTTTTTGCCGGAGTAAAAAGATTAGTGAACCAATGGTAAAATTTATTCATCCATACACTTCCATCTTTGCCGCGGCGAAGCAATACTACAAAAAGGAAGCCTGCCAGGGCACCGGCAATATGCGATAAGCTATAGGCTGCACTCATTGAAGCAACACCAGCAAAATCAACAATAAGGTAAACTGCCATTAACACCCAAATGGATATTCCGCCCCTGATCATTGTAAAAAATTTATGATTGGGAGATAAAGTAGTTGTTGCCATAGCAACTGCAATTGTACCAGCATTTGCACCCAGTAAGGCAGCATTGTTAACCTGGCTTTGTAAAGGAGGTATCATGTAGTTGGAGGCGATAAATACGAGCCCGCCGGCAACACCTCCATAAATGTAAATTGGAATAATTTTATCGTTTCCTGTTAATTCCTGCAACACATAGCCAAATGCCCAAAGCCAAAGCATATTACTGAGAATGCGCATCAGGTTATTGCCAGTATCGCTAAACATGTAAGTAACGATCGTCCAGGGGCGTTCACTAAATTTTGTAAGGCTCGCCGGAAGTTCAAACCATTGTACCACCTGGGTATTGTAGATATCTGCTGTTTGCTGATAAAAAAAATATGTTACCTGTAAGGTGAGTAAAACCAGGAAGAAAATTACATTTAATATGAATAGGTTCATCAGGGCATTGTTATCCTGACCTAATGTAAAACGGTTTCGTTTTAACTTACGATAATCCTGGTGTCTGTCCGATTCTCCCATAATGAAAACTTGATGCTATAAAGTTACTATAGAAAAAAACAAAAAGATGTTAACAGCCTTCTTAATAGAAAGTTTGTTTATTTGTTTTATTCCAGTAAAGTACAATTAGAAAACCCACCAGCGCACCGCCAAGATGGGCAAAATGAGCAACATTGTCATTAGATGCCTTGGATACACCGCCGAAAACATCAAGTGCAATGATACCAAGGATAGCCCATTTTGCCTTTACCGGAAAAGGAATAGGCATAATAAACAGCTGGGTATTTGGGAAAAGGTAGCCGTAAGCAGCCAGTATTCCCATAATGGCTCCGGATGCTCCTACTGTGCAACCCATGCGCATGGCTATCTGGTATTGTGCGTCCAGTTCCGCACTAATAGTAGCATGATCAATCTGCCAGAAATCATAACTATAATTTCCCATTTGTGCCAGGCCCGCTGCGAGCCCACAGATAAGATAGAAAATAAAAAATTTCTTTGCGCCCCATAATCTTTCAATGATGCTGCCAAACATCCACAAAGCAAGCATATTAAAAAGCAGGTGGAAGATACTTCCGTGCATGAACATATGAGTTACCAGCTGGTATGGTTGAAACACATCTGATTTATAATGATGTAGTGCAAAAAGATCGTTCACCTTATTAAGCGGAGCACTCCCTCCAAAAGCTACCTGCGCAAAATACGCTAGTGCATTTATTATGATCAGGTTTAATACAACCGGCGATGTGCGTTGAAAACTATTTCCGTATGCCATTTATCAAAGTTAGGAGTAAACGTTTATTTAATTGTAAGTAACACAACACATTCAATATGATGTGTATGTGGGAACATGTCCACCGGTTGTATTTTTTCAACCGTATATTTTTCGCTAAGCAAATTAATATCGCGGGCAAGCGTTGCCGTATTGCAGCTTACATATACAATGCGTGGTGCAGCTATGTCCAGTAATTTCATCACCAGCTTTTCATGCATACCTACTCTCGGCGGATCGGTGATTATTACATCCGGCTTTCCATGAGTAGCAAAAAATTCGTCGTTACATATCTTTATCGTGTCGCCCGCAAAAAAATGTGCATGCTCAATCTGGTTGTTTGCCGCATTCTTTTTAGCATCTTCAATTGCCTCTTCTATCACTTCTACCCCAATAACTTTTTTTGCTTTAGGGCTTAGAAATATGCCGATACTTCCGGTACCGCAATAGAGGTCGTACACAATTTCATTGCCGGTTAAAGCGGCAAAATCGCGGGCAACTGCATATAATTGTTCTGCCTGGCGTGTATTTGTTTGAAAGAAAGATTTTGGGCTGATAATAAATGAGAACACCGTCCCATCTACCCCGGAAGAAAGCTTTTCGGTAACATATCCTTTGCCGGAATACACCTGTGGAGTAAGGTCATAGATACTATCGTTCCATTTTGGATTGATTGTATATAATAACGTAGTGATAGATGGCACTTCTTTTAGCAAATGATCTAACAACAATGTACGATTGGCATCATCTTCATGGTTAAGGCAGATGTTTACCATCAGCTCGCCGGTGGTACAAAAGCGGATAATAATATTGCGTAACCATCCTGTATGTTCCTTTATATCATAGAAAGCAAACTGGTTTGCTTTTGCAAAATCGCGAATAGTATTTCTGATCTTATTATTTACATCATCGAGCAGGTAACATTCAAAAATATCAATCACCTTATCAAATATTCGGGGAACATGATAGCCGAGAGCATCCTGCTGGGGAACAATGCCATCTTCATTAATCTCATCATTGGTAAGATAGCGTTTGTTACTAAATGTAAATTCAAGCTTGTTTCTGTAATGAATGGTATTGGCCGATCCGATGATAGGCATGATATCCGGTAACGGAACCTTACCGATACGCTTAAGGTTCTGCTCTGTTTCCTGTTGCTTAAATTGTAATTGCTTTTCGTAAGGCAACATCTGCCATTTACAACCACCACAGATTCCAAAATGCTGGCAAAAAGGAGTGAGCCTGTCGGCAGCCGGTTTTACTATTCGAAGTGTTCTTGCCTCTGCCCAATCTTTCTTATTCTTGGTAAGCATTATATCTACGGTATCGCCGGGTACAGCGCCGGAAATAAAGATCACTTTGCCTTCATGCCGGGCAATAGCTTTCCCTTCCGCTGCGTAATCTGTTACCACAATGTTTTCTAATTGTATGCGTTCTTTTCTTTTCTTCACGCCGCAAAATTAACCCTTAAAAGGTTATTTGTACAATGAAGATTTAAATTGCAACTGAAGGAAATGCTTAGTTTTTGAAAGCCTTGCCACAACATAACATTAGCAACAGGAAATCAATTTGTTAACGATATGTAAATTTTTCGGGTTCCGGATAACGATGATATGGGGTTGAACGCGCTATTTTAAATACATTTGTTGTCATTTTATATTTATTATGATAAAAACATTACTCGCCTTTTTTGTTTGTGTTAGCGCAATTTCAGTAACCAGCGCCCAGGGTTATAAAGTTACCCTTCAAACACCCAGTTTTAAATCAGGGATTGCTTTTCTCACCTACCATTGGGGTAAAAATCTAAATGTAGAAGATTCTGCCGCCGTAAATAACGAGGGCGTGGCTGTGTTTAAAGGAGCGAAAACACTGGTGCCTGGTATCTATTCCATCGTGTTTCCCGGCAAAAACACAACAGCAGATTTCCTTGTAGACAAAGAACAGGTAATAAGTATTAAAGCCGATACTACAAACCTGGCAAATATGCAGGTTATAGGATCTAAAGAAAATGTGCTTTTTAAAGAATATCAACAGTTTATTTCGGTTAAAGGAACTGAAATGCAAAAGGAGCGGGCTGCTTACAATATGGCCAAAACAAAAGAAGATTCTCTGCTGCATGAAAACAACTATAATAACTACAACAAAGAATTAAACGATTATCGCAGCAGTGTTGTAACCAACCAGCCAAAATCGATGATGGCAGCATTGTTAAATGCTATGAAAGAACCTCCTTATCCAACAAAAAAACCAGTTACCCATGAGGACTCCTTGGAAAATTATAATTATTATAAAGCCCATTACTGGGATGGCATAACGTTTATGGATGATCGCATTATACGCACGCCATTCTTTTTACCAAAAATAGAAAGATACTATCGGGAAGTAATTTCACAGGAACCCGACAGTATCATCAAAGACCTTGATTACAAAATGTTGCTGGCACGCACTGCGCCGGAAATGTACAAGTTCCTGCTCAACTGGTTAACTGATGAATACCTGAATCCTAAGTACATGGGGCAGGATAAAGTATTTGTTCACCTTTTTGAAAAATATCATAGCAAAGGCCTCAGTCCATGGCTAAATGAAAAACAGATGGAAACAATCACCCGTAGGGCTTATATGCAAATGGCCAACCTGTTAGGTGAAAAAGCTGCCAATCTCGAAATGGTAGACACGGCTGGAAAACCAGCAGCTTTATATGATGTAAATGCAGATTACACGGTGGTGATTTTTTGGGATCCAACCTGCGGGCATTGTAAACAGGAAGTTCCCAGGATCGATTCAATATACAGGGCATCATGGAAAGAAAAAAATGTAAAAATTTACGCAGTACTAACCGAAGACCAAAAACCGGCCTGGACAAAATACATCAACGAGCATAAACTTAATGATTGGGTAAATGTGTACCAAACCAAAGAGATGGCACAGGCAGAAACTGATGCGCAACGCCCAAGTTACCGTCAGCTATACGATGTGATAATGACGCCAACTTTATTCCTGCTGGATAAAGAAAAAAGGATCATCGGTAAAAAATTAAACTTTGAACAGTTGAATGACCTTTTGCTGGTTAAAATGAACAAAGGAAAATAGATTGTCCTACTTAGCTAAAAAAAATACAAGCAGCTTTTTAAATAAGCTAGCAAAAAGCGCCAATAACTAACTAATAAACAATATCTCATCCGATGAAAAAAAATATCCTGTTGCTGTGTATCCTGTTTAGTGCAGCTGCGGTACATGCTCAAACTATTATTTCTTATGGTACTAATACAATCGGTAAAGAGGAGTTTCTTAGAGCGTATAATAAGAATAAAACTCCGGTAGCAGATAAGGAAAAATCGCTGCGGGACTATCTTGAATTGTACAGCAATTTTAAACTGAAAGTAAAAGCAGCAAAAGATTTACGTATTGATACATTACCTCAAATACAGGCAGATGTAGATAATTTTCGCAGGCAGGTAGTGGAGAATTATATGAATGATGAAAAAGAATTGAAAGCTCTTATAGACCAGGCATTTGAAAGAAGCCAGAAAAATCTTCACATAATACATTTTTCTATTGCTGTTCCCGAAGATGCCTCTCCTGAAGATAGTTTAAAACAATTCCTATCTATAAAGTCTTTACAGAAAGAATTGTTATCGGGTAAAACGAATTATGCCGGCCTGGCACAAAGTGTTGCTGCAAAGTATAACGACCTTGGATATCTGACAGTTTTCAACCTTCCCTATACATTAGAGAACCTGATTTATGCTTTAAAGCCCGGCGAAACAAGCAGCCCTTACCGTAATAAGAAAGCCTGGCATTTATTTAAATTGCTTGATCAGCGAAAAGATGCAGGGAAATGGAAAGTAGCACAGGTGCTGTTTACTTATCCTCCGGGGGCCGACGAAGAAACAATAAAGTTAACCAAACAGTTAGCTGACTCTGCCTATGGCCTGTTATTGGGCGGCGCTAATTTTGCTGATGTTGCACAAACATTCAGCAACGACAAGCTCACTTACATGAATGGCGGAGAGCTACCTGAATTTGGATCAGGAAAATTTGATCAGTCGTTTGAAAAAGAAGTTTTTAGTCTTCAAAAAGACGGCGATTTTACAAAGCCTTTCAACACATCATTTGGAATTCACATTGTAAAAAGATTAGGCTTTACGCCAACAGTAACTGACAAATCGGACGTTGCCTTACAATTTGAACTAAAGCAAAAAGTACAGCAGGATGCCCGCATCAGTGAAGCAAAAGAAAAATTTGCAAAAGAGATCATGACCAAGATAGGGTTCAAAAGAAATGTTGCGGTAAAAGATGATGAACTTTTGCGATTAGCCGATTCAGTAATGATTCATCCGGAAGAAGAATATATTGAACAGCTGATTAATGCAAAAAAACCTGTTATCAGTTTCAGCAAAGGATCTGTAAAAATAGCCGACTGGCTAAATTTTGTTAAAGAATATAAAGGCAATTTTGAGCAATACAAAGGAGAATCAACCAAAGAATTGTGGAACAAATATTTAACCATCGCTTCTTTGGAATATTATAAAAAACATCTTGAAGAATACAATGAAGATTTCAAATTTCAAATGCAGGAATTTAAAGAAGGAAATATGCTTTTTGAAGTAATGGAAAAAAATGTTTGGAACAAAGCCGGCATTGACAGCGCAGGATTATTAAAATATTTTAATGCAAACAAAGACAAATATAAATGGGCTGAAAGTGCTGATGTAC
Source organism: uncultured Ferruginibacter sp. (assembly GCA_964496585.1). Taxonomy (GTDB): domain Bacteria; phylum Bacteroidota; class Bacteroidia; order Chitinophagales; family Chitinophagaceae; genus Ferruginibacter. The sequence goes on from CAZCAA010000006.1 coordinate 106,294, forward strand.
TTGTTGTAAACAGCGTTTCAGAAAAAGCCGCTGCGGAAGCGATGGCTGCATTAAAGTCGGGTAAACCGTTCAGGCAACTGGCAGATGAAAATACTTCAGACCTTCAGATAGACAGTGCCCGTTACGAACTGTCCCAATTAAATGGCACTTCTAATTCTTTTGCGCCGGGACAAGACAATTATTCAGGCATCGTAAAAAATGCAGACGGAAGCACAACTTTTATTAAGTTCATTAAATTTTACGAAGCTAATTTACCACGCAATTTTGAAGATGCCCGCGGGTTGGTAATAAACGACTATCAAACGGTACTGGAAGATAAATGGTTGGAAGATCTCCGCAAAAAATATCCTATAAAAGTAAATGAGGTTGTAGTTAAAGCCCTGATAAAATAAAAATTACTTGCATAAAAAACGGGGCTCATTAAAATGAACCCCGTTTTTTTATATTCTTTTAAGCTTTTACGCTTACAATTCCTTTACTACATTAGCCACTATCTGTGGCCTTCCTAAAGTGTAATAGTGCAGTACAGGCACTCCTGCTTTCTTTAAATCTTTAGACTGGTGCAACAACCATTCTGTACCTACCTTTTCAACATCCAGGTCTGTTTTACAATTGGCCATTTCATTAGATAAATCGGAAGGCAGGTCTATGTGAAAAGTTTTAGGCAAAATTGTGAGTTGCTTACGGGTGTAAACTGGTTTTAAACCGGGAATAATAGGCACCATGATCCCAATCTCTCTACACGCATTTACAAAAGCGAAATATTTAGCATTATCAAAAAACATCTGCGTAACAATATAATCAGCACCAGCATCTACTTTCGCTTTAAGATA
>CAZCAA010000007.1:0-305 GCA_964496585.1 uncultured Ferruginibacter sp.
TAATTTTCGATAAAGAAAGTTCAAGGTTGTTCTGGAGAATTCTTGGAATCGCTCCTGTTAAGAATGTTATAACATCTTTAGGTATTGATCTTGGGCCAACAGAATTATTCTGGGTTTATTATCCTGATATGAGGCCTGTATTCGCTAAATACGAAGTGTATAATGGTAAAAACTTTGGTGCACGCATGAGCTGGGATGATCTTTTTGAAAGTCGTATGTTTTATGGTCGCATCATTAAGAGTACTATTGATAACCCGTACGATATGCAAATCAGGAATTATCCGGGTTTAACTGAAAATGGCATC
>CAZCAA010000007.1:401-43065 GCA_964496585.1 uncultured Ferruginibacter sp.
AAAAAATATTCAACTACGAACAGGATTTGTGGAGTTACTAAACAAATACTGTATAAATTGTAAAGCCCCTTCATTTATTGAAGGGGTTTTTGTTTATAGTATTTTGGTAAATGAGTTAATTATGAAAGAAAACCTACTAACAAATGGATGTGTTTTCTAAAAATTAGCCTGTTCTTAGCTTGTAAATTTAAATATACCCTAAATAGGGTATTGTTTTCTTTTAAATAGCCCATTACCTTCGTTTCGGTTTTTCATAGGATATTGGATTTTAAAGCGGGGCTGGATTTTTATCCTGGCCCTTTTTTTATTCATTTATCTTATGAAGTGCATCAAAAACAATTGCCGCTTTCGACTTGCCGATTACCTGTTCAATAGCTTCCAGGCTTGTTCCCCTGATTTTTTTTACCGATTTAAATGCTTTTAGCAAAGTATCTGCTGTTTGCTGACCAATACCTTCTATGCGCTCTAACTCATTTGTAATGGCAGCCTTGCTTCGTTTATTTCTATGAAAGCTGATACCAAATCTATGCACTTCATCCCTAATTCTTCGGATCAGTTTAAGGCTTTCGCTGCTCCATGGCAGTTGAAGGGAAGCTGAATCGCAGGCGAAAAAAAGTTCCTCCTGATTTTTTGCTAAACCAACCAGGGTTGTTTTGCCGGTTAAGCCTAATAAATGGATGCTTTGCAGCGCCGCGCCTAACTGCCCTTTTCCACCATCAATTATAATCAATTGTGGAAGTGGTTTATTCTCATCCAATAATCTTCGGTACCTGCGTTCTACAACTTCAGACATTGATGCAAAGTCATTGATACCTTCTACCGTCTTAATATTGTAATGCCGGTAATCTGCTTTACTTGGTTGCCCATCTTTAAAACAAACCATTGCCGCCACCGCATTCGTTCCTTGCAGGTTAGAGTTATCAAAGCATTCGATATGGTAAGGTATTTCAGGTAATTGTAAATCTTGCTGTAACTGGATGAGTACAGCCTTTTTTTCATCATCAGTTTTGTCTTCCAGCCTTAGCATTTTTTTTGCCTGTAACTCTTCTTTAAAATAGTTTACATTCTTTTCAGAAAGCTCAATGAGTTTCTTTTTATCGCCCGATCTTGGAATCGAAACGATGATACCTGCTTCAGGATATTCTATCTCAAAGGGAACCAATATCTCTGTGGCTTCGGTATTAAATGTTTGCCGTAGCTGGGCAATGGCAAATACTAAAACCTCTTCTTTGGTCTCCTCTAGCTTTTTTTGGAGCACAATCGTCTTGGTTAAAATAATACTGCCATTACTCACTGCAAGAAAGTTTACATAAGCCGTATCACCTTCTTCCAAAATGGAAAATACACCTACCGTTCCTGTTGTTGTATTTACTACCGTAGATTTTGCCTGATACTGTAACAGGTGAGTTATCTTGGCCTGGTAAATGGCAGCTTTTTCAAACTCCATTTTCTCTACATGGTTTTTCATGTGTGTTTTAAAATCCTGCATTACGGGAGTAAGATTTCCTTTTAGCAGATTTTTTAACCGGTCTATGCCAGCAGCATAATCTTCCAGCGATTGTAAACCCTCACAAGGCCCTTTGCAATTTCCGAGGTGATACTCCAGGCAAACTTTGAATTTTTTCTTACTAATATTATTCTCCGTTAAATTTAATTTGCAGGTGCGCAACGGAATATTCTGTTTAATGAATTCGAGTAGGTCCCGCACTTTTGCAACAGATGTATATGGCCCAAAATATTGCGATCCATCCTTAACTTTATTACGGGTAAAAAACACCCTTGGAAAACGCTCTTGTTTAACGACAATGTAAGGATAGGTTTTGTCGTCTTTTAAATTAATATTAAATAATGGCTGGTATTCTTTTATCAAAGAATTTTCCAAAAGGAAAGCATCTTGCTCACTGTTAACAATAGTGAATTCAATCTTTTTTATCCGTAGAACTAATTCTGCTGTTTTGTAATTGGTAAAAGTTTTAGAAAAATAACTACTAACCCTTTTGCGTAGGTGCTTAGCCTTGCCAACGTAGATCAGATCATTGGCTGCATTAAAATATTTATAGATTCCCGGCTGTGTGGGAATCGTAGCGGCAATCAATGAAAATTCTTCCTGAGTCATTATTAAATTAAGGATTCCATTTTATCGTTACTTCTTTGTCTATAACAACATTTCCTTTTACATCTTCCGAAATGGTAAGGATTGTACAACTCTTACCAACCTGCCAGGTAAGTTGCTGTGTAATAGAAGGTGAAAGTTTTTTAAGCATGTACAAACGTGTTACTTCCCCCGTTTCGGGGTTTATATATATGTCCCAATGTTTCAACGTTACTGAATCCGGAAGCGTATAGATTGGATCGTAACTAAGTGTTACTGCATCAAGCGTTTGATCCAAAAATTTGCTTTCCTTAAAAAGCTGAATCATATTAACAGAGTCTATCTCAGGCGTTAAAAAATCTGCTACTTCATTTTCAAGCAATTCCATTTTCACCCAGTTAGAATCAATCTTATTTTTTATTTTAACAATTTTAATTGGGTTAATGCTGCCATTCTTTATCTCAAACAACTGCCCTTTTATAAAGCTCGTTACAGGAAAAAAACTGGGCTTTTCTTCTTTTATGTTAATGCTATCTTTTCCTTTCGGCTGCATGCCATTATCTTTCTCCTTTTGACTACAGGAAAACAGGAACATCAAAAGAGTGAGCAACAAGCCGGATATTTTCATACAGCAAAATTAAATGTAAACCAGCTCAATGCAAAACAGCATTTCAAACAATTAAAAAGCGCAACATGAATCATATTGCGCTTTAACGATGTGTTATAAATTAAGATTAGAAGCTCTTTGTTACCCCCATCTTGATACCAAGATTGTATAGCTTTTCTGTATAAGAGTAACTTTTGTTATAAGTAGAAAGTAGCTGGTACCGTAACTGTGGCCCTGCGTTAAATACCAAACCAGCTTTTGTTTTATAGCTGATAAAGGTTTCAATGCCGGCATTTACATTCCATTTACGGATAAAGGAAGGGTCGTAGATATAGTTTTTAAGATCAGAAGAGATGAGGTAGCTATTGCCAAACAACACGTAGGTAGGTTGAACAGTAGCTCCTACAAACCATTGAATATTATTTTTACCCGCAACTTTAAAATCAGCACCCAATGGAACTGAAATCTGTAGCGTATTATTATCAAGAATTTTATTACTTGCATCACCCGGCAGGTTAGCTAATGTGGTTGACCTCGAAATTAATTCTGTACCATTATTCCCATAAACATCGTTCAATAATAATGTTGTTGAAGTAAAGTGCCCCATGTCGTAGGCGTGAATTCTGTAATTAGTATAATTTAATTGAAGTCCAACTTTTAAGCGGGTAATCTTTGAATAGGCATAGTTTAAGCTATAACCTGCCTCTACATTTAAACTGGCACTTTGCGTAACTGAATGATTGATGCCCGCCGTGGTGCCTGCTGCATTGGTAACAAAAGCAGCGTTACGAGAAACAACATTGTTTTCTACATTCTTCGCAAGGGTTCTGAATCCTACAGAAGGAGTGAAGTAAAATTGAGATGAAAGCCTGTCTCTATAGGATGCTGTTGGTTTGTTATGAAAAGCGAAGTCTTCCACCCACTCTTTTTCAGTTTTTTTATCATTTGCCTTGGCAATATCAGCTAAAACTGTTGAAGCTTCTGCTATAGATACTTTTGAAATATCATCTTTTTTATCTGATTCATCAACAACAATTTCGTTTGCCGCTACACTTGCAGTAATAATTTTTTCATTGTTAGCATTTACAATAGCTAATTCATCAGAAGAAATAGTTGATTCATTTTCAGCCTGGCTTGTGGCTATTTGCATAGCAGAACCAGCTTTATTTGTGTGAGTGGTATGTCTGGCTTTTTTCGGCGAAATCTTATTATTATCAGATGTTATTGACAGCTCATTGTACCCCGTTGTATTAGCAGTTTCAAGCTTATTGTGATTTAGTGCCAGGTTAGTTTTTTTACCAACAGTATTTTCAGGAAAATTTACTGGCACATTATGCCCGCCTTTATTGTGGGCTATAGAACTATTCTTTTCTGCTGGTTCTGGTGAAATTAAATTAGTTAATCCAATAGATGGAGTTGGTAGGGTAACTGAAGCAAGCTGTGATACCGTTGTTTTAGTATTTGCAGCCGATTCTGTAATTTCATTTTTATTTGCAATCCCAATAAATATTACTGAAGAAACCAGCAACAAACAAACCACCAATGAAGGCCACTTCCTGCCCGGGTGAAGATTATTATATAAACTATTCCAAACCCTTTTTGAAGGATACATTCTGAAATTATCTGCTGATTCTTTCAGAAAGTGCTCGAAATCGTCCGTGTAAAATTTATTTTCCATCTTTCACAAAAAGCTTTAGGTTAGTCGGTGTTCAAAAAAACGATGTTCTTTGTTTGTTATAGTGGCGATACTGCCGCTCCAAAAGAAATTTTTGCTTTTGGTTTTTGAATGATCTTCTTTTTTACCAATACATCTTCCAACATGGCCTTAGCTCTGGTATATTGGCTCCGGCTGGTACTTTCCTCAATCTCCAGCATTCCGGCTATTTCCTTGTGGGAGTAACCTTCAATGGCATAAAGATTCAATACTGTTCTGTATCCTAATGGCAGCATCCTGATGCATTCCACAACCTGTTTAGCCTGCATTATTGAAGGAATCATATCCTCCTTAACATGGATGCTGTTGGCATGAATGATGTCTACGCTGTCTGCAAATTTCTTATTCTTCTTTAAAATATTAATACAGGTGTGAACCACAATGCGCCTGATCCAGCCTTCTAATGCACCTTCATTTCTGTATTGATGAAGTTGCGTAAATACTTTTATAAAACCGTCTTGCAACATATCCTCTGCGTCTTCCCTGTTTTTGGCAAAACGATAGCATACCCCCAACATTCGGGGGCTGAATCTGTTGTATAATGCTTCCTGTGCGGCGGCATTATTTTTAATACTTCCGGCAAGCATTTGCTCTTCGGTCATAATTGATGGATTTTGTACCCTATAAATATAGACAAGTTTGGGTTACGGATGCTGCTTCCCAATAAAAAAAAGCACTTAAATTGAGGTTTAATGTACAATTAACACGTATTTCAGAAGTTACTGTATTGTAGTGTTTTTTTATGATAGCACTAATGGCAATAAATGATCCATCATATTAAAATAATATTTTATCTAAAAAAAGCCTGAATAGAATATTAAGATGCTATTTTTTTCTTTCTTATCAAACTGTCTGGAGGATAGTTCTTTTGAAAGCTATCTCTTAAAGATACAATCCAACTGGAAAGCAAGTTTTTTTGATCGGCGGATAGTTTTGAGTCTCTATGGATAATTGTATAGGATGAAAGCGGCATCTCATCTTCCTTTACCTGCTTACTAATTTCTTCCAGTTTGCGATATCTTCTTGAAACATTATAAGTACCAAATTCAGAGAAATTCAGTTCGGATTTACCTTCTTTTACATGATCGCCCAACCACCATGCCACTGGTTGGATGTTTGCATACCACGGATAGAAAGTATTGTTGCTGTGGCAATCATAGCAGCTTGTTTTCAGGATTTTGGCAACGGCGTCAGGAACTTGGTGCACCTGGGCTATGTCATTTTTTTCTGTTCCTTCGGAAATATTCCTTGTAGGTTTTGGATAAAACTGCAGTAAAAGCAACGCTACGAAAATGCTTATAAAAAATATTTTTAAGAATTTTTTCATGATATTATTAAATTAAAATGTTACCGGTCATTTCTGTGGGGATAGCTATTCCCATGATATGCAGAATCGTAGGAGCTATGTCGCCTAGTTTTCCAGGCATGATGTTTCCCTTCCATTTTTTGTCGATGATAAATAAAGGTACCAGGTTAAGTGTGTGGGCTGTATTTGGTGTGCCATCCTGGTTGATCTCATAATCAGCATTTCCATGATCTGCTGTAAGTAAAATCGTGTAATCTTTTTCCAGCGCAGCTGTTACAACTTGTTCAACGGCATTGTCTACTGTCTCTACTGCTTTAATTACTGCATTCCAGATGCCTGTATGGCCCACCATATCTGCGTTTGCAAAATTTAAACAGATAAAATCCGGTTGTTTTTCAAGAATGGTTTTTACTACTGCAGCCGTTACTTCCGGTGCGCTCATTTCTGGTTGAAGATCGTACGTAGCTACTTTTGGAGAAGGGATCATGATTCTTTCTTCACCTGTAAATGGCTTTTCTCTTCCGCCGCTGAAGAAAAAACTAACATGAGGATATTTTTCTGTTTCGGCTATGCGTAACTGTGTTTTTCCATTTTGAGCAACAATATCTCCCAGCGTATTTTTAAGATCATCATTTTCAAAAACAACATGAAGGTTTTTGAAATTATGATCGTACATCGTCATAGTAGTATAATCAATCGCTAAAGTATGCATACCAAACTCCGGCATATCATGTTGCGTAAGCACTTCTGTAATTTCCCGGCACCTGTCTGTTCTGAAATTAAAACATATCACTGCATCACCGTTTTCAATTATTGTTTTTGCTAGCGACGCATTTATCAAAGGTTTAATGAATTCATCAGTTAGGTTATTATCATAACTTTTTTGAATAGCTGCCAACAGGTCGGTTGATTTTTCTCCTATACCGTTTACCAAAGCATCGTAAGCTATTTTCACTCTTTCCCATCTTTTGTCGCGATCCATGCCATAGTACCTGCCGGTAATACTTGCAATTTGGCCCACAGTTACCTGCATATGTTGTTGCAATTCTTTCAGGTAAGTTATACCTGCTTTTGGATCAGTATCACGTCCATCAGTGAACGCGTGTACCAGTACATCAGTAAGTCCGTGTTCGGCGCAGGTACTCAATAGTGCCTTTAGATGATTGATATGGGAATGAACGCCGCCATCGCTTACCAATCCTGCAAGATGCAATGTTTTATTGTTGGTCTTTGCCAATTGAATTGCGGCCAGTATGGTGGCATTTTGCTGAAATTCTCCCGTTTTTATGGCAACATTTATTCTTTCCAGTTCCTGGTAAACAATTCTTCCGGCACCCAAGTTTAAGTGTCCAACTTCACTATTACCCATCTGGCCTTCCGGTAATCCAACTGCTTCGCCACAGGTAACCAGGGTTGTATTAGGATATTTGTTATATAAAGAGCTTACAAAGGGGGTTTTAGCATGCTGGATAGCATCACTCGATTTATTTGTGCCTAAACCCCATCCATCCATTATAATCAAGATAATTTTCTTACTTTCCATACTGTAAATTTAACTCTTTGCAACTAATTTGGCTGATTATGTTGTAAGTGTGACAAATTATTACGGAAATTGGCAATTTTGTTTTGGTTGGCACGTTTTTAGACAAACATGTACTATAAATTTTTCATTATGAAACAATTTTTTACTCTTCTTGCGGCTTCTTTTATGTTAACTTCTTTTACTGTTTCTGGCGGTATAGAAGACATCATTAGTGCCTTAAAGGCCGGCAATTCATCACAAATCGCAAAGTATTTTGATAACACCGTTGAAATAACGCTTCCTGATAAGAGCAACAGTTACAGCAGAAGTCAGGGAGAGATGATACTGAAAGATTTCTTTAGCAATACCCAGGTAAAAAACTTTGAAGTAATGCATAAGGGCGAGAATGCCGGATCTCAGTATTGTATTGGAACGCTGGTTACTTCTACCGGAAGTTTTAGAACAACAGTATTTATGAAGCAAAAAGGCGACAAGCAAACGGTACAGGAGATAAGGTTTGAAAGCAAATAATCTGGTAGAGACATTTGTGAACACTAAAACATCAAGTGATTTTTAATAGCAAGTATTAACAAGAGAAACTCCTTCGGGAGTTTTTTTTATTTTTAAGAAGGCGGTTATACCTTCAATTAGTAGCTTTGTTTCATGAATTATACAAGTCAATTAAATAAGCTGATTAAAAATGCGCTGGCAGAAGATATTGGAGATGGAGATCATTCTACTTTATGTTGTATTGACAAAAATGCTACTGGAAAAGCAGTACTAAAAATAAAACAAGATGGTATATTGGCAGGCGTGCAGGTGGCAGAAGCGATTTTCAGATATATGCAACCCGATATTGCTTTCAAAGCTTTTAAAAAAGATGGTGATCCAATGATATTTGGTGAAACTGCTTTTGAAGTAACCGCCCGTACTCATACCATTTTGCAATGCGAAAGGCTCGTGCTAAACAGTATGCAACGCATGAGCGGAATTGCAACGCTTACTCATAAATATACTGCCAGGTTAAAAAATTATAAGACTAAATTACTTGATACCCGAAAAACAACTCCCAATTTCCGGCTGTTGGAAAAAGAGGCTGTTCGTATTGGTGGTGGCTTTAATCATAGGTTTGGACTATATGATATGATCATGTTAAAAGACAACCATATTGATTACTGTGGAGGCATAGAAGCGGCCATCGGTAAGGCTTATGAATATGTGCAGCAATACAAACCCGGGTTAAAAATTGAAGTAGAAACACGAAGTTTGGAAGATGTGAAAAAAGTAATGGCAACTGGTTGTGTAAATCGTATTATGCTGGATAATTTTACGCCGGATATGATTAGGGAAGCGTTAGCGATTATTGATGGCCGTTATGAAACAGAGGCTAGCGGTGGAATTAATTATGAAAACCTGGAATCTTATGCAGAAACGGGTGTTGATTTTATTTCCAGCGGTGCAGTTATTCACCAGGCTGTTAGTCTCGACCTCAGTTTGAAAGCAGTAGCACATTGATTTTTTAGTAACTTCTGCTTTAATAAATTGAGATTAATATCTATCATGGTTAATGATTAAATAAACTAACAGTAAATTCAGGAACATTTAACAAGGTACAATGGCAAAAAATAGGATCCCGTTATCCGGCATCGTTTTTTCTACCGATCCGGGCTTTAAACCTTCATTTGAGGAAGAAGAGTCTTTACATACACTTGAACCTGCTCAACAGAAATTAAAGCTAAGGCTGGATAAAAAACATCGCGGCGGAAAAGTTGTTACATTAGTAGAAGGCTTTATTGGTACATCAGAAGACATGGAAGCGCTTGGTAAAAAACTGAAAACCTATTGCGGTACCGGTGGCTCTGTAAAGGACGGAGAATTATTAGTGCAGGGAGATAATAGGGAAAAAATGATGCAATGGTTACTTAACAATGGTTTTAAAGAAACGAAGAAACTCTAATGCAGTTGAATCGGATAACAATTTTTTTGAAAGCCTAAGGCGCCGCCGGGGCATTGTTTTACCTGTTCAACAATTATTAATCTTATCTGCTCTATTTATTTCAATCCATGGTCTTCGGCAAGGATCAAAAACCTGAGGTAAACCCTTGAAACAAATAGCAGAATGAATGCATAAGGAAGGCTGCCATATCACAGTAATTTCATCATTTTTATAATAATGTTTATCAACGGGCATAAAATATGGTTAAGTGTATTAAAATTAATATAAAAGAATACATTTATTGAGTATATTACAAGAAATGTTTTAACCATGAATTCAAAGATATCTGGCGGAGTTAAGATAAGTGTTGAAACCTTCTATCAATCCGAATACAGCAATCCAATAAACAGTGAGTTTATGTTTGCTTATAAGATCACCATAGAAAATAACAATGATTTTCCGGTTAAACTGCTTAGAAGGCATTGGCATATTTACGATAGTAATGGTAGCTCTAGAGAAGTAGAAGGAGAGGGAGTAGTTGGTATACAGCCGGTTATCATTCCAGCAGCATCTTACCAGTATATCAGCGGATGCAACCTTCGTTCTGAAATCGGTAAAATGCAAGGTTCTTACTTACTTGAAAACCTCAACAACAAAAAAACATTTAATGTTACTATTCCAGCATTTGAATTGCTGGCTCCTTTTAAAATGAATTAAGGCCATTACAGCATTAAATTCGTATTTTTGTCTTGTAGACTTGTTACTCAAATTCAACTAATATTTTTTAAATAGTAGAAGTACTTATAAAAATTTGAAGTTTACATTCATTGAAAAAATCCTATTATGGCCAAAGTTACATTTAACAACAATGACAACAGATTCTATCAAAGTCTGAAAGCCAGTGTAGATACCTATTTTGCCGACAGGAAAATTAAGAAGACTGGTGACTGGAGGTTGTTCATAAAAACTTTTATCCTCATAGGAACTGCTATTGCTACTTATCTGTGTTTAATGTTAGTTAGCATGCCAACGCTTCCAGCCATTTTACTGGCTGCGCTGCTGGGTTACACGTCTGCCTGTATTGGTTTTAGCGTAATGCATGATGCTAACCATGGCAGTTATAGTCCCAATCAGAAGTTAAACGATTTCGTTGGCCTCATCTCTTCTAATGGTTTAGGGGCCAGCTCTTACTTTTGGAAGCAGAAGCATAATATTATCCATCATACTTACACAAATGTTGATGGTATTGATGATGATATTGCCAAAAGCCCAATCATTCGCCATTGCGAAAGTCAAAAATGGGTGCCGGCCCATAAAATACAGCATCTTTATGTTCCATTTGTTTATGCACTATCATCTATCTTTTGGATATTTATAATGGACTTCACCAAGTATTTTACCCGTAGGATTAACACGACTGCTGCCTGGAAATTATCAACTAAAAATCATATAATTTTTTGGGCAACAAAGATTTACTATGCTACCGTTTTTATTATAATTCCAATTATGGTATGGGGATGGCTTGGATGGCTTGTAGGTTTTTTTGTAATGAACGCTGCCATGGGTATTACACTGTCATTTGTGTTCCAGTTAGCCCACGTGGTAGAAAATACAGAATTCGAGCACATTCCTTTAGATGAAACAAAACATCTTGAAACAGCCTGGGCAGAGCACCAGTTGCGCACTACAGCAAATTTTGCTATGGATAGTAAAGTAGTTTCCTGGTTTGTTGGTGGATTAAATTTTCAAATTGAGCATCATTTATTTCCAAGAATAAGCCATGTACATTATCCTGAGATCGCCAAGATAGTACAGGAAAAATGTAAAGAATTTAATCTTCCTTATCATCAAAATAAAACATTGATGGATGCGCTTGTTTCTCACCTTAAAGTGATGAAACTTTTAGGCAAAACGCCCGGAGTTGCAAACGTACAAGCACAGGCTGCTTGATATTAAGGTTTGTACTTAACCTGCGAGAATATTGTTTCAGCATCTGTACTCATCAACTGAGGTAAACTGGTTTTGGGGTTCTTCTCCATGTATTTTTTTACTATTTGCCATCCTGAAAAAGAACCGATATTTCCCGGTGAAGCATCACCCAACTCTTGCGTTTTAGGGCCTTCAGCAACATAATTTTTGATTATGTTATTATCAATAGTTTGTAAAAAATTATTTTGAATAAACAGGTCCCAGATAGCAGCTTCATGATCGTAGCAATCTTTTAATTGTTTTTGTGTGTATCCGATCAATTTATAAGATTCCTTTTCCGGTAATAGTTGTTGCAACAGATACAATCGTTTGCCTTTTTCCACCATTTGTACAATCAATGGTTTATCGTCATTTTTTTCCGGATACATATCAAGTACTATATTTTTCATGCAATTCACATCGATATAATCCGGTTCAAAACGATCAGTGATATATTCCGGATAGGTTTCTCTTACCCAACTGCTTTTGTATGCAGAGTAGTTTTTGCCCAGGTGATTTTGCAAACCAACAATGATAGCATCTTCAGAAAGAATATCGCCAAAACCATCCAGCGGTCCCACATAAGTAATAATCTGATGCGGCGCTTTGTATTTCGGAAAATAATATTGCAGGTATTGCAGCCCTTTTTTTATTTGTTTCTCATAGGGAGAAAAATCCTTGAATACAATTTGAGAAGTGTCAAAAACAGGTCTGTACGATGAAACAAAACCTGCTATGTAATTATCTACGGTGTCACTACTCCACAAAGGGTCTGTGCTCAGAATAGTAGTAATAAAACTTTCACCAAAAGAAGGGTATTTTGCGATAATCTGTTCAATTTGCGGTCCTGGTTTCGTTGTATCTAAAGAAAAAAGATCTTTTTCAAAACGACTGGTTTTTAAATCAATTTTTATATTTGAAACGTCGGGGCCCTTTGATTGATTATTACACGAAATAACTGTAACCACTATTAATAAACTTATTATGAAACGCATAATCGAATAATTTAACTTTACAAAAGAAAAGCTTTTCCAGATAAAAATAAAGTTAATTACCCACCTATAATGAGTATGAAAATATTTTTGGCCCAACAGAATTATCATATTGGCAATATCGAAGGCAATACAAAAAAGATAATCGAAGCAGTTTTAAAAGCAAAAGACGAAGGTGGCGACCTGATTGTTTTTAGCGAACTATGCGTTTGTGGTTATCCTCCCCGGGATTTTTTATACTTTAATGATTTTATTGATAAGTGTAACCAGGCCGTTAATGAAATTAAAAATGTAGCTGATGGCATCGCGGTTCTAATTGGAGCGCCTCATAGAAATGAAGTGGTAGAAGGTAAAGACCTTTTCAACGCTGCCTATTTTCTGTGTGATAAAGAGATAAAGCAGGTTGTTCATAAAACCTGTTTGCCTACCTATGATGTATTTGATGAAGACCGTTATTTTGAGCCGGCGAAAGATTGGAATGTAGTAGAATTTAAAGGGAAGAAAATTGCAGTAACTATCTGTGAAGATATTTGGAACCTTGGTAATAACCCATTATACCGCTATTGCCCAATGGATATGCTCATATCACAAGCACCAGATGTAATGATTAATTTGTCTGCCTCACCATTTGATTATACTCATGATGAAGATCGTAAAGTTGCAGTAAAAGCAAATGTGTTGAAGTATAATTTACCGATGTTTTATTGCAATTGCGTTGGAAGTCAGACTGAGATTGTGTTCGACGGCACTTCGCTGGTATTTGATAAGCAGGCCAACTTAATTGGCCAGATGAGTAGTTTTGAAGAAGATCTTCAATCATACGTATTGGAAGATGACGGGAGGATTGTTGGCGAAATTATTGAACCAGCCGCTTTTATTTCTAATTCAGAATGTAATCCGTCTTTACTACAAGCTTCATTGAATATTCCCCATATTTGTGAAGCTCTTATTATGGGCATCAAAGATTATTTTACTAAAATGGGCTTTACAAAAGCAATTATAGGAAGTAGTGGAGGAATAGACAGTGCAGTAACTCTGGCTCTTGCCTGTAAGGCTTTAGGAAACGAAAATGTATTGGCCGTTCTGATGCCTTCTCAATATTCCACCGGTCATTCTGTAGATGATGCGTTGCAGTTAAGTAAGAATTTAGAAAACCCTCATTATACCATTCCTATCAAAGCTATTTATGATAGTTTCTTAAATGAATTGAAACCCATTTTTAAGGAACTGCCATTTAGTGTTGCAGAAGAAAATATCCAGAGTCGCACCAGGGGAAACCTGTTGATGGCAATTGCCAATAAATTTGGTTATATCTTATTAAACACATCTAATAAAAGTGAACTTTCAACAGGTTATGGAACGTTGTATGGTGATATGGCCGGCGGATTAGGTGTTTTAGGCGATTGCTATAAACTGCAGATCTACCAACTTGCCAGGTATATTAACAAAAGCAATGAATTGATACCGGAAAACATCATAACAAAACCACCCAGTGCAGAATTAAGGCCTGGTCAGAAAGACAGCGATAGCTTGCCGGATTACGATATTCTAGATAAGATTCTATACTTGTATATTGAGCAAACTAAAGGTCCGGATGAAATAAAGCAACTTGGTTTTGATGAAGCACTTGTAGATAGGATATTAAAAATGGTAAATCAAAATGAGTACAAAAGAAATCAATTTTGCCCCATTATTCGTGTTTCACCAAAAGCCTTTGGAGTAGGCCGCAGAATGCCAATAGTTGGTAAATATCTTGGTTAAATTACTGTTGAGTAAACCATAATTTACAGCTTGTTAAATTAACAAACATTTGTAACAGATCTTATTACGGCAGCATTTTTGTTTTACGTTATGCAAGTAATTTGTGGATGTGTAGCCGAGTATAATAATTTAGAAGTATTTTTGATATAAGTGCATTTTACAAAGAGTTATACGCCAGGCTGGCCTCAACTAATAAAATTAATTTCCAGGTTCCCCGCGAACATGAAGAAAAAAAATATACTATGCTACAAACCGCAGAAGATATCCGTCTGTTGAATGAAAAAATAAGTCATGCATCTGGTTTTGTAACCAGGATAAATGATGAGTTGGGTAAAGTAATTGTGGGTCAGCAAACTATGATAGAAAGGCTGATGATAGGGTTGTTAAGCAACGGACACGTATTGCTGGAAGGCGTTCCTGGCCTTGCAAAAACTTTGTCTATTAAATCGCTGGCACAGGCTATTCACGCACAATTTAGCCGTATTCAGTTTACACCAGATCTGCTTCCGGCGGATGTGGTTGGAACTATGATTTACAACCAGGCAAAAAACGAATTTTTCGTTCGGAAAGGTCCCATATTTGCAAATTTTATTTTAGCAGATGAAATTAACAGAGCGCCTGCAAAAGTACAAAGTGCTTTACTGGAAGCCATGCAGGAACGCCAGGTAACGATTGGGGATACCAGCTATAAATTACAGGAGCCATTTCTTGTATTGGCTACACAAAACCCTATCGAACAGGAAGGAACTTATCCGCTGCCCGAAGCACAGGTAGATAGGTTCATGCTGAAAGTTGTGGTAGGTTATCCTTCTAAATCTGAAGAACAACTGATCATTCGTCAAAATACATTGGGGCTTGTATTGCCTGCAATAAATGCTGTAGCATCTACCACAGAAATACTTTCTGCCAAAGAATTGGTAAGGCAGGTGTACGTTGATGAAAAAATTGAGAATTATATTCTCGATATTGTTTTTGCGACACGAAATCCTGAAAAATTTAACCTTGCCAAATTAAAACCACTGATAAGTGTTGGCGGTTCTCCAAGGGCAAGTATTAACCTCGCACTGGCTTCTAAGGCACATGCCTTTTTAAATAAACGTGGTTATGTTATTCCCGAAGATGTAAGAGACATCTGTAAAGATGTGTTACGCCACCGTATTGCGCTAACTTATGAAGCAGAAGCAGAAAATGTAAATGTGGAAGATGTGATTAACGAAATTTTGAAAACAGTAATTGTGCCATAGCGTTGCACTTTTTTAAAATGATATCGTTTATTAGCATCATCAAATAAAATTTAAAGCTGTTAATCATTGTTTAGCAAAAAGAAAAATATAACTGAACAACCGGAGCAATCGGACAATGAAGCCGGAAGGCTGCTTACTACAGCAGAAATAGTTAAGAAAGTTAGAGACCTTGAAATTAAAAGTAAAAAAATAACCACCCATCTCTTTACAGGTGAATATCATTCTGCCTTTAAAGGCAAAGGAATGAGATTTAGAGAAGTTAGAGAATATTCTGAAGGGGATGATGTTAGATTTATAGACTGGAATGTGAGTGCAAGATTTTCTCATCCTTTTACAAAGTTGTTTGAAGAGGAAAGGGAACTAACAATGATGTTATTGATTGATACCAGCACGAGTAATCTTTTTGGTACCGTAGGGAAAAGAAAAAAAGATTTGATAACAGAAATGGCAGCCGTGTTAACTTTTAGCGCTGTAAGCAATAATGATAAAGTAGGCGTTATTTTTTTCAGCAATAAAATAGAAAAATATATTCCGCCCAAAAAAGGAAGGCAACATGCATTATTTATTGTACGGGAATTGCTTACTGTTGAACCAAAATCGAAAGGTACAAACCTGGATGCAGCCATAAAATATTTCAACAACACTACAGGCCAGAAAAGTATTGCGTTTCTGCTAAGTGATTTTCTTGATACAGGATACGAAAACGATTTAAAAGTTATTGGCAGGAAGCACGATGTGATAGGAATTAAAGTATACGATAAAATGGATCTTTTACTACCTGAAGCCGGTTTGCTGCAACTGGAAGATGCAGAGACAGGTAAAACCATTTGGGTAGACAGTAGTGATGAGATGACAAGATATAATTACCAGCAGAATTTCTTTGCACAAACAGAAATATGTAAGAAATGTTTTTTGAAGGCTGGAGCCGACCTTTTACATGTGCGAACAGATGAGGATTACGTGAAGGTTCTTCAAAAGTTTTTTTTAAAACGAAAATAAATATTCGAATTCCTGTGTTCTATGGATGTTAAAAGATATACATATTATTTTCTCTTGCTGTTGGTTTTAAATATGATGCAGAAAGCTGTATTTGCGCAGTCTGTAGAAGTAATAACTGATAAAACGCAGATACTTATTGGAGAACGGATTGAGTATAATATGCTTGTTAAATTACCTTCTCAGGATTATTCTATAAAGTTTACCATGCCCGAAAATCTCCCTCATTTTGAAGTTTTAGAAAAAGGGGAGTTTGATACAGTGAGTAATAACGGAGCATTAACCTTACGCAGGAAATTCTTATTAACCAGCTTTGATTCAGGATCCTGGTATATCCCTTCATTACCTGTTACGTTTATGTTTAATAGTAGGCCTCTGAATTTTCCCACTGATTCAGTATTGATTAATGTAGGCTATGCAACGGCAGATAGTTCCGGTACGCTGCGTGATATCAAACCCATCATGGAAGTTTTTGTAAAAAATTATTTTTGGTATTACGTTGTAAGTGCCATTTTACTGGCGTTGTTCATTGCTTATTTTGTATATAGATACTTACAAGCAAGAAAATTAAGACCTGTGCCGGTATTACATGCAGATTTGTCGGCTTATGATGAAGCAATGAAAAGTTTAGGGGAATTAAAAAAGTATAACCTTGCGCAGCCGGCAGATATAAAATTATTTCATTCAACATTAGCCTCTATCATTAAAAGATTTTACAGCAGGAAAACTGATCAGGTTTTGCTCAATAGAACTACGGGCGACCTTTTGTTGAAATTCAGAGAGCAGGATGTTTCGGCAGCAGTAATCGCATCAATAGCGGCAGCACTGCGTACCGGAGATGCGGTAAAATTTGCCAAATACCTTCCGCCTGCAAACGAAAGCGACAATTGCCTGGAGCTAGTGAAAAACGGTATAGAAAAATTAAATAGCAACAGTAATTAATAATTTAATGTCTTGATAAGAGATTACTTCGATAATATTTCATTTACACAGCCTGTTTTTTTCTGGCTGTTCATTTTCATACCTATACTTATCGTTTGGTATCTAAAAACAAACAACAGTAGTAAGGCAACGTTAAAAGTTTCTACAACTGCCGGCGCGGGGCTGGAGTCATGGAAATCAATATTCAGGCATCTTCCTTTTATTTTAAGGATGCTTTCACTTGCGGCAATAATAATTGCGCTGGCAAAACCTCAAACGCAAAATCAAGACCAGCACGCGGAAGGAGAAGGTATCGATATCATTCTTTGTATAGACGTAAGTGGTAGTATGACTGCACAGGATTTTAAACCCAACAGATTGGAAGCTGCTAAAAATGTAGCAATTGATTTTATCAATAGAAGATTAACAGATAGAATCGGCATTGTAATTTTTTCTGGAGAAAGTTTTACGCAATGCCCGTTAACTACTGACAGGAATGTACTAATTGCTGCCGTGCAAAATATCCACAATGGTTTGCTGGAAGATGGCACTGCTATTGGTTCCGGCTTATCTACCAGTGTAGATCGGCTACGTACAAGCAAATCCAAAACAAAAGTGGTGTTGTTATTAACTGATGGTGAAAATAATGGCGGATTAATTGATCCAAAAACTGCCAAAGAGATAGCTAAAACATTTAAGATAAGAGTTTATACAATCGGTGTAGGCTCTGATGGGTATGCGCCACAACCTGTAAGAACCGATTTGGGTGTGGTAATGCAAAATGAAAAGGTTGCTATAGATGAAAAATTGCTAATAGAGATAGCAACAGAAACAGGGGGGAAATATTTTCGGGCTAGAGATAATGAAAGCCTCAGTTTTATTTATAAAAGTATTGATGCTTTGGAAAAGTCAAAAATAGAATTGATAAGTACCATTCGTTACCAGAATAAATTTTTTCCTTTTGTATTTGCGGCAATATTTTTTCTGCTGCTCGAAATATTGTTGAACTATACATTGTTCAGGAAATTCCCTTAAAATTATGGCTTACCATTAATTACCATATATTCAATACATGCAAGCAACAGTTTACAAATCTACCGGCAGTTGGTATATCGTAAGGAATAAAGAAGGGAAATTCTTTAATGCCCGTATAAAAGGCAAATTTAAAATAGATAATATTACGTCTACTAATCCAATTGCTGTGGGAGATATTGTTGAGATAGAAAACGAAGAAGATACCGAAAGTACCGTAATCACGGAGATCTATGAACGTAGTAATTATATAAACAGAGTTTCGCCACATAATAAAAACCAGCATCATATTGTTGCCGCTAACCTGGATCAATCTTTATTGTTTGCAACATTAAAAAATCCGAAAACTTCTCTTGGTTTTATTGATCGTTTTCTCGTTACTTCAGAAGCTTATTATGTACCTGCAATTATCGTTTTTAATAAAGCAGATCTTTTTACAAAAAAAGAACAGGAAAAATTTGAACTAGTTAAAACCATTTACGAACCAATTGGCTATACCATTAAACTGATGAGCCTCGAAAAAAATATGGGCATGGAGGAAGTAGAAGCGTTACTTAAAAACAAAACCACTTTGCTTAGTGGTCATTCAGGCGTTGGTAAATCTACTTTTATAAATCACCTGTTTCCCGATTTAAAATTGAAAACACAGGATGTAAGCGGCTGGAGTGGGAAAGGGTTGCACACAACTACTTTTGCCGAAATGTTTGATCTGCCACTTGGCGGCAGGATCATCGATACACCAGGCATCCGGGAAATGGGGTTGGTAGATATTTCTAAACAGGAACTGGCACAATACTTTCCCGAAATGCGCGCAGTAATGAACGATTGCCAGTTCAATAATTGTATGCACCTGGAAGAACCAGGCTGTGCAGTAAAAGCCGCTGTAAATGATGGGAGCATTCACGAAGAAAGATATATCAGCTACCTGAATATCAGGGATACTATAAATAAAAAAAGCTACTGATAATTAACCAGTAGCCTATTTATAATTTATAAATTTTAATTGCTTCTTTACATTTAGAAAGTTTGCCTTTCAAGAAAATGCGCCACTTCCATCACGGCTTTGTTATCACTTTTTTTACTGTTAACCTGTTGAGGAAAAATACTAACGCCATTAAAAATATTGTAGTGTAGCGTAAGAAACTGGTTCTTGTATTTAAAATCCCAGTCCAATGTGTCACTGTCATCTACCTGATTTAAAAATACAACCTGCAGTTGATCGGCCAGCGTATTGGCAATTGCGTAAAATTTTGAAATGCCACAGTTGTCGTCAATAACAGCTTCGGTGGCACCCGTGGTGGTTCTTAGTGCGTAAGACATAGAGGTGGTTTTAGTGGGTAAGGAATTAGTTATGCGTGTTTTTATTTTAAAGTTTTCATTATAGTTTTTTTCCGCCTTTGTATTTTTTCTTATTTGCTTTTTGTACCATTTCGTCCTGGCTTAGATTCCTGGCATCATTAGGGCAACCGTATTTTTCTTTTTTTCTAAAAATAAAACAGCCGCTCAGCATGTAAACAACAAAAGTTGCAAGTATAATTTTTTTCATCTTTTAAAGATAATACTTGTTTTTAAAACTGACTACTATTCAATGCCCTCAAACCATTTGCTGTATTTCAGGTAATTTTCAGCGATCCTGTTAATTTCACCACTTATTAGTTCCTGGCTTATATCTTTTACTTTTTTGGCAGGTACACCGGCATAGATAGTACCGGGTTCAACTTTGGTATTTTCCAATACCACAGCGCCGGCCGCAATAATGCAGTTACTTCCAATATGGCAATTGTCCATCACTATCGAACCCATTCCAATCAGCACGTTGTCATCTATAACGCATCCATGTACGATTGCATTGTGTCCAACGCTAACATTATTTCCAATATATGTAGTCGTTTTCCCAAAAGTGCAATGAACAACCGCTCCATCCTGGATATTTACCTTGTTGCCCATTCGTATGCTGTTAACATCGCCTCTTATCACGGCATTAAACCATACACTGCAGTCGTTTCCCATTATCACATCACCAACAATCGTAGCATTTGGAGCTATAAAACAATTGTTTCCCATCTCTGGACTAATCCCTTTTACCGGATATATATATGCCATATTTTTCGTTTTATTTTTAACCCAACAGTTGTGCAAAGCTAAACTTCATTGGCGTCGCACTCTTGTACAGTAAATCATTATTCAACTTTTTCTCACGCAAAGATCGCAAAAGAGCAAAGACGCAAGGGAAATGCATGAACCTTTTTCTCATCATATGTTTCACGCAGTGATAGTAAAGATTCATAGACTCAAATTTAATAGCGAGCCTTGCTCCCTCGCGTGCCTTGCGAAAATTTTTTACTTCTTCAACCACCAAGATCGCAAAGTTGCATGGCATTGGCAAACTTACCTGGCCGAGAGCCTTGTGAAAAACCCAGCACACGAAACCACCTCATTTTCCATCAATGTTATAACTTGCAACGAAATTACAAAAGGGAATCTTATCAATTCATAATTATCAATGAACCAGCGTCAACTTTTTTTAACCCATGTAGGCCAAACATCAGCAGCGCCACTTTGCCTGAATATTGTAAAAGCAGAAGGTAGTAAAATGTGGGATGCTGATGGAAAAGAATATATCGACCTTATCGGTGGAATCAGTGTCTGTAATATCGGTCACCGTCATCCGAAAGTAATAGAAGCAATTAAAAAGCAGGTAGATGATTACCTGCACATCATGGTTTATGGCGAGCTTGTAGAAAATCCACAAGTGGCTTATGCAAAAATGCTGGCAGATAATTTACCAGCAAAACTCAACGCCATTTTTTATACTGCCAGCGGAAGTGAGGCAACGGAAGGCGCCATGAAATTGGCGAAACGTTATACCGGACGAACACAAATAGTTTCCTTTAAAAATTCTTATCATGGCAGTACACAAGGTGCACTTAGTATTATGGGAAGTGAATACTGGCAACAGGCATTTCGGCCACTCCTTCCCGGTATAGTGCAATTAAATTATAATTCGTTTTCAGATCTTGAAAATATTACAGAGCAAACGGCTTGTGTAGTAGCAGAAACTATTCAGGCAGAAGCAGGTGTACTTAAACCGCTCGATGGCTGGTTGCAGGCTCTCCGCGACCGATGCAACGAAACCGGAACGATGCTGGTGCTGGATGAAATTCAATGTGGTTTTGGTCGCAATGGTTCTCTTTGGGCATTTGAACAATTTGGGATAGTTCCCGATATTCTATTGTTGGGTAAGGCTCTCGGCGGCGGTATGCCTTTAGGTGCATTTGTAGCCGATAAAAAAGTAATGGATTCATTTACCAATAATCCTGTGCTTGGCCATATAAACACATTTGGTGGTCATCCGGTAAGTTGTGCCGCCGGACTTGCAGGTTTCAAAGCATTACTGGAAGAAGATATGATTGCAGGCATAGGCGTGAAAGAAAAATTATTTCGTTCGCTTCTTAAACATCCAATGATCAAGAATGTAAACAGTTGCGGATTAATGATGGCTGTTGAATTTGATAGCTTCGAAACTAATAAAAAAGTAATTGATGCGCTGATATTGCAGGGTGTTTTTACAGACTGGTTTTTATTTGCTGCAAATGCCTTACGCATTGTACCGCCACTGAATATTAGCACTAAGGACATAGAGCTTTCCTGTAAAAAAATAATAGGAGTATTAAACTCATTTTAATGAAAGATCACGTTTCTTCTTTACATCTTCTTAGCGCCTGCGCGGGAAATCATCACTGATCAAACTGCTTTCTAAAATGAAAATTCTTAAAAAACGTTCTTTACAGATTCTGGCAGCCTTGCTAATTATCTACTTGCTTTTATTGATACCTGATACAGTCAGTAACAATGGTAGCATACAAGCTTCGCAAAAACCATTTAGCTGGAACCAGGATAGTGTATGGCGGAAATTAGAAGATGATTTTCGAAAGGCAAAGCTATTACAGCCTTCGCAACTGGATTCAGCCATCTATTCATTAAAAAAAATTGCGAATCTTAATCTGGCTGCTATTCAAAATAAGCAACTATCCGTTACTGATAGTATTTTTTCTTATACTGAGAATTGCTTTTTTGCCTTAGCTCCTTTGATAGCAGTTAAAAGGGAAGAGCTTTCCTGGTACAACAATTATTACAACGAAGTACGCAATTGCATCAAACTCCATTCTCAGCATTGGGATATCCAACAGCTTGCGGTACGAACCCGATTATACAGGTTACTATATGGCTTACGTATTGCAGTGGAAGAAGTGTTACTTCAAAATAAAGACGTTCATTTTCCAGCTGGGATGCTGGTAAAAAATGAGCCATCATTAACTCCTGCTGCGAAGATCTTCGGAATAGAAGTGCATAGTGGCGATCTGTTGCTGTCGCGTGGAGGAGCAGAAGTATCTGCATTAATCTCCAGAGGAAATGACTATCCCGGAAATTTTTCTCATGTAGCATTGTTATATGTGGAAGAAAAAACAAATAGTGCTTATGTAATAGAAGCGCATATTGAGAAAGGTGTGGCGGTGGCAACTATTGAGCAGTATGAAAAAGATAAAAAACTTCGTTTCATGGTAATGCGGCCCAGAGCCGATCTTCCTGCAATGTTTGCTGATCCCATGCTTCCACAAAAAGCGGCAAAGAAAATGTACACACAGGCATTAAGCAGGCATATTCCTTACGATTTTAAAATGAATTATCAGGATACAACTGCCTTGTTTTGTTCTGAAGTTGCTTCTCTTGCTTACCGTGAAAATGGCTTGCAGTTATGGCCTTCACTATCAACTATTTCTTCACAAGGTGTTGTAAATTGGCTGCAGGATTTTGGAGTTGAAAACTTTGTTACCCAGATGCCTTCCGATCTTGAATATGATCCCCAGCTTTCGGTTGTGGCCGAATGGCGGGATCCGGAAACACTTTTCAAAGACCATATAGATAATGCTGTTATGGATGCTATGTTAGAGCAGGCGAACAGTGGTAAAAAAATTGGTTACAATATCTGGGCTTTGCCTATAGTTCGTGTAATTAAAGGCTATTGCATATTAAAAAATCTTTTCGGAAAAACAGGATTGATTCCCGAAGGCATGAGCGCCACAAGGGCATTAAAGAATGAATATTTTGTTTCTATGAATAAAAGTATAAAAAGCAGTACGATTAAAATGGTTGATCAGTTCATCCAACAGAACGGTTATCGACCTCCTTATTGGCAACTTGTACAGTTCGCCGCTATTGCAGCCAGCAAAAAATAATTTGCATATTCAAGAATGAATCATTTACTTTGTATTTCAAAGTGCTTTTATGAATGAAAATCAGCAATCACTCGAAACGCTGCAGGATATAAAACGTATGATGGAACGCAGCAGCCGATTCATCAGCCTTAGTGGTTTAAGTGGCATTAGTGCAGGTATTTGTGCATTGATAGGCGTGTGGCTTGCGGCTCCTTATGTATTCGGAAGAAAAGATTATGTTATCAATGCAGATGCTGCGATTGTGCAAGCTTACGGCCAGGACTACAACATTATTCTAAATACCTGGCTTTTCTGGATTGCTATAGGAACATTTTTTGCTGCATTGATAAGTGCTTTTTTCTTTACCTGGATAAAAAGTAAAAAAGAAGGCATTCCCATTTGGGGAACAACAGCAAAGCGTTTATTGATTAATGTTAGTATTCCGCTGCTGGCAGGAGGCATATTTCTTTTTAAGCTACTTCATTATGGAACTTTTGGTTTGGTAGCACCAGGCTGTCTGCTGTTTTACGGACTGGCACTGATCAATGCAAGTAAATACACACTAAACGAAGTACGGTATCTTGGTTATCTGCAGATATTATTGGCTGTTGTAAATTTGTGGTTTGTTGGTTATGGATTATACTTTTGGGCAGTTGGATTTGGCTTTTTGCATATTGCCTATGGTGCATATATGTGGTGGAAGTATGAACGAAATACCTGATGTGCCTTGCCGTTCTCAACTACGAACTATGCTTTTAAAATTAAAGAACATGCAGTTGAAATAGTAACAACGGATACTTTATAACTGGTGAAGTAATAATGACAATTGAATGAGCAACCCAATTGATAATTTAAATAAACTGTTCGATAGCCGGGTACGGTTAGGGATTATGAGCGCCCTTATAGTAAACGATGCCGTTAATTTTAATGAATTAAAAGAATTGCTTGGTATAACAGACGGCAACCTGGCCAGCCACCTGAAAGCTCTGGAAGAAAACAGCTTTATAAAAGTAGAAAAAGGATTTATTGGCCGTAAAACTAACACTACTTATATCATTACTAAGTCAGGCGAAAAAGCTTTTAAATCCCATATAGCTGCACTCGAAAAAATGATCAGATCTATAAGTTAATTTTTTTTGTAGCTATACTTTGAAAAACAAAGTACTTTTAAAATGAATAAAAATTACTCTTCAATTGGAATTACGTTAAGGATTTGGTTACTAACCTGCACAATCCTTACAATAGGCTTTACGCTTTACTTAATTTTTTTTGAATCAATCTCGGTTATAATTGTGAGTGTAGTTTTTTTCATTGTTGCGATGGCTGGCAGTTTTCCGGTGGCCATAATCTTAAGGTTCTCTATACTGATGATAAATCGTAAGCCTTTGAAGTGGCAGGAAAAATTTTGGAGATTACTTTTTATACAATTTCTAATTACACTTTTTTATGGATCGATTGGAGCTTTGCTCAACTTTCCATTCGGAATGATATTCAATGGGGGCGGGCATTTTGCATACCAAACTATTCTTATATCGGCTTTATTATTTGCGTGTTCTGCCGGTAGCTCATTTATTTTATTAAAAATTATTACCTCTTATTTCTCTTACAACCAAACGTCAAGCTTTTCATATAACCAGTTATTTACTTCACTATTTCAACATACATCTAAAAACAATACAAACATGGAAACTTTTAACCAGGAACAACATTCATCAGAAAATCCGTCTAGATTTTATTCAGCACCCCAGTCTCAGTCCAATAAACTGCTCATCAAAGGCATTGTTACCGGGGTATTAATTTTGATGATGCTTATCCCAACTTTCTTCATTAACAGCATTATTACTGAAAGAGAACAAAGACAGAAAGAAGTAGTGAAAGAGGTCAGCAGTAAATGGGCTACGTCGCAAACGATCTCAGGCCCATACCTGGTGGTTCCTTACAATGACACAAGTTTGACCAGTGATGGTAAAATTATCTTAACAAAAAGGCAGATCATCCTCCTGGCAAATGAGCTGGACGTAAACGGAAAGATAATTCCCGAGGAAAGACCTCGTTCCATTTATAAAGTGTTGTTATATAAAAGTAATATTAAACTTTCGGGAATTTTTAAACCTAGCTGGCCTGTTAACATCAATGCGGCAGACTTCGATCTTGCTAAGGCAAAGCTATGTTTTGGTATAAGTGATTTTAAAGGAATTGAAGAAGAGATTCGTGTCAATTTTAATAAACAGATACTGGCTTTTACACCTGGACTTCCAATTAATGATCTGGGTGAAGTTGGGCTATCCGTTCCTGTTAGTCTAACATCGGAAATGTTACATGCAGGAGTTCCATTTGATATGCAGGTGAAATTAAAAGGAAGCGAACAATTGCATTTTATGCCACTGGCTGCCAATAGTCGTTTCAATATTAATTCTTCCTGGCCAAATCCATCATTTGATGGCAACAGTTTGCCAAATGAAAGGAATGTAAAGGACAGTGGATTCTCTGCCAAATGGAATTTTAACCAGGCCAATCTGCCGTTTGGAACGGTTGTAAAACAAGGAGATATTAAAGCCACGAACTTGGATTTTGGCGTAAGTTTGGTGCAGCCTGCCGACCAGTATAATAAGACCATGCGTAGCGTTAAATATGCCATTCTCTTTATCGGTTTAACCTTTGCACTTTTCTTTATAATTGAGATCATGCAACGCAAGCCCTTTCACCCAGTACAGTATGTGTTAGTTGGCCTGGCACTTGTTATATTTTATACATTACTGTTAGCCATCAGTGAATATATTTTATTTGATCAAGCTTATTTAATTGCAGCTGTCGCTACTGTAACACTCATCTCTTTATATGCGAAAAGCCATTTTACCAGTTGGAAAATGGCATTGGTATTCTTTTCAACACTCAGCCTTTTGTACGGATTTATTTTTGTTCTGATTAGATTAGAAGACACAGCATTACTTGTGGGTAGCATCGGTTTGTTCATCGTGTTAGCTTTGGTAATGTATGCCAGCCGCAAGATCAATTGGTATGGTGAAAAGGTTGTAAATGTTTAAATTGGGAAGTATGAGTTTATTTAATTTAACCACGGAGGAAAAGGAGATTAGAACCTTAGTTTCATAGAGCAAAATAACCAGATCAGGAATTCTGTGAAACTGAATCGTTATTTCTTTGTTACTCTGTGGTTAAATAAATATTTAAAGGCTTCACCATTTATTTTATCTAAAAAAATAGTTCTATGAGTAATTTTATCAGTTCGCTTGGTTTTGCATTTAATGGAATCCGGCAATGTTTTTCAAAAGAACCTCATTTCAAGGTTCATACATTTTGCACTGTACTAGTAATTGGCGCAGGTTATATTTTAAAATTAACTGAAAATGAATGGGTTGTTATAATAGTTTCGGTTGCTGCCGTATTTGCCACAGAGCTTATCAATACAGCCATAGAAATACTTTGCAATATGGTTAACCGCGAAATACATCCACAAATTAAAATGGTAAAGGATATGGCCGCTGGAGCTGTATTAGTAATGGTTGTATCTGCCGTTGTTTGTGGCGCCATTATTTTTATTCCAAAAGTTATTCAATTTATAACTCAATAATACTTTCATGAAAACTACAATTTCTATCAATAGTTTATTAGTCGCTACTTTTATATTTATTTGTGTGCTTATTGGATGCCGTATTATTTATTCTGATAGTCTGCAACATGTTTTTTTAACATGGAATATTTTCCTTGCCTGGATCCCTTATGTAATCAGTAATTATTTTAAACTGTATCAATCAAAACAAAAGTGGAAACAAGTCATCTTATTTTTTACGTGGTTATTATTCTTTCCAAATGCATTATACATTATTACTGATCTGATTCATATTAATGAAACTGATAACGCCCCCGTATGGTTTGATGTAATACTCATCTTCACTTCCTCTTTGCTTGGATTACTTATGGCCTTTATTTCGTTATTCAATACGGAAAAATACTTATCTCATTTATTCAGCCGAAGAACCGTTAAAAACATTATGCCTTTAATTATTTTTATTGGATCATTTGGTGTTTACCTTGGCAGATTTCAACGATGGAACAGTTGGGATGTATTGCATAGCCCGCTGGCTTTGGGACAAGATATTCTTGCATGTTTTATTTTTCCAGAGGATCATTTCCGCAGTTGGGGAATCACGTTTATGCTCAGCATATTATTCTACCTCATTTACGGGTTTTCAAAAATATTGCCACAGGCTTTTCAACAAAATAAAAATGCCGGATAATTAATCCGGCACCATAAAATATTATATAAAAATTAGAAATCTAATCCAAGTGCCAGGTATTTGACAGGACCGCCCTTAAAGAAACCGTTCATTGGCCACCCAACATCGAATTTAACAAAATAACCTAAGAAAGAGCTTCTTATACCAAAGCCATAGCCACCGGCAAATGGTCCGATACCGCCAGATTTAATTTTTACCTGCACGGGATCTTCACCATAAATTATTTGTGGTCTTCCAATTTTTGAATAGCCACCATTCCATGCTGTTCCCAGATCGGTAAACTGAATAATTTGAAGATCACGTAAAAAAGGATTACTTACTGTTTTATCAAAAAATGTAGACAATATGGGAAGCCTGAATTCACTATTTAACACAATCGCATTATTACCGTTCGCAACATTTTGAATATAACCTCTCATGTTGATAGCCAGACTTTGAAAAGCATAATCCTGGTCTTGTGCGGGTGGATTGTTGGTGTTGAAATACCTGTCCGTTACCTGACCGTTTTTTACTTTTTGATTACTACCAAACATTAGCCATCCATCTGCTCCACCGAGATAATAAATAAATTTTTGATTTCCCCAGCTAAAATTGGCTGCAGCTCTTCCTGCCCAAATAAAGTTGCGGTAGATAGGATAATAATAGCGAACGTCTGCACCCAGGATAAATGTATTTCTTCCTGCAGCGGTTTCCAATTTTCCTACCTGCCTGTTAAAATCGCCAAAGATTTTGTAACGTAAACCATTCCAGATATTTTTCGCAGGGTTGAGGCTGTTATCATATACAAACTCCAGGTGTGTTACGGAGTAGGTTGATTTATCATCTTCAATTCTCAATGTTGCAGTGTCAGTATTAACTGCAGCCAGTACAAATTTTTCTTTCCTGATACCTGTTGTTAATCGGATACTTTTTGTTACATCGAATGGATATGACACATTTAACTGGTATAAATTGGTGTAACCTTTTACAGGGAAAAACCCATTTTCATCAAGTGAATAAGATTGTACATTACGGTAATAACTTCCGCCCCAATCTAACCTTCTTTTTAAATTTTGATAATTCATCAGCCACTCATTGTCTTTTAAATTAGTCCCAAATTTAAAAGCACCGGTAACTTTAATATCTTCCATTAAATCAGATACTCCTAAAGTTATTAATCCATTTAGCGGTGTACTTCCATTTAACATGATGGGGCCACCGCCGCCGGTGTAACGTTCATAATTATTTACAAGCACGGTGCTATTTAAGCCCGCAGATGCAAAATTGCTGGAGAATTTTAAAGGTTTGTATTTAAATAATTTCGCTTTAGCCAATACGGAATTATTTTCTTCCAAAGCCACTGCCAACAGTTCTGTAGCTCTGGCACTGTCTTTTTTATCAGGTGGAAATTCTGATTGAAATTCTTCTTCTTTATTTGCAACTGAATCTGTTGGAC
Organism: uncultured Ferruginibacter sp.; assembly: GCA_964496585.1. Taxonomy (GTDB): domain Bacteria; phylum Bacteroidota; class Bacteroidia; order Chitinophagales; family Chitinophagaceae; genus Ferruginibacter. Next base: position 29,400 of record CAZCAA010000007.1, read on the forward strand.
TGCCAGTTACATTCGCTTTAGTAACATTTGTCAACCTGCTTTCTCTCATCAGTTTTTTTGCATATTCAGTAGGCCGCGCAGTAACATTTCTTCTATTCAACACTACTTCATCAATCTTCAATTTATAAAGGATTTTCTCATCGCTTTGTCTGGTAACTTCACTCACCTGGTTGTTTGAACCTGCAATTCTTGATTCAGCTACTGAGCTTGGATAATTCGACAATGGAAAACTGTAGGCAGAATCTTCTGACACAGATACTACGGCAACAGAGTCGATATCAGTTTTCTTATAAGCACGTAAAGTGCTGTCCACTTCCTGCTGCGTAGGGTTCCTCAAAATTTCATCAGCAATCAAAACCAATGTATCAAGTCCCGCTTTTTTTGTTGTAAAGAAACCTGCATAACGGTTTCCAATACCATTTTCATCACTAATAAATGTGAAGTGATTTGAGTTGTATTGCGTTGGATAACGGGCATCTCCATATTTAAGGTTAGTAAGTTGAGAGATCTGATTCAGCTCTGGTTTATCACCAAAATCAGTTATCAAGAATACATTAAAACGTTTGTTGCTTGGTAAAACGGTATCGGCAGATTTTGCTCCTGCAGTAGGCCGGTTGCTGGAAAAAATAATACCGGTTTTATTTGGAAAGGCAACAAAAGATGCATCAAGATCATCATACACATCATTTGTAATTTGTTGTAATTTTTCCTTTTCAATATTTAATGTAAAGATGTCTGTGTGGCCATTTTTAGTGGCAGATAACAGCAGCGTTTTGCTGTCCAGCATATATTTTACATCCTGAACCTGGTCTAATTGATCGGTAAGGTCAATTGTATATTGTTTTATTCTTGTTACAATATCGTACACAAATAATTTAAGCCTTCCTTGGCTGGAGTAGATTACGGAAATCCTCGTTCCTTTTGGATCCCATGCCATCAGCGGATAGCTTGGATTCATTTCATTTTCGCGGGTTCTTACACCATACTTTAATAAGGTGGTGTTTTCATAATCATAATTTAAAATTACCCTAACGATACCTTTTTTAAATTGAGTTACCACATAAGAATTATCTTTTTTATTAGGATTTACATTGAAACGATAATAATTTAATCGCTTGCTGATATCAAATCCTTCAATAAAATTTCCTTTAGGATAATTTTTTCTGCGAATAATATCTTCAGAATATTTTTCGTCCTGATAATCCATAAATTCAACCAGTAGATCTTTAAATTTTTTCTTTGTGATTTGCAGACTGGCTTTGTTAAGGTTTTTTGAAACCCTGGCCAGGTATAAAAAATAGGTAACATTTTCTTTTTTATATTTCTCTTCGATGTAATACCAAAACGCATGCCCTGCCAGCAATGGTTTTTGAAAAGCGAGCTTTGAAAATTTGTTATAATTACCACTTAGTATTTCACTTTTTAATTCGTCATCCAGATCGGTGCTCCAGTTTTCTCCTAGGTAAGCCACATAACCGTCAGTTAACCAAACCGGCAGATCCAGGAGCGTTTGATTGCCCGCTACCTCACCGAGATCATCACCAAATAAAACATTCTTTGTTATTACATCAGCAATTCCCTGCCTCACCTGTCTTTTCAGATTGGCATGATTTCCATCAAAATAAAGCAGCATCTTATTATTTACTAGCCTGGTAGTACCTCCGGTACTTAAAATATCCGATTCTAAGCCAACATTGGTTTGTTGAAAATCTGCAAACTCATTATACAAAATAATATTAGCGCGGCGCTGCAGGCTGTATTCTGAAGCAGTTTCCAACTCGGGCAGTTCTTTTTCTGCTAATTGTGCAACGAATTTAGCCAGTTCCTGCCCATTCTGGTAGAAATAAACATTAAAATTGGGAGTTTGATAATATTGCCATTTAAATTTTTTGAATTGTACCCTGTTTTTCCCAAAAGTGACAGAATTTACCTGTCCGGCGGCCATAAAAGCACCTGAAAGGAAAACAAATGAAATCAAAAATATTCTACTGAACTTTGCCATACTTACTTTGTTGATATTGAGTACTAAATTACTTGATTAAGATTAATCACTAAAAACAATTTAAACCTGATTATGTTAAAGATAAAATCCTTTGAATTTAGTCCGATACAGGAAAATACATATATACTTTATAATGAACTTAAAGAATGTGCGATCATCGACCCCGGTTGTTATTTTGATGATGAAAAAGACAAGCTGGTAGATTTCATTAAAGAGATGGATTTAAAACCAATTTTGCTGCTTAATACCCATTGTCACCTGGACCATGTATTCGGAAATAAGTTTGTAGCCGAAAAATATGATTTGAAACTGCATATTCATGAAAACGAGAAGCGGGTATTGGAATTTGCGCCGTTGAGTGGATTAGGTTACAATATGCCATTTGATAATTACAATGGCGAAATCCTTTTCATCAAAGAAGGAGATATTATCAACATTGGACCTGATAAATTACTTGCTTTGCTTACGCCCGGCCATAGCCCGGGAAGTCTTAGTTTTTATTGCGAGAAGGATAAATTCGTAATAAGTGGTGATGCATTGTTTTACGGAAGTATCGGTAGAACAGATTTACCGGGCGGCAATCATGAACTTTTATTAAAGAGTATCCGGGAGCAGCTTTTTATTTTACCTGAGGAAACAAAGGTTTACAGCGGGCATGGCCAGGTTACAAATATTGGGGAAGAAAAAAAATCTAATCCTTTTTTGAACTGAATTAAAAATTATTGATTAAAAAAAACCTTATCCTTCTGATTTTATCTATTTCACTGAACCATATTTTGCAGCAAGTTCACTCCTTGAGTGCACTTTTAGTTTCCGGTAAATATTTTTGATATGAGAATTTAAAGTTTCAGTAGAAATAAAAATACCTGCAGCAGTTTCTTTGTAACTATTTCCCCTGATCAGTAATTGAAGGATTTGATTCTCCCTTTCAGTTAAGGTTGAATGATTCAGTATCCTATTTTTTTCCTGTTGAAAATATTCAAGTACTTTGGTAGCAATGATACCATTCATGGGAGATTCGCCATTGCTTACAGCATAAATAGCATCCAGAATTTTTTGAGGGGAGTCTTTTTTGAGCATATAACCATTGGCTCCAGCCTTTAACGCTCCAAATATTTTTTGTTCGTCTTCAAACACAGTTAGTATCAATATTTTGATATGCGGAAAATATTTTTTTATTTCCCAAACACCTTGTATGCCGTTGATGCCTGGCATATCAATATCCATTAAAACGATATCAGGCATGTCGTTTTCAAAACAATTAATCATGCCGCTGCAGTTCTCAAGTATATGAACAATGTTTAGTTGGTCATTTAGCTGCAGAATTAGAGATAGTGCCTTTCTATACTGAGCATTGTCTTCTACTATGGCAATTTTGAGCATTTTGTAAATATAACTGATCTCAATGTTCTTTCATATCCCATAAATCTGGTAGTAAGAAAGGAAAAGGAAAGGATACGGAGATGGTCGTGCCTTTACCCGCCGCACTTTGAATAGTTAATGAACCGTGCAGATTATCTACTCTTTTTTGGATATTCTGTAAACCGTGTCCCGCTTTTTTCAACTCAGTAACAAACCCTTTTCCATTGTCAGCCACTTGTAAAAAAAAATGCTTTTCTTTATTATTCATCGTTACCTTACAAGTGTCTGCATCTGAATACTTGATCATATTATTAATTGATTCTTTCAGGATCAAAAAAATATTTTGTCTTATTTCGCCTGGTAACTGCATCTGCAAATCAATGTCTCCGTAATCAATTGAGTACTTAATGTTTTTCGCACGACATAGCTGAACTGAATATTTTTGCAACATATTTATCAGGCTTTTGAAATTATCATAGTCTGGATTTGTTGACCAGGAGATCACTTCCAGGCTTTCAATCATTTCTGATGAGTTGCTACTGATAAGGTCGGCAATAATAAGATCTTTCGGATTCAATTTTAAAATTTCCGCATACGCTTTAATACTGCTGAGCGTTGCGCCTACATCATCATGCAGATCGCGGCTTATATTTCCCCGGATCGTTTCAAGCCTTTTCGACAGCTCTTCATTCTCTTTGTATTTTTCAATTAGCATGCTTTGAGAATTGACCGTTTGGTTCTGAAGCATTCTCGATTTATAAATAAGTCCGGCATTTAAAAAAATCATCTCAACAAATGCACCGATCTGCAGGTATAAAATATGGTTATCGTAAAATACAGGCTTGCCAATACCTCCAACAAGTGTCATAACAGCACTAATGCCATAAAACATACTCCCGAAAAGTATAAATTTATCGAGTACTTCTTTCTTCTTAATCATGGTGCCGAATACATAAATCAGCACAATGAAAATAGAAATATTTATAGGCAAAAATAATATGTTCTCAAGATCTGAAAAGCCTGTTAATGCAAGGATGAAGATATTTACAATGATATAAATGAAAAGAAAGATCTCAGCCGACTTCATTAATTTATTAATGGAAGGATAACGTGTTTCGGCTTCAACAAACCTTCTTCCAAATTTGAAGTAAAAAATATAACTCAACACAGCCAATATCTTATCAGCATAAAGTTCTGAAAAACTAAAACTGCCAATCTGAATGATACCCATTTCATCCCCAAGGTATTTATTCAAAAAATAGACACTTATGATCACTACATAAATAGAATAGTAAACATATTCGTCTCTCCTGAAATAATACCAGTTAACAAGTATGTAAAAAAACTGAACAGTTAGTGCAGTGAGCGTTATGTAAATTGATAACATAAATAGTCTGCGACTTTTTTAAAAATATTTTCTGATATGATCGCAAAAATTACAAATGTATTTTTTGTTAATATTAAATATAAGTTATCCTTTGCTATAAAATGACATAAAAATTTATCATACCCTTTGTTTTAAAAAAAGAACCTTATCCGATTATGAATAAGGTTCTTTTTTGAAACGTGATCATACTTAAAACTTAACAAGCCGCCTGGTAGTCACGATCTTATCCTGCTTTATTTCCAAAATGTAAATTCCTGCTTTAAAAGAGGCGCCCAATTGTGTTGTTTCTAAAGGACTAACTGTCATTATTTTCAGGCATCTTCCCTGGATATCCATCACTTTTATTTCTACCGGTTCTTTTATTGGACTTTCAATTTTTAGGTTGAATAGGGTAGAAGATGGATTTGGAAAAATTTCCACTGAGAATGGATTGCTGCTAATACCCGGCAAACTTTCCTTTTTAAATCCGTTTTCAGTTGCTTCTGTATTGCTTTTTGTGAAAGCAGGAGCGCAGGCCGGCAATTTAACTTTAGTCTTTCGGGTGGAACTGTTTCTGCAATTACTTATTGCCGTTACGTCAATTGTACCACTGATGCTTGAATTCGGATACGCCACCATAATGCTTATGGTTCCCTGCCCGTTAATAATAGTAGCGCCTGGAGGTACTTCCCACTGCAATAATTGCGCATTGGAAGGCATGCTTGCCAGGGTATAGCTAAATATCCTGTTTGGACAGAATTGTAATTGTATTACATCAATAGCGCTGGGTGTAGCTGGATAAAGTGTGTTAACAATTTTCGTTCTTGCCACACTTGTTCCGCAGCCATTCGTTGCCGTTACACTGATAATTCCGGTTGCAAATCCAGCTGGATATTTGAAAGAAATGTTGTTGGTTCCCTGACCGGTGAAAATGGTTACGCCTGACGGCACAGTCCATGAATATGTAACTCCTGCAGTTGCCGTCACGCTATATAGGGCGTTATTGCCGCCGGGAAGTTGATAGTTACAAGTACTGGCGGGTCCGCTGATAAGACCAGGTGTGCCCGGGTTGGTAATCGCAATCGTGAGGCTACGTGTACCGCTTGTACCACAGGTATTCACAGCCTGAACGGAAATGGAACTATTTGTGAAGCCACTCGTGAATGTTACGTTCACTGTTGTGTCGTTTACCCCGGGCCCGTTAGGATGTGTGATCGTTGTAGTTCCAGCCTGGGCCAACCAGATATAATTGCTGGCGCCCGGCACTTTCGGAATTGTGTAGGAAACCGGAATATTTGTGCCAATGCTTTTGCAGATACTATTGGCTGAAGCAATTATCTGGCTTGGCGTACCAGGCAGTTGTGACTGCAGATAATAAATGGCAATGCTATTCGCAGAACAACCATTCGATTCCTTTACTTTGATTTGTTTATTGGCCTGTAAAGCAAAACCAGCCGCAAAAAAAACTTGTATGGTATCGGTATTTTGCCCGGAAATTATGGTTACGTTAGGTGGTATTGTCCAGAGGAAATTCCTGGATCCTGGCAAGCTGGCGTAGTAGGTCACCGGAATATTTGTACCTACAAACGGGCAAATATTAACGGGGCCAGTAACAACAGGTGCAGCATTGGAAACTACCCGTAATATTTTAGAGGTTGATGAGCTAACATTACATTCATTGGTTAACGTATAACTAATAGTACTGTACCCTCCGCTCAACGCGTTTATAAAACCGGTGACCGGATTTACTGATGCTACAGATGGATCTGAACTGGACCAAACTCCTCCGATATCACCGCTGCTAGTTAATGTTGCGGTGGAGCCTATACAAAAAACATTTGAGCCGCTGATCACACCAGCATGTAGGTTTGATGTTACGTTTACTACCACTAAAGATACCATCTGGCCATTGGTTACACAGGGTTCTGAACTTTGTACTACACATTCTACAGTTGCCTGACCAGTTAGCGTACTGGAACTAAATGTATTGATGTTATTGCCAACTGGTACACCGTCTACATACCATTGATATTGGGGATTGGTTCCACCATTTACTGGAATAGCTGTAAATGTAACATTGGTGCCTGGGCATATTGTAGTAGCAGTAGCGGCTATGCTCAACGATGTTTGTAATCTTGGATTAATCGTTACCGTGATGCTATTGGACACTGCCTCCCCGCAGCCATCGCCTAAATTAGTGATAAAGTATGTGCCGGCTGTATTTACAAATAATGTTGGGGATCCTGAATTACCTCCTGCACTCCAGATACCAGGAATATTGGTAGACAATACCACTGTTCCTTCTCCACAAAATGTTGTAGGGCCATTTGCTGTGATAACAGGAGCCACCGTATTGGGCTTAACGGTAACTGTAAATACTTGTACTTCACCCGGGCAGGCTGCACTACCATCAATGTAAACCATTGGCCTGACAAGAATCATTGCCGTTAAGGTTGAAGTTCCGGAGTTGGTTCCTGTAAAAGCAGGTATATTACCTGTTCCGCTAGCTGGCAATCCGATGAGTGTGTTGTCGTTCGTCCACTCGTAAACGGTAGTTGGCACATTTCCACTGAAAATGATTTCATCAATGCTGGTCCCGTTACAAACCGTTTGATTTGAAAGCGTATTCATCATTGGTGTTGGATACACAGTTATAGTGAAGATGCTGGATTGTCCTGCACAATCAATATTATTTATAAGGTTTCTAAAAGGCGTTACAGTGATCGTTGCAACAACCGGAACTGTTCCAGTATTAACTGCAGTGAATTCCTGGATATTACCTATTCCACCTGCAGGCAATCCAATGGATGGATTGCTGTTTGTCCAGCTATAAAAACCGGCCAAACCATTAACAGATGTAAATTCAATGCCGGTGCTTGAACCATTACATACGTTCTTATCCGTAACAGCATTAAGGATTGGTAATGGCCTTATGGTGATCGTAAAATCTCTTCCAGCACTTGCACAGGTTACTCCATTATTGCTGTAATTGGGAACAACGATGATGGTGGCTATTTCATCTACTGTACCGCTGATAATGGAAGGAGTGAAGGATGGAATATTACCCGTTCCACTGGCACCAAGTCCGATGGAGGTATTATTATTTGTCCAACTAAATTCCGTACCCGGTACCGTTCCGCTGAATTCAATGATGTTTGTAGGATTTTCATTGCAATAGAATTGGGAAGCTATAGGTTCTACTGATGGTAAAGGGTTTACAGTAATGGTAAAACTTACCGGAACTCCCGAACAGCCTGGGTTGGCACTGATAGGTGTTAGTGTAATGGTTGCTGTGATAGGAGTTAACCCAGTATTCTGTGTGTTGAATGGAGGTAAAAATCCGGATGCATTGCCGGTAGCCGCCAAGCCTATTTCGGGATGTGTGTTCGTCCAACTGAAATCAAAACCGCCAACCGCAATACCTCCGGCTGTCGTATTCGCACAAACCGTTTGGTTATTGATTGCTGCAATCACCGGAGCGGCGTCTACGATAAGACTAAAATTACTGGTTCCGCCCAAACAACCTGCAAAGGAAGACTGCACTGTAACCTGACTGTTACCCGTACCCGTAGTAACGAAGGAAGGAATATTGCCGCTCCCACTCGCTGCTAAACCAATGCCCGGAATGCTATTGGTCCAGGTAAATGAAGCACCGCTTACGTTGCTGATGAAATTGATATCATCAAAGGCCTGTCCTTCACATACCCTTTGTGTAGGTACCTGGTCTAATGTTGGTCGTGGATTCACCGTAACGGTGAAATTCTTTGGATCACCGGAACAAGTAATTGTATTGATGAACCTGGGAGTAACAGTAATATTTGAAGTATATGGTAACGAGGAAAGATTGAAGATGGTAGAACCGATATTTCCTGTACCAGCACTTGCAAGTCCAATGATATCTCCGTTATCTATCCAGGTAAATTGATTTACCGCAACTCCGGAAAAGTTTACTGCTAATGTATTGCCATCACACAAAGTCCTATTGGCCACATTGTTCATGATCGGCTTTGGATTGATTGTTATGCTGAAGTTTTCACTTGTAGGCCCTTCACAGAAAACACCATCATTTGTAAAGGCACGAACGGTAATAGCAGCAGTCATTGGACTTGAAAATGGATTGGTTGCTATAAAGGAAGGAATATCTCCCGTACCACTAGCTGCCAATCCGATGGAAGTATTATTGTTTGTCCAGGTATAACCACTGGCTACTCCGCTAAATACAATTGGATCGGTAGCACTTTCTCTGCAGAAAAAAGCATTGTTTGTAAAATTTACCCTTGGTAATGGGTTCACCTTGATGGTGAAACTCACTGGGCTTCCATTGATGGTTCCGCCTTGTCCATCAGAAATAGAAGGTGTAACAACGATAGAAGCAGTGATTTCCGTAGTGCCCGAATTCTGACACAGAAATGCAGGGATATTACCAGTACCACTGGCAGCCAATGATATGGAAGGTTCACTGTTTGTCCAATTGTAGGTTACATCAGCGGTTGTACTAGTAAATACGATATTACTGCTAAGTGTTAGTGCACAAACAACTTGATTTGGTACCGCATCCATATCAAAGCTAACAGTAGGCGTTACTGTTATAGTAAAGCTGATGCTTGTTCCAGGGCAGGACAATGCATTTGTTGTGTTAACAGGAGTTACTATGATTGTTGCTGTGGTTGAATTTACATCCTGGTTGATGGCGGTAAATGCTGGAATATTTCCTGTGCCGGAAGCAGCAAGACCGATCAATGGATTTGTGTTTGTCCAGGAAAACAGATCTGCATTTCCTGTAAATACTACTGGTTGCAAAAGCTGTCCATTACTTACAACCTGATCACTCACCTGGGTTACTGTTGGGTTGGTTAATGCTTCAACAGAAACCGGTAACGATAACGCTGAAACGCAGCCAAGTAAGGAAGTCATTACTGTATAGTCCGCTGTTTGGTTAACGGTAATCAGCTGAGTAGTTTCTCCATTGCTCCAGATATTGCCCGTAGGCTCGCTGGATGAAAGAGTTACAGAACCCCCTTCACAAAAATCAGTTGGTCCGTTCGCTGTAATTACAGGAGCATTCAGGTTGCATGACTTAGTAACGGTAACGGTTGAGCTATTTATATTTAAAGAATAACCAGCTGGCAAATTAACTGTACCGAAGGTTCCTGTAATGGCTCCTGCAGTAAGATTGATAATCGTATAAGTGCCATTGGGAACTGTTCCGGTTTCTGTAACAGTTAGTGTACCCGCCAACGTTAAGTCATTGTTCCTGCGAAGTTGATCATAACCTGTACCCGCCACACCGCCATTAAGCATTTCGATATTTAATGTACTGTTGGCAGACAACGGTTGTTGATTATTAAATGTTAGAGAGCCAATGTTAAGGCCCGGAGCAATGACGCCGTTATTGGTAAATGAATTGGCGATATCAATAGTAGCATTAAGGTTATTATTTCCTTTTATTATAGCTCCGGAATTATTCGTGAATTGATCAATACCCGCAAATGCAATCGTTCCTGAAAATGCCAGGCTGTCATTATTAAATACAGTTCCATTAGAGCCTGCATTGTACGTGCCGGCTCCGTTGTTAGCACTCCATTTTTTATTATTGGTAATCGTTGGCGAATTAATAAAACCAATGCTCGATCCTGCAAACGAAAGTGTACCATTGTTAACAAGATTTTTACCTAACAGTTTAATGCCGGCAGTGGCAAGTGTCATAGTACGTGTTGCATCAATGGTCAATGGTCTGGATAATTCTCCGCTATTCCAGGTGGTATTGGCATTTACAACGAAACTTCCACTGCCTTTAATAACTCCCTGAATGGTGAATGCACGATTAAGAATAAGATTGCCAGGGCCGTCAATGGTTCCTGTACTGGTAAAATTAATAGCTGAAGAAATATTATGATCCGCATTGAGTGTGATGAGACCATTTGTATTAAAGTTGCCGCCTGTTCCTCCAAATAAGGAGCCGTTATTCAGGTTGATCGTACCAAATGACATAATCATAGAAGCATTCGCGTTGAGGTTGATGCTACCTGTATTAGTAAATGTTGCTGTTGTTTCGCCAGTAATAATTCCGCCACCGGTAATATTAATGCCGCCGTTGTTCACAAAATTTTGAAGGCCGACCATTTGTACAGTAAATGGGGAAGTTCTGTTAAATAGTCCGTTGTTTGTAAAGCTGGCCAAATGGCCATTATTTGCTGAAGATAAAACTATTGTTCCCGTACTGGTCCAGGATCCATTGTTGATAATTACCGGATTAGAAACAAACCTGATACTTGCTTCTTGCTGAATGATAGTGCCATCATTAATCAGGTTTGCCGCAATCTCTGTTTGTGTACCTATAAAATTCAATGTGCCAGTTGAAGCAATTTTAACGGTACCAGGACTGTTGATTCTGCCCAACCAATTCAATGCGCCATTCACAAGGAGGTCATCGGAATTTCCATCTTCAAGTGTGAGACTGAAGGTAGTTCCAACAATAAGAAGCCCGCCCGCATCAACAGTTATTTCATCTGCAGTAGTGTTTGAATTGATAGAAACGGTATGTGTATTCCTGATGGTGATGCTGCCATCTGTATTTGAAGGAGAAACTATAGCTGCAACAAATGCACTACCATTATAACTTTCCCAAATTGCCGGATTATTCCAGTTGCCGGAAGCAATGGTACGATATGCCGCTGGCACAACTAATTTTGTTACAGTTACATTATTACTGTTCACCTGCAAAGTGTAACCTGCAGGTAAATTAACGGTGCTAAAATTTCCACTGATTGTGCCTGAAGTGAGACTGACAATGGTATATACTCCATTTGGTACTGTTCCTGTTTCTGTTACATTGAGTGTACCCGCCAACGTTAGGTTGCTGTTTCGTTGTAATTGATCATGGCCTGTTCCTGCGCCTGATCCATCCTGTATTTCTATTTGTAAAGTACTGCTGGTCGACAGCGGCTGAATTCCATTGATATTATTAATCGTAAGCAAACCAGGAGATGAGCCAGGTGCTATGATACCAGTGCCCGTAAAAATAGTAATATTAAAGTTTAACGTACCAATACCATTGATGCTGCCAATGTTAGCTATCGAAACATTTCCACCTCCGAATTGCGTGATTCCACTACTTGTTTTTGTAATGCTGCCATTATTAACTATGGAAAAAGGGACACCACTATATAAATCGTTATTCCCGCTGATAATAAACAGTCCGTTGTTTGTTATACTGCTGGGTGATGTGCCATAATTAAGCAATCCACCCTGCCAATCTATGGTGCCGTTGTTAGTAATATTATATCCATTTGAATTTTTCTGTCCATTTGTGGTCAGTGAAAATGTTTTGCCTGGCGGAACTGTGTAAGCCCTGCTCAATGACCCTTCTGTCCAGTTTAGATTGCCCGTTATAATCAATGCTCCGGGTCCTTCAATTTGTGCACTATATGTAAAATCATCGTTGATGGTAAGATCACCTATCCCGGAAATGGTATTTGAAGATCCGGTATGTGTGAACACAAATCCCGTTGGAAAAGCAAGTGAGCTATTTAGTATGATGTTCCCTGTATTATTTAGCGTACCATTGCCGCTTACAGATGCGCCATTATTCCAGTTGAGTGTTGAAGTTTGATTATTGAGTGTGCCGGAGTTAAAAGAATAAACTCCTGTATTACTGTGCGGGCCGCTAAAGTATAAAGAAATAATACCGCCATTGAAATTTACCGTGCCTGTGTTAGTGAATGCAATGTTTCCGCCAGCAAAAGCTGTTGTGCCCGTACTCGTTTTTGTTAGGTTGCCATTGTTAACGAGCGAGCAGGAAGAACCAACGTTTTGAATTTCATTGTTACCTGTAATCAGGAATTCATTGTTATTTGTAATTACACTCGGCAAAGTACCGCATCCGATAGTTCCGTCAGACCAGTTGATGCTGCCATTGTTGGTAATGCTTGCGCCTTCCAGAAATTTATTGTCGCCGCCGGCAATAGAAACTGACCCGGTAGTTCCAATAACTGCATTGCCCGGCCCTTTGAAACTGCCTGAATTAAATACCCAGTTTCCATTCACAGTAAGATCATCAGCGCTTCCATTTTCCAGTGTTAATGAAGCTGATTGTGTTAATGTTCCGCCTGCTTCTACAATAATTTCATCTGCAGACAAAGGACTACTAATCGTTATATTATGGCCGTTCCTGATTGTGATGATGCCATCTACAGCGGCAGGTGCCACTGCGGCCGGAACAAATATGCTACCATTAAAAATTTCCCAGGATGAAGCACTGCTCCAGTTTCCGGAAGTGATACTTCTATATGCTTGTGGTACAAATGCTCTTGTAAGGGTAACAGTACTGCTGTTTACCTGTAATGTGTATCCTGCAGGTAAGTTTACGGAACTGAAGTTTCCATCAATTGAAGTGGAAGCGCTGATAATTGTGTAAACACCCGGCGGTGCCGTTCCTGTTTCTATTACAGTAATTGTACCTGCGAGTGTTAGGCTACCCGTTCTGGTTAGTTGATCATGCCCCGTTCCTGCTCCGGAACCATTCTGCATTTCAATTTGTAATGTACTGGCAGCAGAAAATGGTTGTTGGCCGTTGATTGAAAGTATTCCGGGAGAAAGACCTGGCGCAATAGTTCCAACATTTGTATAACCCGAATTAAAATCATAATTGCCATTCCCGGTTAATGCTCCGTTACTGAGGTTATTGAAACTACCTGCGTTGCTGTTGAAACTGCTATTATTTAAAATAATATTCCCGGTATTGCTAAATGTTCCACCTGCATTGGCATCTGCGAAATTTAAAATACCTGCGTTTACATTGAATGTGCCTGCATTCGTAAATAAATTGATGCCTGTAAAGCTTGTAATGCCACTACTGCTTTTTGTAAACGTTCCATTATTTGCAAAGTTTAATCTCGCTCCATTAAAGCTTGAAGTATTATTGCCACTGATTGTAA
>CAZCAA010000007.1:43165-58064 GCA_964496585.1 uncultured Ferruginibacter sp.
TAAAATCAATATTCCCATTCTGCCAGTCGATGGTTCCGTTATTTGTGATAGTAACTTTATCGAGACGATGATTGTTGCCGGAATTTATATTTAAAGTTTTACCTGCAGGAACAGTGGTGGGTCGGGCGAGTGTACCTGCTATCCAGCTATTCTGGTTGCCATTCAATGTAAAATTACCTGTACCACTGATATTTCCCTGGAAAGCCAGGTCATTATTTATGGTAAGATTTGCTGCGCCATTAATATTTCCGGTGGTTGCAAATACAAGAGTTGCTGGAAACGAAAGATCATTGGTAACATTGAATGTTCCATTATTATTAAAACTACCGGTACCGGTTATGCCAGTTGTACTGCTGTGCTCATACGTTCCGGAATTGAGTGTAAAAGTTGCACCAGTAACATTAAATATTCCAGTGTTGCTAAATGTACCTCCTGCATTGGCATCAGCGAAATTTAAAATACCTGCGTTTACATTGAATGTACCTGCATTACTGAATAAATTAATTCCGGTAAAGTTTGTAATGCCAGCACTGCTTTTTGTAAACGTTCCATTATTCGCAAAGTTTAATCTCGCTCCATTAAAGCTTGAAGTATTATTGCCACTGATTGTAAACTGCCCATTATTAGTAAGTGTAGAATTTACGTTCGACCCAATAAAATCAATATTCCCATTCTGCCAGTCGATGGTTCCGTTATTTGTGATAGTAACAATATTGAAACGATGAACATTGTTACTACTGATATTTAAAATAGCAGTTAGGGAAACCAGGGCTGATCCAGGGCCAGATAACACTCCGCCATTCCAACTCCAGGTGCCATTAACGGTTAGATCATCTGTAGTTCCATCATTCAGGGTTAAATTTGCATTTTGTGTGAGTGTTCCACCGGTATTTACTACAATCTCGTCGGCAATAACCGCACTAATGATGGTTACATTGTGCCCGTTCCTGATAGTAATAATTCCATCACTGCTGCTCGGCGGAATTGTAGTTGGGATAAAATTACTTCCATCATAGCGTTCCCAGGTGGAAATGCCGCTCCAGTTACCAGGACCGCTACTTTGATAATCACCTGTTGTTTGGGCTTTTGTTGTCAGCATTCCTGTAATGCAAAAAAGGGCAGTAAAAATTAGCTTTCTCATGAGCTGTTGTTAAATAAGTGAATGAGTTAATAATGATATGGGTGAAGTAGTTCGAAGGATATCGGTGGACGATAAAACGTTGATTGTAAAACACAATACAAGTACAACAAAAATGAATGATTAAATCCCGGCGGGCAATAGCTATATCTAGTTATAGCACAATACCTTTTAGGATTTATCTTTATCGCAAATTTATTTGTAGTGTAAACAGATCACAATAGGGATTTATACCTATACATATATTATGGAAAAAAACAAACCCATCCTTATCCCTGTAAAGCGGGAAGATTTTAAAATGAATTTTGGTGATAATAGTTCTATTGGTGAAATTAATATAGAAGAATATTATAGGGGGACGATCAATCACATACAAAAGATGGCTGCAGGGCCGTATTTTTGGTTTGTCTTTAATACTATTAACGGCCTGGTGCATGCAGTGGGTGGTATGATTGAGAAAGTTGTACCAATGGATAAAGATGATTTTTTGAACAAGGTTCCGGAAAAACTGTTTGCCGCTGTTCACCCGGAAGACATCAGCAAAATGTTTGCGTTTACAAATTATTGGGTGAATTTTTTTGCAGCCTTACCGGATGAACGAAAAAAAATGGTGCGCCCAACCATCTATATCCGGCAATTGAATCCTGCCGGTGTATATCGTTGGGTAATGGTTCAATACCTGGATTCGGTATATGATACTTATGGTACGATAGGTTATGGATTAACGCTGGTTACCGATATCTCTCATATAAAAAAAGAAGGTGTTGCCATGATGAGTGTGCTTGATCATTATGATGATAGCTGCCAGATTTTCTTTTGCACAGATGGTAAAGCCCTGCCGGATTCTAATACTATTCTTCCAAAACTTACCGCCAGGGAAGTTGAAGTAGTGCGATTTCTGGCTACGGGATTTAGTAGCAAACAACTAGCCTCGGAATTAAATATTTCTATAAAAACGGTTGATAATCATCGACAAAATCTACTGCGAAAAACAAATACGGGCAACACAGGAGAACTTGTTGCATATGCTATTAACAATGGCTTTATTTAATAAAGCCGGAGAAATAAATCTTCAGATCATCTTTTTTCAGTCTGAACTTGTCGAAAATGCTTAAGGAATATAATGAGCCCTGATAAGCCTGGCTGGAAGTATTGTAAGATGGTTAATTATCTCAAACAAGTTTTTGTTTATGCGCCAGAGCAACAGCTTCACCTAAAGAATGTACCTGTAATTTTTCGTAGATCTTTTTTACATGGTTGTTTACAGTAAAATAACTGATTGCCAATTCTGCTGCTACCATTTTATAACTAAGTCCCTGAGCAAGATGCGTTAATACCTGCGTTTCTTTGCCTGTAAGTTTGTAATCTGCCTCGGCAGGTCGCTGTGAAAAGAAACGCATTACTTTTAAAGCTATACCCGGGCTTATTCCCGCTCCTCCGTTTATTACTTCTTCAACACTTTGAACGATTTGTGCCACAGAAGCATTTTTTAAAATGTAGCCTTCAGCTCCGGCTGCAATTGATGCGAATACTTTTTCATCATCATCAAAAGCGGTTTGCATGATCACTTTCACATCGGGGAATTTTTTTTTCACAATTCTTACTCCGCTAATACCATCTGCTTCCGGCATTTCAATGTCCATTAAAATTACATCAGGCTTATTTGTTTCTACATCGTCCGATATATGAGCACAATTTTCAAAACTTCCTGCAAATTGAAAAGTAGGTGTAAGTTCCACCAGTGCCTGGAGGCTTTCCCGCCTGGTCTTATTATCGTCATATATTGCAATACGAATCATATTGTAAATATAGAGGCTGTTTTTTTATGAAATGTTACTAAATCTAGCTATGCCTAAAAACCAGGTTATAAATATTCTTTAGTTTTCGTGGTTTAGGTACATATCAAGAAAGCAAATTCGCAGTAGATTGCCTTAAATTTTAAATGTATGAAAATGCGATTCCTTTTTTATATAATGGCTTCTCTTTCAAACGTACAATTAACTGTTACACCCTGCCCGGATGCAGTTGAAATACTGCAAACTCCCATTAAAGATTCGCATCGCCTCCGCATATTTTGTAACCCATTTCCCAGTTGGTTATTTTCCGGGTTATACCCTTTACCGTTATCTTGTATCACTAGTTTTACCTTTTGGTTTTCTTCACCAAAGAAAATCTTCACCTGAGAAGCTTCACTGTACTTGGAAATATTATTAATTGCTTCCTTGGTAATCAGCAACAGATTTTTTCTTACTTCAGGCTTTTTGATAAAGGCGAAGAGTTTTTCATCTATAATATAACTGCAATGTATATTTTTGGGTGCAAGCAATTCCTTAGTATAGTTTTTTATTCTTGTTTCATAACTATATTTTTCGTCATTGGCATCCTTCATACTCCAGATGATATCTCCCATCCTTACCATCAGGTCGCGGGAGGTATTAGCAATTTTGTCAACCAGTTTCCTGCTCTCAAAAGGTTTTGTTTCCCAAACTGTTCCTGCCAGGTCACTGTAAATACTCATACTGCTTAGGGTAGCACCAACATCGTCGTGCAGGTCGGTAATGATTCGCTCCCGTTCATGTGTGATCGCTTGCTGCTGTTCTATTTTTTTGCGTAATTGAATGCGATTGTAAAGTAAGAATCCAACGATCAGTAATAAAAATAAACCTGCTATCAATACATTCCGCAATGATCTTTGCCTTGAGATCAATTGCTTATTTAAGGTTCTGTCTTTATTGAGTGAAACGATGGCATCGTTCTTTTTTTCTGTTTCATATTTCACAGATGTTTCTTCTATGGCTCTGTTTTTTTCGATATTGATAATTGAGTCATGAAGCTTCAAATAAAGTTGCAGGTGTTCATAGGCCAGTGGGAAGCTTTTTTTCTTGAAATAAATTTCTGAGAGGGCTTTGTGAAAACCGTCATTGCCTAGCGGGTTGTTATTTGAAGTGCCAATTGCAATGCTGATATTGTAGTAAATGATAGCAGAATCGGGCAAATTATTTTTTTCATAAATATCGGCGAGTACGGCATTTGCATCTTTCAAGTAACCCTTATTTTTAATGCCTGAAAAATGGCGCAACGCAGCATTTGCATACAGTTTCGCTGTATCAAATTTGTTGATCAAGGAATAAACATTCGCCAGGTCAAGTTGAACATAGGCAGCATTGCCTGGAAGGTTCAGAGAGAGAAACCATTCCAAACATGATCTTTGCAATTCAAGAGCCTTACTGTATTGTTTTTTTTCAACATAAATATTAGCAAGATTAGCGTACGTATTTGCCCTGGCTTCAAGATCATTTAATGCGTTTGCAGCTTCTGATGCTTTTAATGCCATAGCATATTGCCTCGCCGTATCACCCAGGCTTTTATAAACGCCTGATGTCGTCATATAACGATATGGAAGAAATTTTTGAAAATGATGCTTTTCGCTGAGTTCAACGGCGATCAGATTTGCATCAAGCGCTTCTTTATAACGATGATTTCTTCCTAAATACCCGGCTTTTTCTGAAACGATCCTTACCATCAGTTCAAAATTCCCCATCGACATTGCTTTGTTATACGCCGAATCATTTGACAGTAAATACACATTTCCGCCAATGGTATTTTCAAGTAAACTTCTTTTAAAATAATACCATGCCCAATAGTTGTCGTCTTTTTTTTCTAATGCATTTTTTTTTATGATATCCAGCACAACCGATTTTAAAGGGTCATTTGATTTTTCATAGAAATCAAATAGCTTCCTTAATGAATCCAGTTTTCTTTCTCCATACTCAATTGTTTCAACCTTGCTTAGTAAATAATCTGCGTGTATTTTGTTGTTGATGGATTGTGCAGGTAAAGTATGTGTAATTAGCAAAAATAATCCCACCAAAATGGAACAAGAAATTACACGAAGCAGCTGGTTTTTTTGATACATAGTTTACACACTTTTCATCATCTTTTAGTGGGCAGGTCAAAGGATATCCTTATACAATTGACTGGCATAGCTCCACCAAAACTCCATTTGTTCCCTTCGGATGTAAAAAAGCTACCAGTTTATTATCTGCTCCTTTTTTGGGCGTATCACTCAACAAAATAAAGCCTTCCCCTTTCAAACGGCTCATTTCTGCTTCAATATCTGCCACTTCAAAGGCAATATGGTGCATACCTTCCCCTTTTTTCTCAATAAAACGGGCAATTACGCCATCGGCCGTGGCACTTTCTAGCAATTCTACCTTGGTTTCGCCTGTTTTAAAAAAAGCAGTATTTACCTGTTCTGCATCCACGGTTTCAGTTTTATAACAGCTGGTATTCATCAATTTCTCAAATAAAGGGATTGAAACAGCCAGGCTTTTTACGGCAATGCCAATATGGTCAAGGTTTTGCATCTTTTATTTTATTTTTTTTCAAACTAAAACAAACCATTTACGAAATACGTTAATTATACTGTTAACGTGGTAATTAAGTATTAAATTAAGACCTTTTTGCAGTAAATTTGCATTATAAGAATAAATTAAAAAAGCTTATTGAATTTTATGTTGAAGTTGCCTATTTATCTTGACAATAACGCTACCACACCCATGGATCCAAGGGTTTTGGAAGCTATGATGCCCTACTTTTTGCAGCATTATGGAAACGCAGCCAGCCGTAACCATCCTTTTGGCTGGGAAGCTGAAGAAGCAGTTGATTATGCCCGCGAACAAGTGGCTAAACTTATCGGTGCCGATCCAAAAGAGATCATTTTCACTTCAGGTGCAACTGAAGCGGATAACCTTGCTATAAAAGGTGTTTTTGAAATGTATGCCAGCAAAGGCAATCATATCATTACCGCCACAACAGAACATAAGGCCGTATTGGATGCCTGTAAGCATGTAGAAAAAATGGGTGGTGAAGTTACCTATCTACAAGTTCAGCCGGATGGTTTAATAGATCTGAAAGAACTGGAAGCTGCCATCAAACCTACTACTATATTAATATCTATCATGTATGCCAATAACGAAATTGGTACAGTGATGCCGATAAAAGAGATCAGTGCCATTGCCCGCAAACACGGAGTATTGGTATTTACAGACGGTACACAGGCTGTAGGTAAAATTCCTGTTGATGTTAATAAGGATGGAATAGACCTGATGGCTTTCACTGCTCATAAAATGTACGGCCCGAAAGGTGTTGGTGCATTGTATGTGCGCAGAAAAAACCCAAGGGTTAAAGTGACTGCCCAAATGGATGGCGGTGGCCACGAACGTGGAATGCGTAGTGGTACGTTGAATGTACCAGGTATTGTTGGATTTGGAAAAGCCTGCGAACTTTGTATGCTTGATATGGAAGCCGATACAAAACGTATCGTAAAATTGAGAGATAAACTGGAAACAGCATTGTTGTTGCTGGAAGAAGCTTATGTAAATGGTAGCCGCGAGCACCGTTTGCCTCATGTTGCCAATATTTCTTTTAAACATGTGGAAGGAGAGGGTTTGTTGATGGGCTTCAATAAAAATATTGCATTAAGTTCTGGCTCAGCATGTACGTCTGCGTCATTAGAACCATCGTATGTGTTAAAGGCACTTGGTTTGGGCGACGATCTGGCACACAGTTCGCTGCGTTTTGGATTAAGCAGATTTACAACCGAAGAAGAAATAGATTATACTGTAAAAGCTATCAGTGAAACGGTAATTAAACTTCGTGAAATGAGCCCACTTTGGGAAATGTATAAAGAAGGAATAGACCTTACCACTATTGAGTGGGCAGCGCACTAATAATTACAAGAATAGTTGTTATAAGTTTAAGTGAACACATTCACTGAAATTATTAAAAAATAAAAAAAGTAAAATTAAAGAAAATGGCATATTCAGAAAAAGTAATAGATCATTACCATAATCCTAAGAACGTAGGTACGCTTGATAAAGGAAGCAAAAATGTTGGCACCGGACTGGTTGGAGCTCCAGAGTGTGGTGATGTTATGCGTTTGCAGATCGAAGTAAACGATAGCGGAATGATCACTGACGCAAAATTTAAAACCTTTGGATGCGGTTCTGCTATCGCATCTTCATCACTGGCTACCGAGTGGTTAAAAGGAAAAAGTGTTGATGAGGCACTCGCAATTGATAACATGGCTATTGTTGAAGAATTAAACCTTCCTCCGGTAAAAATACATTGCTCTGTATTGGCAGAAGATGCAATCAAAGCAGCGATTAACGATTACCGTTCTAAGAATGGTATGGAGAAGATTAAATTTGAAGAAAGCGTAATACATTAATCCAACTTGAAAACTAATTGATTTGAAAATTTGGTAGTTAGTTGCCAGTTTTTGAATTCGTTTATTTTCAAATCTTCAATTTTTTAAAAAACTATGACAGCAACAGATAATTCGATATACATCAGTGATAAAGCAAAATTAAAAGTGCACCAGCTTATGAAAGATGCAGGTGTTGCTGATAATCCTGATTATTTTCTTCGTGTAGGCGTAGTTGGTGGTGGCTGTAGCGGGTTAAGTTATAAACTTGACTTCGATAATGAAACCAAGCCAATGGATCAGGTTTTTGAGGATAAGGGAATGAAGATTGTAACAGACCTGAAGAGTTTTTTATACCTCGTTAATACCGAATTGGAATTTAGCGATGGCTTAAATGGTAAAGGATTTTATTTTGATAATCCTAATGCCAGCAGGAGTTGCGGATGCGGAGAAAGTTTTGCCGTGTAAACAACATTATGATATTCAGATCCTCCAATATTTATTGGGGGATTTTTTTTGTCTGGTTTAGTTTTGATTTTAAATTATTGTTGTCACCTTAAAATTATTCAGATTCGATACGATCCTTTCTCGTCGTGAGTTTTAAGCCCCCTCTCCTTTGCAGAGGGGGTTAGGGTGAGATCAGGCGAGGTAATGATTTGAAAGCAATAACCGATCAATCTTAATTTTTATATCACTTTTACTACAAACTAACTCAAACACTAAAGGTTAAGCCAGCCGTCATACTCACTTCTTCAAATTAATAGTTACTTTAGGGAAAATATTAATTTGTTTACAACAAGATCCATAGAGCTTTTTTACCTTTTCTTTCAGGGTGTGCTGATATTTCAGTCCTTCTTCCTGAGTATGTTATTTGTTATAACGCGGAGAAAAGATATTCTTTATTACTCCATTTTTTTGATGTTGTCAGCAGCGTATTTTTTCCTAAATGCGCCCAATACTTTTTTTGGGCTGAATGATGAAACCGTATTTAATTCTGCAATTTACCGGCAAGGCAATATCCCCCTGATCATAATCACAAATCTGTTTTATGTTTTGTTCCTGAAAGTTTTTTTTTCAGGGCTGGTTAACAACAAATTATTTGACAGGTTATTTCAAACTATCTTTTTACTTTTACCTGTATTGATAGTCGCTTTTTTTATCTCTCGGTTTCTGAAAATTGATACCCAGTCCATTTTTTACATGGCCAATTTATTGGTTGCAACCATTAGCATTTTTATTATCAGTTCAGTTTTTAGACACGGACTGCCTAACACTGGATGGGTAGCCTGGGGCATGCTTTTTAATATTCTGGGTACAGCATTAACATTATTAATGATTGTGTTGGAGCGGTACCATATCCGGAACATGTTCACGGTTGATTATCCTTTGCTTTTTATGCGCCTTGGTATATTGGCGGATTTATTTTTTTACCAGGTAGCCCTGTTAAAAAAATGGCATTACCAGGAAAAACAATTGGCTGTTGAAAAGCTGGAGTCGCTGTTAGAAGTTGAAAAATTGCGCAACAGGATATCCGGCGAATTGCATGATGATATTGGGAGTACTGTGAGTGGTATTGCCATGTATAGCCACCTGGTTGAAGGCCAGTTGCAAAGCGGCAACTATGATAAAGCAAAAGATGCCGTAGGTATCATACAGAAATCAGCAAATGAAATAGTAGATAAGTTGGGAGATTTGGTATGGGCTATTAACCCCGGCCAGGATTCACTTGATGCAGTGCTGGAAAAGCTGCATCAATATGGTGAAGAAATGTGCAAGGCTAAAAATATTCTTTTTAAAAATGATTCAGATGTTGGCAGTCTGGCGAGAGAACCTGGTATGGATGTACGTCAGCAATTGTACTTAGTAGCAAAAGAAGCTATAAACAACGCGGTGAAATACAGCGATGCTAAAATGATACACTTCAAAGCAGCCCTCGTAAATGACAGGTTAGATATTTTAATAGCAGACGATGGAAAGGGTTTCGATGAAACAGTGATTAAAGGCAACGGACTTGACAATATGCAAAAAAGAGCTGCACTCATCGGCGGCATCTTCAAAATCAAATCTGCAAAAGAGCATGGAACGAGTGTGGAGCTTTCAGTAAAAATCACCCATTGAGGTATTGTTGTCCGAATATATTTTTTTCATTTTTCTCATCGCGAAGAATAATGAATTTTACAGCATCAAAAATAAATTGTGATAAAGTTCAATTGGCCGCATTATCCAAAACAAAAACGCAATCATTATTCATATAGCTTTCAGGTAATTTATCAAATGAAAACACTCGTTAAAATTTTATTGATCTATACAATAGCATGTTTTTTTTGGCACAGCTCTCTTGCCCAGGAACCTGACACAATCAAGGTATCCGCGGGTTTGAATACAATGCCGGTTGGCAAATATTTTTATACCCGAACAGGAAGTGATTTTCAAACTTTTCATACTGGAGCAAAAAACTGGACTAAAATAAATGCAACTTCCGTGTGGCTTTCTCCAAACAATGTTCACTGGCTTTGCGCCGTTGTAAAAAGCGAAGACAGTATTGATAGAACTTTAAAATTATTTCTAAATAATGTTCAGGCCGGCATCACAAAGATGTATGTCTTGTCCGATGGGATAGTAGATTCATCTGCTGTTACAGGTAGTCTGTTAGCATTGAATTCCAGGGCAAATTCCGACAGGCTTCTTTCGATCCCATTTACAATTAAGTCTGGCAGGGTTTCTCAGATTTATATTAAAACTTTTCGCAAAGAGATAGGTATTACAATTACACCTGTTTTGCACGATCCCGCAAAAGGTATTTTTAATGCGTGGTTGGATTATTTATTGATTGTAGTGCTATCATTTCTTTTACTCATCCTGATCATCGCAACAATCATAGCCTGTTATTTTAAGACTGTAGAATCGCTTTTAGTTTTTACTTATATTCTTTTTGGTTTTTTTTATGTGTTAGCTGCATCTGGATTTGGCTCATTGTACGTATGGTCTTCTTTTCCACGGTTTGAGGAAAATGCTGCTGTATTCCTGGGTGCTATAAGTACAAGTGCTTTTTTAGAGTTTAGCCGCAGGATTTTAAACTTACAAAAAGACCACCCTTATTTGAACAGGTTTATTATATGCTGTGTGATATTTTATTTATTGATGGGCTTTGTTGGTTTTTATATGTATGAAATCAATCTGGATACAGGATTGTATGGCCTGGCTTTATTAATCCCTTATGCTTCAGTTAATATTTGTTTTGCTTTGGTTTTAAGATTGGCATTTATCAAATCGTTTTTTGGAAAGGAGAAGGAGTATTGGTGGTTTGTTTTCATTTTCTTATCCTATTTCCTCATGGCTGTTTTGATGACCATGCTGGAAACCGGAAATTTGAAGTTCAATTATGAAATGCATCCGGTTATACTGGCATTGGGAGCTTTACCACAAATGACCTTAACGCTAATCTTTATCATTCATAAACTTGTTGATCTATTAAAAATCCGCACATTGGAATTACAAGAAGTACGTATCAAAGGAATGCAGGCAATCTTAAACGAGCGTTTGCGGATCAGTCGGGAATTGCATGATGAAATTGGCGCTACACTGAGTGGCATTTCCATGTACAGTCACCTGTTAAGAGAGCAGTTAAAATCTGATAACAGCATAGCAGTTAGTAACTCATTAAATGTAATGCAGCAAAGCAGCAGCCAGATGGTAGAAAAATTAAATGATATTGTATGGTTAATAAATCCTGAAAAAGATTCCTTGCAACAACTCATTAACAGATTGGAAGATTACGCCATCAATATGGCAGTAATAAAAGACATGCAGGTAAAGGTGAACGTGCCGCATAAAATTTCCAATACGCTATTACCTGCAGAGACTCGAAAGAATATTTATTTGTTTTGCAAAGAAGCTATTAATAATGCGGTAAAACACAGCGGTGCTACTATGCTTAATTTTTCTGTTGAAGAATTGAATAACTGTTTGCGTTTTATAATTGAAGACAATGGATGTGGCTTTGATCCTGAAAAAGTTGTTAATGGAAACGGTATTGGGAACATGCGCAACCGAGCAGAACAAATGGGTGCAAAGCTGGATTTGCAACTTGTAGAAGGGAAGGGCACAACATTTAAGCTTTTAGTGAAATTAACTTAATGAGGTACTCGTTAGTAGGTTTTTTTTTAATTCTTACTTTAGTTTAAAGTACGATATTAAGTGAAAAAAAAATAAATATTAATGAAATCGAAGCAACATTTTTTATTTTTTATTTTTCTTGCATGTAGCATCATACTACAGGCACAGGAAAAATCTTTAAGTAATTTGAACTATGCCATTTCTCTTGCCAAAAACATCCGCCAGAAAATTGACATACTCAATGATTTTGCTGACACACTTTGTCTTCATAAAAAAGACACCGGGAGAATACTTGCATTAAATGCCCTCCAATTAAGTAAAGCCCAAAACTATCTAAAGGGTATAGGGGAAGCCAGCCATAGTATGGGATTGATCCATTTCAGGCGTAATAACGACTCAGCGATTTATTATTTTCAACAGTCGAGGGTTGCATTTCTAAAGCAATATCCCGGAATGACGAAATTCGCCTTTACCTTAAATAATCTCTCCCGCACGTATGATGAATTGCTTAAGCCTGATTCTGCTATTTATTGGGCACGACAGGCTCTTATGTTTGTTGATGGAAATAAGGAAACAGCATTAGTGAAGAAAAGGTGGCTCATGTTTTCAAATGGAGCAATGGCAAATGCTCAGGCAGGGAATAGTAATTATGACAGTGCTAATTTTTATTATCTTAAAGCGATTGCTTTGGCAGAGCAACAAGGTAATAAAAGAATGCTCGAAGTATATTTTAAAGGAATAGCGGGCATACAGGCTCAGTTACGCAACTATGATAAAGCAATTGATTTTGGTAAAAAAGCTATTGCATATATCGAGGATGATTGTGGGGCACTTACCATAATATTGGCCAATATGGGAGGCTACTATTTAAAAATTAAAGATTTTGACAATGCTACATTAATGGCCGACAGTAGCCTGAGAGAAGGCAGACGTTGCAATGTGGGTAATTCAGTTGGCCGCAATTATTCCATTTTGGGCAGTTGTAAAATGGAACAGAAAAAATATGCTGCTGCAATGGAATATTTTAAGACAGGGCTTTACCAGGCAAGGAAAATGAGTAATAGTAAGTCTTCCATCAGTAACCTGCTACGTAAAGTTGGCGAAGCCTATGATGCGATGGATAGCTTGCCACAGGCAAAAGAGTATTATACAAGTGCGTTACAAACAGCAGAGGGTGACAAAGAGTTTGCCAGTAACATTTATTTCCTTTTAGCAAAACTGGCATATAAAGAAGCCGATTACAATAATGCATATATATATCTGCAGCGATACCAGGTTTTCCACGATGCCGTATACACCAATGAAAAAGCAAAGGCTATAGAGGAGCTCAATACCCAATACGAAACGGAGAAAAAAGATCAGCAACTTTTACTTTTTTCAAAAGACAAGCAACTGCAACAAGCAGAACTTGGCAGACAATTGCAACGGATTGAGAAAGACAATGCCATTAAGAATCAACAACAACTGGCTATTGATAATTTTGAACTGGAAACGGAAAAAAAAGACCAGCTCTTACAAATACAAGAATTACAAATTGAGAATAGCAAAATCAAGCAACAGGACCAGCAATTGGAATTATCTAATACCACTAACAGGCTGGCAATAGAACAACAGCAAAAAGAACTGAATCTTTCAACTATAAAAGATCAACGGAATTGGTTTATATTTTTATTGGTAGCAGGTGTTATTGCGGCTATCATTTCATGGTTATTGTTTAACAGGTATAAACTTGTAAAGAAAATACAAAGTCAGGCAGAACTCACTGATCAAAGGCAGCGTATCAGCCGTGACCTACATGATGAAGTTGGAGCCACACTTAGCGGTATTTCCATGTACAGCCATCTTGTAAAAGAGCAATTGAAATCTAACAACAATATTGCAGTTGACAATTCATTAAATGTAATGCAGCAGAGTAGCAGCCAGATGGTGGAAAAGTTAAATGATATTGTATGGCTGATAAATCCTGAAAAAGATTCATTACAGCAACTCATTGGCAGGCTGGAGGATTACGCAATTAATATGGCTGCAATTAAAGGCATGCAGGTAAAAGTAAAAGTTCCACAGCAGATTTCTGATGCTGTATTGTCGGCAGAAATGCGGAAGAATATCTATTTATTTTGTAAAGAAGCTATTAATAACGCAGTAAAACACAGCAAGGCTACTTTGCTTAATTTTTCAGTTGCAGAAACAAATAACTTTTTGCATTTTACAGTTGAAGATAACGGAAGTGGATTTGATGCTGCAAAAGCTGTTAATGGCAACGGTCTCGATAACATGCGTAACCGGGCCAAAGAAATGAATGCAGACCTGTTTATTGCTTCAGTAAATGGCACTACTATAAAGTTGGTAGTTAAAATCACCTCATAGGTGATATGATATCTAATTATAATCATTAAAATTTGAACTATGGAAATACAGGTTGCTATTTTTGAAGACAATAGATTAGTTAGGGATGCATTGGAAGCTATACTGAATGGCACACCTGGCTATAATTGCATTGGTGCTTTCTCCAGTGGCAGTAATTGGAAAACCGATATACCAAAAAGCAACCCGCAAGTGATACTGATGGATATTGAAATGCCTGGCCCCGATGGTATACAATTGACCAGACTTATTACACAGCAGTACCCCGAAATTAAAATTCTTATACAAACAGTTTTTGATGATAGTGAAAAAATATTTAAAGCACTGTGTGCAGGTGCAGCAGGATATATTTTAAAAAACGATCCGCCGCATAAATACCTTGAAGCAATTTCAGAAGTGTATGATGGCAAGGCTTCCATCAATGCAACCATTGCTAAAAAAGTAATTGGTTTTTTCTCTAATAAAAATGTAATTATTTCTACGCCAACTAATGAAGATTACAACCTCAGTACAAGAGAGCAGGAAATTTTAAAACACATTGTAACAGGAAAATCGCTTAAAGAAATTGCTGCTTCTTTATTTATAAGTTACGATACCATCCGCACGCACAGTAAGCATATTTATAAAAAATTGCAGGTGGCCAGTCGCAGTGAAGCCAGCCTGAAGGCTATTCAACAGGGATTGGTGTAACAGTAGTTTGGGATATTCAATTAAGTCAATAACTATACATGGACCGCGTTGTTTGGATTTCAGGCGGGTGAAATCCGCTGCCGAATTCTGCCTTAATTGCATCAAAAATCACCCAATGGGGTATAATATTCCTCCTTGCATTCAAATAGTTTTAAATAGCCGGGTAGTGGCAATTTTTTAATACTATTTGTTATGCAACCATCTATACTTTCTTTTAAAAAAAGCATATTGTTTTTATGCTGCATCATTGCTGGTGGAGCTTTGTATGCTCAGGAGAATCCATTGTTAAAGCAAGGCAAACCTCCAGCACCCAATGCTACCGCTTATAGCGAAAAATTACAGCAGCAATCTTTATTATTTATGGAAAACCGTGGCCAGGTGGC
>CAZCAA010000007.1:58164-62587 GCA_964496585.1 uncultured Ferruginibacter sp.
GCGAAAAATTACAGCAGCAATCTTTATTATTTATGGAAAACCGTGGCCAGGTGGCAGATGCCACAGGCAAACCAAGGCAGGATATTTTGTTTACTGCCAAAAGCAGGAATGCCACACTATATATTGCAGCCAATGCCATACATTACCAGTTTAGTAAAACAGCATACCCGGCAGGGTACGATTCCATTAAAAATACAAGGGGGCTTGACCCAACCAACATGCAAGCCCTGGAGCAGCAAATAAAACACAGCACACACAAGGTAACAGTGGAATTACAAGGAGCAAATCCACATCCCTCTGTAAAGAAAGAACAGCAAAGCGATTATTTCGAAAACTATTACCTGGCTAATTGCCCCGATGGTATTCTCGGTGTAAAAAGCTATGGAAAAATTATATACGAAAATGTGTATCCAGGTATTGACTGGGTGATATACAGCAACGGAGGGTTTTTAGAATATGATTTTATAGTGAAAAAGGGTGCCGACAGAAGCCTGATAAAATTGAAAATAAAAGATGCTGATGAAGTTGCTATTACAGCCAACTGTGAACTACTTATAAAAACAAGGCTGGGTGAGATAACAGAAAAAGCACCCATAACTTTTGATGGTGGTGGCAAAGAAGTAAAGAGCCGTTTTATACAAGATGTAGATGGTACTATTGGCTTTGATGTAAATGCCCCTGCAAAAGCTGCATTACGTATAGACCCAAGTGTTATTTGGGCTACTTATTATGGGGGTAATGATAGGGATTATGGCTATTCCTGTGTTGTAGATGCTTCAGACAATGTCTATTTGGGTGGTGAAACAAATAGTTTTTTTGGAATAGCTACTGCTGGTGGTTTTGACATTACTTATGCGAATTCATCCGACCTTTTTTTGGTAAAATTCAACAGCAGTGGAACCCGGCTTTGGGCAACATATTATGGCGGTGGTAATTGGGAAAGGGGCATTTCTTGTGCAGTGGATGGTAGTAACAATATATATATATGCGGTACGACAACAACTCAGTTAGGCATTGCGTCAGGTGGATTTCAAAATGTATTCGCTGGGGTTTTTGATATATTTCTGGTTAAATTTAATGCCAGTGGTAGTCGGCTATGGGCAACATATTATGGCGGCGAAAACGGTGAGTCTAAAGCTACATGTACAGTTGACGGCAACGACAATGTTTATCTTGCAGGATACACAGGGTCTACAACTGGAATAGCCTCTGGTGGGTTTAAAAATTCGTATAGTAATAATGGCCTCGAGGCATTTTTAGTTAAGTTCAATAGCAGTGGTAGCAGGCTATGGGCTACTTACTATGGTTGTAATCTGTCCAATTATAATTATATAAAACCTTCTTGTTCTGTAGATGGCAGCAATAATGTTTACCTTGCAGGGATAACAACCGCTGCTACCGGAATATCTTCAGGCGGTTTTCAAAATACTTATGGGGGAGGTAACGACGCTTTTTTGGTAAAGTTCAGCAGTGGCGGAACAAGGCTTTGGGCAACTTATTATGGCGGTAGTTTAGCTGAAGAAGGTACCTCATGTAAGGCTGATGCCACTGGAAATATTTACCTGGCCGGTTACACAACTTCATCCAGCGGAATTTCTTCTGGAGGCTTTCAAGATACCTATGGCGGAGATGGTGATGCTTTTTTGGTAAAATTCAACAGTAGTGGAACAAGGCTTTGGGCAACCTATTATGGTGGTGTTGAAGATGATTACGGTTCTTCCTGTACAATAGATGGTAGTAACAATGTTTACTTGGCAGGTACCGCAAAATCAACTACTGGAATAGCATGTGGTGGGTTTAAAAATACAGGTGGAGGAATTTACGGCGATGCTTTTTTAGTAAAATTTAATAGTGATGGGGTTCGTTATTGGGGTTCGTATTACGGCGGTTCAGATTATGAATGGGAAGTGTATTGTGCAGTAGATGGTTCAGCTAACATCTATATATCTGGAACTACAACTAGTTTAACCGGCATTGCCTCCGGTGGGCATCAGAATATAAATGGAGGAGGAGGATATTCTGATGCCTTTCTCGTTAAAATAGAAGGCAGTGTTATTCCCGACCCAGCCCTAAACCTGGTACCAACTTTAGGAATATTATATGTAGATAAAACAAAATCGGGTAATGGCAGCAGTTGGTCCAATGCAGCACCTGAGTTAGCACATGCTTTAAAGGTAGCGCAAACAAATGGCTCTATTACTCAAATATGGGTAGCAAAAGGCACTTATTCACCTATGCACAATCCTGCAGTAAGTGCAAGCTGCCCCAATTATAGTCATCCAGACAATTCTTTTTTACTCGTAAACAATGTAAAAATATATGGCGGTTTTTCAGGTAATGGTACCGAAACTTCCATTACTCAGCGTAACCCGGTATTAAACCCAACCAAATTAAATGGTGCCAACCAGTTTTACCATGTTGTTATGAGTATAGGGGCAGTAGGTACAGCAGAGTTAAACGGTTTTATTATTGAAAAAGGAAAAGCAAATGAAACGGCTGATATTACTGTTAATGCGGAGACTGTTTATAGGAATAATGGGGGCGGTGTGTATATAATCAATTCTTCTCCAAGAATTGAAAATTGTATCATCAACACAAATAGTGCTACAGCGAATGGAGGTGGGTTGTATGTTGCAAGATCATCATCCATTCTTTCTTCAAATAAAATATCGGGTAATACAGCTAATAATGGCGGCGGCGTTTATTTGGATAACGCCGGACCTACACTTGTAAATTGTTTGCTAAGTGGTAATAAAGCCACCGGATTAGGAGCTGGGTTGTATAATAGTTCCTTTTTCCAAACGCCGGTTATTCGCAATTGTACTATTGCATCCAACCTGGCTGTAATGGATGGCGGTGGCCTTTATTTTGGAGGCTTTCCCGGAACTATTCCATTGGTTTATAATAGCATTATTTATGGAAATCGTTCAGGCGTTTCCGTTAGTAATTTTGAAACCAGCGGCGCCACCCCTCCTGAAGTAAGGCGATCTATTATAGAGAATAACGCTGGCTTTACTGATATTAGCAATAATCTTTTTGGCACAGGAAACAATCCGCTTTTTGTAAATCCAAAGGATGCATCGCAGGCACCTACCAATGCCGGCAATTACAGCGTGATTAAATGCAGCCCGGCCATCAACACCGGTAATAACACTTATATAGCTGGTTATGTAACCGACCTTGCAGGCTATACCCGAATATTAAATACTACCGTTGACAGGGGGGCTTATGAAAATAACAGTGCTGTAAACGCCCTGCCAGATGGAACTGGTATTGTATATGTTGATAAAACTAAATCAGGTGATGGAAGTAGTTGGGAGAATGCACTGCCTGAATTGTCTGATGCTTTGTTTGCTGCCAGAACCAATACTGCTATATCGGCAATATGGGTGGCAGCGGGTACCTATTACCCACAATACGATATTGGCTTTACCTGCGTATTCACAGATGAAAGAGACAAAACTTTTGTACTTGTAAACGATGTAAGGTTATACGGCGGCTTTGCCGGTGGAGAAACAGCCTTAAGCCAGCGCAACTTTGCAATGAACGAAACCATATTAAGCGGCGATATAGGCGTACAGGGCAACCGGACAGACAATAGTTACCATGTTGTGGTAAGTTCAGGTGTGGTTGGTTCAGCGATATTAAACGGATTTACCATTCAGGATGGACAGGCAACAGGTGGCGCCACTGCTACCATTAACGGCATCAATTTTTCCCGTAATTCTTGCGGAGGCATGTATATTGTAAGTTCATCACCGGATGTTATCAATTGTGTGGTAAAAAACAATTTTGCCAACGCCGTTGCTGGAGGTATTTATGTATCAATTTCAAATTCCACATTTACCAATTGCAATATTTACGGCAATGCTGCCATCGCTACAGGTGGAGGCATTTATAGTTCTAATCCTTCGGCAGCCTCAACTGCCTATGCCAGGTTTTATCATTGTACCGTATCGGGCAACCGTGGCAGTAGTGGCGCTTATTTTACAACCACAGGCACTGAGCCAGCAAAAATGTACAACTGTATTTTTTATGGCAACAAAACAAATGCCGGTATAGCCAACAGCGATATTATTTCCAGCTCAAGCACCACCGACGACCCAGAGGTATATTACTCTATTGTGGGTAATGCTGCTTCTACTACAGCATACGTCAGCATAGTGGGTAACAGTACTGCCAACCCACTCTTTAACTATCAGGAAGATGCGCTGAATGCACCTACACTTGCAGGAAACTACCGGTTACAAAAATGCAGCCCTGCTATTAATACCGGTGAAATTAGCTATGCAACTTCTACCAGGGATTTGGATGCCAATGACAGAATAGCTTTTTTATTACCCGATAAAGGTGCATATGAAAAAGTACTGGCTCTGCCAGATGCTAACGGTATTGTATATGTAGATAGCAGTAATACCGAAAA
>CAZCAA010000007.1:62687-103460 GCA_964496585.1 uncultured Ferruginibacter sp.
TGGCTCTGCCAGATGCTAACGGTATTGTATATGTAGATAGCAGTAATACCGAAAACGAAGCTGATGGCAGCAGTTGGAATGGAGCAGTTACCCAATTAGGAGATGCGTTAAAAGCTGCCAAATTTGATGCTACTATACAACAGGTTTGGGTAGCCAAGGGAACCTATAAACCAATATGGCGTGGTGATTTTACTGCAAATAATATAGCCGATTGTCCTAATCTAACGGATAGGGATAATGCTTTTGTATTGGTGAATAATGTGAAAGTATATGGTGGCTTTGCAGGAGGAGAAACAGATACTACGAACAGGGATTTTTTAGTGAATGAATCTGTTTTAAGTGGAGATTTTAGTAACAATGACGTGCTAACTGGAACTGGGAATACACTTTCAATTACAAATAATACAGAGAACACATATCATGTGGTTATAAGTGCAGGAGCGGTAGGCAATGCGGAGTTGGATGGCTTTAGAGTAAGGAGTGGTAATGCGAATTCTAATTCTGAAAATACCATTAACGGTCTAAATATTGGTAGACATAGCGGTGGCGGAATGGCAAATTATTCCTCTTCGCCCACACTAACTAATTGCACATTTACAGGTAATTCAACGAAATTTTATTATGGAGGGGGTATGGCAAATTATTCCTCTTCACCCATAATAACTAATACTGCTTTCACACTTAATTCGGCTGAAAGCAATGGCCTCGGTGGTGGAATGTATAATTTTGCCAATTCTTCCCCCACAATAATTAATTGTACATTCACAGGTAATTTAGGTGATTTTAGAGGCGGCGGTATGTATAATTCTAACTCTTCCCCTACAATAGCCAACAGTGGTTTCTTGGGTAATTCGAGTGATGAATCCGGCGGCGGTATGTATAATTCTAACTCTTCCCCTACAATAATCAACTGTATTTTTACAGGTAATTCTGCAAGTTACGGCGGAGGAATAATTAATTTATTCTCCAGCAGCCCCAATATAATAAACTCTACCATAGCCGGCAACAAAGGTCCCACCACCGGTGGCGGTATATATAACACCGGTGTGATGGGCACAGCCATACTCAAAAACTGCATAGTATTCGGTAATAGTACAAATATTTCAGGTTTCCTTGCCACGGTTAGTAACAGCATAATTGGTGGGGGGTATACTGGCACCAATGTGATAGACGCAGACCCGTTATTTGTATTTCCGCAGCCTGCAACCAGTGCTCCAACAATAGTCGGCGATTATCGCCTTCAAGCCTGTAGCCCGGCAATTAATATCGGCAATAATGCAGATGTTTCAGGCGTACTCGATTTAGATAATAAACTGCGAATTGTGTACGATGATGTTGACTTGGGTGCTTACGAACAGCAAAGCAATATTTATGCTGATGGTAAATACACAACCTGGAAAGGATTAGATAACGACTGGCACAACAAAATAAATTGGTGCGGCGGTATTGTTCCCACATTTGAAATAGATGCCACTATCCCTGCCACAAGCAATAACCCAGTATTATCTGCCGCAGGCGAAACAAAAAATATTGTATTAAACAATGCAACATCAATAACTACAACAGCGTCCGGTGAACTCACCATCAATGGCACCTACAGCAACAACGGCAGCACTATTACTAACAACGGCACCTGGATAATGGCCGGAAACGAAATCAATCAAACTTTCCCTGGCACATCCGCTACCGTTAGTGTCATGAATAATCTGGAAATCCAGAATCCATCCGGAATCACTTTTGATAAATCATTTTCCATCACCGGTTCACTTATTCCTACAGAAGGAATTATTGATGTGAACGATGTGGAGATTACGTTGAAGTCATCTGATACGGCTACCGCCAGTGTAGATATTATACAGCCTGCTGCATTTATCAATTATACTGGTACCGGTGCCTTTATTGTAGAGCGGTTCATCAATACAGGAATGGCTGCAGGCCAGCATACAAAAACCTGGCAATTCCTGGCTACTCCAACCACCGGACAAACAATTACTGAGTCCTGGCGGGAAAACGTTACAGCACCTACCGGTTACGGTACCTGGATAACGGGAACGGGTACAGGATTTGATGCAACAACCGCATTACCTTCAATAAAATACTACAACCAGGCTGCCATAAACTGGACACCGGTTAACAATACCGGAGATCAGTTGGTAAACAAATTGGGTTATATGCTGTTTGTTCGTGGAGACAGAACCGTTACTACATACAATGGCAACCCCAACAATACCAACATGCGCAGCAAGGGGCAGTTGTTCAGTCCAACCAACCCGGCTCCATCTGTATCCGTTGCTGCCAATAAGTTCCAGACTGTTGGCAATCCGTATGCATCAAGAATCTCATTCAGCAATGTATATGGTACCAGTACTGGTATTAATGATGTATTTTATGTGTGGGACCCCAAACTGGCAGGTTCGTATAATGTAGGCGGTTACCAGACCATCAGCGGCCTTGCAGGTTATGTGCCAACCGTGGGTACGCCACCAACAGGCAATCCTGCAACAGATTATTACCCTGCCGGTGTTCCGGTACCCAATATTGAATCGGGGCAGGCCGTATTTGTAAAAGGGAACGGCACAGGTGGTAATGTAAACTTCAATGAGAATGTAAAGGTAACGGGTAGCCGCCTGGTAAACAGGCCAGCAAATCCAAATAGTCCTGTTGCCAGAAGGCAATTCCTGTTTACGAGTTTGTTTACCAATACCGGCGTGATAGCAGATGGCAATATCATTGCTTTTGAACGTGGATTTAGCAATGAAGTAACGGAAAAGGATGCAGAGAAGATCATGAACGGTGGAGAGAATTTCGGCCTTAAGCGAGGCAACACCATACTGGCAGTGGAGGCCCATGAGCCGGTGATAATGGGCGATACCATTTTTTATTATATGAGCAACCTCAGAAAGCAGCCATACCAGCTGCGGTTTGCCCCGGTAAATATGGGTACTGTAAACCACCAGCCTTTTTTAATAGACAGGTTTAATAATGCGATTACGCCCCTAAGCCTAACGGATAGTAGTTTTGTAAATTTTGTGGTAACAGCAGATGCAAACGCTGCTGCTGCAGGTCGGTTTATCATTGTATTTAAACTGAAAAGGAAAATACAATTTGCCAGTGTGGATATTAAAGCCAAGCGCCAGAACAAACAAATAGCTGTAGAATGGGAAGTTAAGAATGGCACTTATATCAGAGAATATGAACTGGAAAGGTCCTGGGATAGGAAAATATTTTATGCTGTTTCAAAAATACCAATTAAGGAGGAAAACAAAGCAATAGCAAGTAAATATGTACATCTGGATGAAAACCCGGGAACCGGATACAATTATTATCGCGTAAAATACAAGGGTCATAAAGAAGAAAGCCTATATAGTGAAGTTGCAAAAGTAATGTCAACTGAAACGAAAATGGGAGTGAGTGTGTACCCTAATCCTATTGTGGATGAAAAGATACAAATTTGGTTTACCGGCATACCGGCAGGAGTATATTCTGCGAGGTTATATAATGCTGCAAGCCAACTGATGTTGCAAAAGCAAATAAGGCACACGGGAGGAAATAATGTAGAAATCATTCAGCCCGGTTTCAAAATGGCACATGGAAGATACCTGTTGGAAATCAATGGAAAAGGAATAGAAAAGATAAGCCAGGCAATATATTTCTAACAGTGTTTATACAAAAAACGGTTTTCATTATTGGTATAACATTGATGCACATAGTTGCTGGAAGGAAGTTGATGAAAAAATCAAATCCTGTATCAAGTAAAAAGTAAATGGCGAATGGAAAATTGCCAATGTTACTTCCTACTGGGATTTCAGACATGTGATAAAAATTACAAATTTGGTGCCTTGATTGCATCAAAAATCACCCAATGGGGTATAATATTTCCCCTTGCATACTAATAGTTTTGAATAGCCTGTATGGGCGATTTCTTAATATAATTTGTTATGCAACTATATTTACCATCCTTCAAAAAAGTAGCCCTGTTGGCTTGCACTATTGCCTGTAGTTTTTTTTGCAATGCTGCCATTCGCTATGTAAATATTGGTAATTTAACCCCTGCAGCACCTTACACAACCTGGGCTACAGCGGGTAACGATTTGCAGGCAGTGATAAATCAATGTGTGGCAGGAGATGAAATATGGGTAGTAGCAGGCATTTATATTCCTAACCGCAGGGCTGATGCAACGGGGACGATTACCATAAACGATCGCGACAATGCTTTTGTACTTAAAAACGGCGTAAGGATTTTTGGCGGGTTTACGGGGGTAGAAACTGCTACCACCCAGCGAAACTTTGCGCTTAACATGACTATTCTTAGCGGAAATTTAGGAACACTGGGCACAACGACAGATAACAGCTATCATGTAGTAGTATGTGCAGGTACTGTGAGTGGCACATCGCTTAATGGTTTTTTTATCCATTACGGCAATGCCAATGGCAGCGGCAACATTACGGTAAATGCGGTTTCCATAGGCAGAGGAAGTGGTGCAGGTATGCGTATCAATAGTTCTTCTCCTACTATATCAAACTGTGTTTTTTCTGCCAATAGCACTACAAATAATGGGGGCGGTATGGTCTGTGATAATGCTTCGCCTGGCATTACCAACTGTGTTTTTTCCGGCAATACAGCTAACGACGGTGCAGGTATGCTCAATACGAATGCATCTGCCACCGAACTGGTAAACTGTACTTTTTCTGGCAACAATGCTGTAACTACAGGTGGGGCTATACGAAATGGAAATGCTTCCTCTCCACTTATCAGCAATTGCCTTATATGGGGTAACCTGGCTGCAGGTGTAGCCAGTGCCATATTTAATGCAGATGCCGGCAGTGTGCCAGATGTAAATTACTCATTAATAGAAGGTGGTTATTTAGGTGCCGCCAATGTAAATGCCGACCCTTTGTTTGTAAGTCCCGTTGCTGCCACGCTTGCACCAACACTTACTGGTAACTACCGGGTGCAAAAATGCAGCCCTGTCCTTAATGGAGGATTAGATAGTTATATACCCGGCGGTATTAATAATGATTTGGATTTTAACCCACGTATAAATTATGGAAAGGTTGATATGGGCGCTTATGAAAAGCAACTGGCTGTGCCTGATGCCAGCGGTATTGTATTTGTTGATTATACAAAAACCGGCGATGGCAGCAGTTGGGGGAATGCTGTGGCAGAACTGGCCGATGCTATGGTAGCTGCAAAATCTGATAACAACATTCAACAAATATGGGTGGCAAAGGGAACTTATTATCCAAAGTACACTGCTAATTTTTTACCCCAATTATCATGTTCTAACACAAACCGAACAAATTCATTTGTATTAGTAAATAATGTAAAAATCTTTGGTGGCTTTGCCGGCGGCGAAACAGATACTGTAGGAAGGGATTTTGTAATCAATGAAACCATACTTAACGGAGATATAGGAGTGTTAAATCAGAAGAATGATAATTGTGCCCATGTAGTAATAGCTTCAGGAAGTGTGGGGCTGGCGGAACTAAACGGCTTTACTGTTAAAAACGGAACTGGAGTGAATTCCAACGCTACGCAAATTATTAACGGGAACCCTGTACCAGTATATTGTGGTGCAGGTATTATGTGTTTTGCATCTTCTCCCATTATTACTAATTGTAATATCTCAAATAATGAAGCTTTATTTGTAAATTTTGGTAACGGCGCAGGATGTTGGATCGGTCCGGGGAGCCAGCCTGAAATTTCAAGATGTTTTTTTCAGAATAACACTGCTAGTGAAAGTGGTGGAGCAATATTTGTTTCTTCAGTATTAAATACCACTATAAAAGATTGCTCTATTTATAATAATACTGCAATTACAAATGGGGGCGGTGGAATTTATGTAGCGGGTAGTTGCAGAGCAACAATAAGGAATTGCTATTTTGATGGCGGTCAGTCTAATTATGGTGCTGGCATTTTAAATTCTGTGGGCAGTATTGTGAGCATAGTGAAATGTAGTTTTCAAGTTAACAACGCTACATTTGGTGCTGGTATTCATAATAATTCAAGCAATCCCATCATTGATAGTTGCTTATTTGAGTATAATAGTGCTGGACAAGGCGGTGCTATCAGCAATTATCTTGCAAATCCATTTATCAAAAACAGTAGTTTCAGTTACAATATATCTATCGTCAGAGGTGGGGCAATTTTTAGTGAAAATCACAGCAAGTCTACTCTTTTTAAATGTAATTTTTATCGTAATACTTCAGATCTTGGAGCTGGGATTCTAATAGAGGACAACAGCGATACCAATATTGATAGTTGCAGTTTTTTGTATAATTCGGCCAGATCTGGGGGAGCGATTTTCAGTTCTGCGTCCACAGTAACCATTAACAGTACAGAGTTTATTTCTAATAGTTCAATTCAAGAAGGTGGCGCAATTTTAAATATAAACAACTTAAGCAACTTCTCCAGCATTGCTACAGATTGCAAATTCCTTGGAAATACTGCTGGTGTTCGGGGCGGAGCAGTTTTTTATAGCGTGATTGCTAATGCATCGCTCTATGAAAGATGCGTTTTTGACAGTAATAGGTGTACATCATCAATAAGTGAAGGTGGGGCATTTTACAGTGTAAATTCAAAAAATAAATTTAAAGACTGCATATTCAGGGGAAACCAGGCTGAGAGAGAAAGCACGATGCGTTTAGCTAATTCAAATTCTGAATTCACAAACTGTCTTTTTTCAGGGAATAAATCAAACACTGATAAACCTGTAATTTATTTTAATGCGTCCAATGGGTTATTCTCAAATTGTACCATTTCAGGCAATAAAATGGTTGCTGGTACAATTAATAGTGTTTTTAGTGGCGAAAGTCTCTGTGTGCTTACAATTAACAATTCTATTATTTGGGGAAATGAGGGAACGTTACCAGGCGCCAGTCCGATAAATACTGTTGCACTAATGACTACGGCTAAATACAGTTTAATAGAAGCTGGGCTTGCTGGAATTGGCAATATCAATATAAACCCACTATTTTTAAACCCAATCGCAGCATCATCAGCACCTGCAGTTATTGGTAATTATCGTGTAAAAACATGCAGCCCGGCGGTTAATGCAGGCAGTAACGCATTAATACCCGGTGGTATTACAACCGACCTTGATTCACTAAGCCGTATAAAATTTACTACCGTAGATATGGGAGCCTATGAAAAGCGCCTTCCTCTACCCGATGCTAACGGTATTGTATATGTTGATAGTTCAAATACTTTAAATGAAGGCAATGGCAGCAGTTGGGCAAGTGCAGCTACAGAATTGGCTGATGCATTAAAAGCCGCAATTACTGATACTGATATAGAACAAATTTGGGTAGCAAAAGGAACTTATAAACCATTGTATCTTTCAACCGATAATGGTACAACGCTTTCCTGTAGCTTGTCAAACCGGGATAACGCATTTGTGTTACGCCCTGATGTAAAACTCTTTGGAGGTTTTGCCGGTGGCGAAACAGATACAACTGCAAGAGATCTTATCACAAACCAAACCACCCTCAGCGGGGATATTGGTGTGGCGGCAAATAATACAGATAACACATATCATGTACTGATTGCATCAGGCGCTGCAGGCAATGCAGGAATAGATGGTTTTAGTATTACAAAAGGCAATGCAGATGCAAACAGTAACTATACATTGAATGGAAATATTGTGTACAGGGATTATGGTGGAGGTATATACCTTCATTCGTCTTCTCCATTTGTATCTCAATGCAGGTTTACCTCAAACTATGCGTTAGATAATGGCGGAGCCTTGGCTGCTTTAAATTCCAGTGCTCATTTTTCAAATAATCTTTTTTCATCCAACACTGCGGGTAAAAAGGGAGGTGCAGTAAGCCTTCAAAATTGTACATCGACTATCAGTAATACAATCTTTTCTGCTAATGTGGTGAATGGCCCCGGGCCAAATAATCTGGCCGGTGGTTTGTACGCAGAAAATACTGCACTAAATATTTACAACAGTTCGTTTATTTCAAACTCCGTTTTAAATGGCGATGGCGGCGGAGCAGTTAATGAACTATCTGCCGGTTCTGTTTTTTCCTCCTGTATTTTTTCTGGAAACACTGCTTCTAACAGAGTTGGTGGTTATTACAATCTTTCTTCAATTGTTGGATTGAACAATTCCATTTTTTCAGGTAATACCTCGGGCACAGGTGGTGGTGCTGGTGTTTATAATTCACTTGGTGCATCTATGACGATAACCAACAGTACTATCTCAGGTAATAATACAACGGGCAATGGTGGCGGGCTTTTAACCGCATCTCCCTGCACAGTTAGCAATACTATTATTCATAATAATACCGCAACAATAAGCAGCCATAATATTTATTCAGTTTTTGTAACACCAACGGTAAATAACAGCATTATACAAGGTGGCTTTGCCGGTACGGGTAATTATAATACTGATCCGCTTTTTGTTGCTCCTGCATCACCGGCATCTGCACCAACCATTCTCGGCGATTACCATTTGCAACCTTGCAGTCCTGCACTCAACATCGGCAATAATGCAGATGTTTCGGGTTCAGAAGATTTAGATGGTAATCCTCGTATTGTTTATAGTGATGTTGACCTCGGCGCCTACGAGCAACAAACCAATATTTATGCAGATGGAAAATACACAACCTGGAAAGGAATTGACAACGACTGGCACAATAAAATAAACTGGTGCGGCGGTATTATACCAACTTCTGAAATTGATGTAAGCATACCAGCAACAAGCAATGATCCTGTATTGTCAACTGCAGGCGAAACAAAAAATATTGTTTTAGAAAATGCTACATCAATAACGACATCGGTAAACGGGCAACTAACCATTAACGGTAGGTACACAAACAACGGCAGCGAAATTGCCAACAACGGGAGTTGGATAATGGCAGGTGATTCTACCGGACAAACTTTTCCGGGTACAGCCGCCACCGTTACTGCCATGAATAATCTAGAAATTAATAACAGCAGCGGTATTACGATTGATAAATCTTTTGCAATAACAGGGGTTTTAACGCCAACTGCTGGTGATATTAATCTTAACAACGATACCATTACACTCAGGTCTACCGCAGCAGCAACTGCCAGTGTTGCGATTATTCAGCCTGCTGCATCTATTAGCTATACAGGAACAGGCCAGTTTGAGGTAGAACGTTTTATTAATACAGGAACTATTGCCGGTAATGGCGAGCATGCCAAGTCATGGCAACTCCTTGCCACGCCAGTTTCCGGGCAAACGATTTTTCAATCCTGGCAGGAAGCTGGGCTTGTGCCTGCAGGTTACGGAACCTGGCTAACAGGAACTGGTACCGGCTTCGATGTAACAACAGTAGGCCCATCCATGAAATATTTTAACGTGGTGGGCAATACTTATACAGGTGTTGCAAATACCGCATCGCCTTTGCAAAATCCAATAGGATATTTTCTTTTCGTAAGGGGTGATAGAACTGTTACCACTTATAACGGTACACCCAACAATACAACCATGCGAAGCAAGGGCATCATTTTTAGTCCTGCAAATCCACCTCCATCCGTTACCGTTACTGCCAATAAATTCCAATCTTTTGGCAATCCGTATCCGTCGCGAATTGAATTTAGCAAAGTACTTGCAGGCAGCACGGGTATAAATGATGTGTTCTATGCCTGGGATCCGAAACTGTCTACATTAGGTGGTTGGCAAACTATCACTGGCCTCACAGGCTACCTTCCTACGCCAGGTAATATACCAGGCAGTTACTATCCCGCCGGAGATGCAGTGCCTTTCATTGAATCCGGGCAGGCAGTTTTTGTTCATGGCGATGCCCTTGGAGGAATGGTGAACTTTAGTGAGGATTGTAAAGCAGGCGGGAACAGACTGGTAAATCGCACTGCAAATAACAGGAGTGCTATTTCAAACCCTCAATATTTATCAACATCTTTATTTACTGCAGCGGGTTTACTGGCCGACGGAAATATAGTTGTGTTTGATGATGCATTGTACAACGGCTTTGATAATAATGATGTCATTAAAAGAATGAACGACGGAGAAAATTTCGGACTCGTTACCCAGGATAGTGTACTGGCTGTAGAAGCAAGATCGTTGATAACAGCTAAGGATACTATTTTCTTTTACATGAAGAACCTGCAAAAACAGGGTTATCAGCTAAGATTGGCTCCAGTGAATATCGTAAGCATGGCTGATGCTTTTCTTATAGATAAATTTAGCAATAGCAGTACTCAATTGAGTTTGACTGACAGCAGTTTTGTAGATATAGTGATTACAAATGATCCTTTATCTAGTCAGTTCGATAGGTTTATGATCGTTTTTAAAATGCCAACTGTTGTGCCTGTTACATTTACTGATATTTCGGCTACCCGGTATAGTGAGAGGCTTATAGATGTATTATGGAAAGTTGAAAATGAAATAGCAATCAACAGGTATGAAATCGAGCGTAGCACTGATGGTCGTGGTTTTGTTAAGATTGGCACATCGAATCCTACTGCCAACAACGGAGGTAGTACTTCTTATATTCATCATGACGAACATCCTTTAGATCAGGATAATTTTTATCGGATCAAATCAGTGAACGAAAGTGGCAGTATACAGTATAGCCGTATTGTAAAAGTGTCATCCTTTAAATCATTGCCTGGAATCATCGCTTACCCAAATCCGGTTGTTGATGGGAAAATTTACCTGCATTTTAATGATATTCCTCCAAGCAGTTATGTTATAAAAATAACAAACGATCTCGGTCAGTTAGTGTTTAAAAAGGAATTTGAACACGTAGCGAATCAAAATATACAATTAGTAAATACAAATAAAAATTTTGCCCATGGGAATTACCGGTTAGAGATTTTTATAACCGGCGAACTGATGATAATTCAATCACTTATTTTTTAAGGAAGAAGTTGAATATCGGATTTTGATAGTAAAGCCCTGCAGAAGCAGGGCTTTGTTTTTACTTTATTGTTCAGTAGCTCTACGTTCTGGTGGTGGTGGAGGAAGTTGGCCATATTTCTTTTCATAAAACTTTCTATTCGCATTCCAGGTGGATAATTTTATCTTTTGTACAACAGCATCTTTTTCAAGTATCACCATTGGATTACCGTTTATTTTCTCAATCCGGGAATCATATCCATTGTTGTTTACAATTATTACTGATGAGAATTCTCTATTGGGAGAGACAGGTGGTAATGGTGGTGGAGGAGGAGGAGGTGGTGGCGCAACTATATTTTCTATTGGCGGTGGCGGCGGTGGGGGAGCAATGTTCTTTTTGTCCTGAGCATCTACACAGGCACCGGCAAGTGTA
This sequence comes from uncultured Ferruginibacter sp., assembly GCA_964496585.1. Lineage (GTDB taxonomy): Bacteria > Bacteroidota > Bacteroidia > Chitinophagales > Chitinophagaceae > Ferruginibacter. Next base: position 73,953 of record CAZCAA010000007.1, read on the forward strand.
AAATAAACTGCAATTAATAAAATCTTCTTTTCCATGGTATAATTTTTTTACTTAGATACCTGGCAAGAAAAAATCCATAAAAATTTCTTAAATAATTTTGGTTGGATTGAATAAAAGGTTTGATGTGGTGTATTCTGTCAACGCTCTTTTACATGAATGAAATGCTTTTCGCAAGATGTAGCTGATGAATACGTCAACGCTATTTCTCCAGGTAATCAGCAAAACTTTCCTGTTCAATTGCTTTACCTTTATTTATGTCATCAGCAGACAGATCTCCATTTTTTTCTATTACGATCTTCCCAATATTGTCGAAAATAAAATACTTGCCTGGTTCTACAAAGCCAAATGCATTGCTAAAAGAGAAATAAGCCCATTGCTTGGTATTAACCCCTAGGAGGTTCTTACTCCATTTAAATTGTTTATTATCATAGCCTGTTTGTGACAACAAAGTAGCTGCAATATCTGTCTGAGAACCTGTTACTGGAAACTCGATTCCCTTTTTAGTTAATGCACCACCCAACCATAATAGCGGAATTTTAAAATCATCAATTTGTTTTCCTGTTCTGGGAAGTTTATGGCCATGATCTGCCGTTATCACCACGATGGTATTACTCCACCATGGTTGTAATTTACATTGTTGAATAAAATTATAAATAGTTGAATCGGTATAGTGCAGCGAATTGAGAAACAATGATTCATCATCTTTTCCATTGATCACTGTTTTAACTGGAGTCTCAAAAGGCTCATGGCTGCTGAGTGTGAGCCAGGTTACAAAGAATGGAGATTGTGTTGTTGAAAGATCTTTGAGTATCTTATCCTTTACAATATTATCATGTGCTCCCCATTTTGAATTTTGATCTTTTTCGTCAAAATCATCCTTGCTGGTAAAATGCTGAAAACCGCTTCCCAACAAATATGATTTCATATTGGCAAATTCCAGTTCGCCACCATAATAAAAGGAACTGTTGTATTTATTGTTAGAATAGATTGAAGGAAGTGTAGGAAGCTTCGCTGATTTTCTGGGTGTCTTTATAATGGATGCAATTGGTTGCGCCGGATAGCCACTGAGTATTGCAACAATACCTTTGTCGGTTCTGTCGCCGGAACAGTAAATGTTGGAAAAATAAATGCCTTCCTTTTTTAACGCATTGAAACCAGGAGTTATTTCGATTCCGTTGCGACTGATGTGCGTTCCTTTTTCAATAAAACTTTCCCAAACTATAACAATGATATTTGGCGAGGGTGTTTTTTTTAAATCAATAATATCCATTTGTTCGGCTGTTTGAAGCAATAAACTATCTGTTATTTTCTGAGCTACTAAAGTATCAAGGTATAAATAAGGATTTTCGCCAGACCCTGAGCGCTGGTTAAGAGAATGCATAAAATTCCAGGGAACATTTATAGAAGCAAGATTGAGAAAATTCTTCGTGGAAAAATATACCGAGCTCTGGTTAATAGGCGCCAGTTGCACACCACCTCTTAATGGAATGATCTGCACTGCCGTGTAAATAAGTAACAACAACAATTGTATAAATTTATTCCTGTTAATTTTAGTTGATGGCAGCTGGTTACTGATGAAGCGATTAAAATATTTTAGGATTACGAAATAACCGAGCACAAAGAAAAATAGTATCCAAAATATTGGAAGATGGCTTACAGATGCCCATGCTTCCTTTGGCGATGAGAGATATTTTAACGGTGCTGAATCAAGCCGGTTTCCCCACGCATTAAATGCGAAAAGGTCGCAACAGATAATTATTAAAATCGGAAGGAGCAGTATGCTGGTATAAATTTTAAAAAGCTTCGATGATAGAAATGCTGTAAAAAAAACACCTGCCATCATAAAAATACAAGGCAATAAAATCAGGTAGGTCGCCATCGAAGCATCCATTCTTAATCCATAAAGAAATGTTTGCAATAATGAAACCGGGGGATAATTGCGGGCATCTTTGAAGTTGTAAATCAGGAATAGAAGCCGACTAGCTTCAAAAAGCAATATCCAGGTTAACCAATAAAAAAATAGAAATCTGATCTTTCCGATCAGCTCTTTAAGCTTAAGCATACATCAAAACTATGCAATATCTTTTATTGATGCTTTGAACTTCCAGGAAAGGGTGAGCCATAAAAAAAGCCGCCTAAATCAGGCAGCTTTTTTAATGTAAAATATATTTTGTATTTAAGGTTGTGCAAAACTGTTTCTAGGTCCACCAGTAGCGAATACAGCCTGCATTCTAGTTTTTTGACCAGCGCTAAACATGTACATACAGGCATCATCTGTATAGTCCATATAATTCATCGTCATTTCTACCGGTTTGCCTGTGCAAGTGCTTTTGTGTGGGTATGTAGGACAACCATAGTTGGCAGTGTTATGCAAAGGAGTATCACCTACCAGGTCGCTTCCGCAAGTGGCATCGCCCCAGATATGGCGAAGGTTTAACCAATGTCCCACCTCATGTGTAGCAGTTCTTCCTTTGTTATACGGAGCAGAAACTGTTCCAGTACTGCCAAAGGCATTATCGTCAATTACAACGCCGTCTGTTGCTGAACTTCCACCAGGAAATTGAGCATATCCAAGAATACCACCGCTCAGGTTGCAGCTCCAAAGATTTAATGTAGTTGTTGGGCTCGTAGGAACAATGCCACTCGCACTTTTTTTCATGGCATCGTTTGTAGTCCAGCTGGATTTTGTTGTTGCCTTCCTAACTACTTTGCTCAATACAAATCGAATATTTGTATTTCCGGATCTTACTGATTGAAAAATTGAAGGGGTTAATCCGTAATCTGAATTCAATGCCTTAAAATCGTTGTTAAGCACCGTGATCTGAGAATTGATCTGGGCATCCGAAATATTTTGCGCGCTTGTTTTGTACAACACATTTACTACCACCGGAATTTCTATTACGCCATTTACCAGGCGTCCAACAGAAGGATCCTGCTCAAATCTCGTAGTAAATTTTTCGATGTCGTTCATCCGCGAAGCAAGAGTAGGATCTTCGCTTAATAACCTTGTTAATACTTCCTGCGTGCCACATTGGCGTGCACCCGTAACAACTGCTGTTGCATCTGCTGATTCAGCAATATCTTCCTTGATTGTAGATTTGTTACAACCGAAAGCAAACAAGATACAGCCGCCAAAAAAGAGGATCGATTTTTTCATTTTCAATTTCAATTTTAGTTTTTAAATAAGAAATTAGCCCTTTAAGATAAGCATTATTAAATACTAACTAATTTATTTTTCGGATTATTTTCTTCCAAATGAATTTGCCTTACTCCTTAGATTATGACCACATGTATCTTTTCATTTTACCTTAATGGGAATTTTAAAAAGAAATAACAAGGTAAATTATTTTTTAAAACCGGAGGCCATCGGTACACTTTGTTTCTATAAAAAACAAACTGTGTAGATTGCGTTAAAGGCAATTGAGCTTTATTGTAAAGCTTTTGTTTATCAGATTGGATACTAATTGGTTTTCCGGATGAAGTAAACAAAGAACTGGTATTGTCAATTGCGGGATAAAGGTTGCTCCAGGTTAATTCCAGGTCATTTGTGTTTATTGCAAGATATTTATTCGGATAATTAATATCAGAATTATCCTGCATGATCAAACCATTCATAAGTATTGATTTTTTATTATGAAAGAACAGGTTGCTGCCTGGATAAATTACATATTTAATATGAGTGGAATTATACTGTGAAAGATAAAGTTTGTAATGCCCGGTAGCAGGTATTTTAAAAGTGATGATTCCCTGGCTGTTTTCTTGTTTAACAATAGAAGTTTGCAAGTATTTATAATGATCGCTTTCCACGCTTATCATCGCAACTTTTGTTGCCGTCTCCTTGCCTTTACTTTCACTTGCTTCATATTTCACTCTTAATATTCCAGGTGTGCCGCAATAGAAATTGATTGGGTAAGAGAAGTTATTGAATGAAGCTTCATCTGTGGTAATTATACAAATACTGTCTGCACTGTTTTTCACATTGCTTGCAAGCAATGCATCGTTTAATTCATAAGCTTTACCAGCAACAGGCAGGTATTTATTTTTTATCTTTTCAAATTCATCTATTACCAGCTGCTCGCTATTTGCAGTAATGTTTTTAAATCGGTTGCTTTGTTTAAAATTCCAGGATTGCCTTTCGTTCTCAGGTAATTTTGCATTGTACAAATCATTGATAGTTGTATTATGGAATATCTTAGTATCATACAACTGCCAGGTGTATTGAAGGATTGAAGCCGTTTTTTTATTTCTCAAGCTGGGATCAGCGTTATATTCCTGCAGACTTTTTAATTCGCAGGCCCATTCATAATATTTGCACAGGTACACAGTATAAGCTTTTAGTTCATCAATCCTTTTTTGGATGGCAGGCGTAATTCCCTTACTGTTTTCTGCCTCCAATAAATATGCAACAAAACGCCCTAACTCATCTTCATAAAAAGAAGTATTGTCATAGTTTGTTTTCAAATGAACACTGCTAAAATACCATTCACTTAATAATTTTTTTATGGGAATTGCGGCTGGTCCAAAACTTATTTTACAAAATTCGTCAAGCTCGCCAATTATAGAAGTATAAGGTGAACACAAAAATTTTAAAATAAAATATTGTTGTATACCCGAACTGAATTTTGAGAGAGAGACTTCAAAACTTAATCCTTCAATGTGTAACGACTGTAAAAATTTTAAGTTGTTAAAGTATTCATTCAGATTAAAAAACGGTTTGTCGAAAGACCATACACCAATATTTAAATAATCATACACACTTATGTTCTTAGCTTTTTTTGCCCACCGCTTCATCAGTTCTGCAGACGTACCTACAGATTGAAATGCGGTAGGCACCACCATGATATGCACATTGTCATTGATGCGTATTGTTGGGGTATCTGCTCTTTCGGCATAAGCCATCGTACTAACGCCGGCGTTTAAATCTGCCAGCTTTATTTTTCGCGAAGTCTCATTGGCAATGCTAAATACCTGATCGGACACCGTTGGAAACCTGCTTTCACAAGCTGCTGTGTGGCAATAGTCATAACCATCGCCTGCATCTACCGTATAATATTTTTTAAATGGCAGAAAAGAAGGGTAGGATGCTTTTTCTTTTTTAAATGATGCTACTATCCAATCGCTAAACATTGCAACCCCTTTGGCATATGTTGGATCCAGTTTGCTGCTTACATTATAGCTTCGTTTACCGTTTCTTGGAGAAACGATCAGACTGTCATTTTCAATTTCCTTACGATGCGCTATGTTAAAAGCTTCTCCAATATGGCCGTCAATCCGTATATAATCGCATCCCATCCTGTTTCGCTGGTACCATTGCATCCATACTTTACCGTTATTTCCCTCATCATCTAATCCGTTTACCGGCAACATTCCTCCACTTGCTGTAAACATTCTTAGGCGAAAGGCTGGTTTAAATATTTTTTTTGAACGTTTGTTGATAAATACCGAATTCAATTTTGGAATTACCGTCCAGGTGTCGCCGGGTAGATAAAAATGAAACCCAAGTTGTTCCAGCCAGCTGTACATCGCATAGGATAAACCGGTAGTGTATGCTGAAGTAATTTTTATGTAATTTTTGCCATCAGTTTCAACTGTTCCTGTTTCATTACCAGGCATTGTTGTTTTATTAACCAATTGAAGAAAAATACCGTTTGTAGAAATACCGGTTTCTTCCATTGGAAGATAATTCTTGCCGGTTGCCCGGGATAATAATGTTGCCAGGTCTTCTGCCAGTAATTTAGTATCAAATAAGCCATAATAACTCGTTTTCAGGAACGATGGCATCACTACTGCTTTATAATATATCGGGATGGGTTTGGTTTGTGCCCCGGCAAAAGTTACCAGCAGGAAACAGAGCGCTATCAGTAGTTTTTTTTTCATTAGATAAGATGGGTGATCAATTAAAGTCAAATGTAATATTTGCTGCCGGTTTTGGGTTTGTAAAGAAAAATCCCCCAAAAGAGGGGGATCGCAGTAGGTTTTGGTAAACTACTTTTTATTTGAACCTGTTGTAACTTCCTGAAAAGTGACCAGATTCAAATATCTTATAACAAATGTAAGTTTGGTAAACGGCTATCGAATGACAATACTATGACATCTTCGTTTGCTGATATGCTGCATCCTGTAAAAAAATACTTGCCATATTGCCATCGGCCGGTAGTATTAGCTTGCTAAATAGTAAATTGCATCAATTTTAATATCATGTTCAGTATTTGCAAGAAGGAGTTAAACCAGTTTTTCAGTAACCTAACAGGTTATATTGCTATTATTCTGTTCCTACTTATAAATGGAATATTTCTGTTTATGTTGCAGGATAGCAGCATATTTGAATATGGGTATGCTAATCTGGATAAGTTTTTTGAGCTGGCTCCCTGGGTATTGATGTTTCTCATTCCCGCTATCAGCATGCGTTCGTTTTCAGAGGAGTTCAAAACGGGTACTTTCGAAATTCTGCAAACAAAGCCGCTTACCGCCTGGCAAATAGTGCTGGGTAAATATCTTTCGGTGTTGATCATAGTGCTTTTTGTGATCCTGCCAACGTTACTCTATATTGTTACGATTAAATTTTTAAGCGCATCCGGCAATATAGATACCGGCGGAATTACCGGAAGTTATCTGGGTTTATTTTTACTCAGCGCCGTATTTGCTGCTATCAGTTTGTGTTGCAGCAGTTTTACAAATAACGCAGTAGTAGCCTTTCTCATTAGCGCGTTTGTTTGTCTCATTCTTTATTTCGGTTTTAATGCAATAAGTAAATTGCCTGTGTTACAAGGAAATGCAGATTATTATATAGAGATGCTTGGCATAGATTTCCATTATCGTAGCATCAGCCGGGGTGTGTTAGATACCCGAGATCTCGTTTATTTTATTAGCCTTATTTTCCTTTCTTTATTTGTAACCGTCAAAAAACTGCGTAAAAGATAGATGAACTTTTTAAATAAAATAATGAAGAGCAGATTTTCGGTTTTGTTGGTGCTGGTTGTTTTACTGGCCATCAACTGGGCAGCCTCGTTATGGCATTCGCGGATAGATTTTACAAATGAAAAAAGATTTACCCTCAGCAATGCCACTAAAAAATTACTGATTTCAATTGATGAGCCTGTAGTTATAGATGTTTTTCTTAAAGGTAATTATCCCAGTGGTTTTAAGAAGCTGGCTGCTACAACAGCAGATCTTTTAAATGAATTCAGGGAAGTTGCCGGAAAAAAACTACAATACAATTTTATTTCGCCGGAGGAAGAAATGGAAGGAACTAATGTCAAATACGCTGATACACTTTCTGCACTCGGCTTATTTCCTATCAATCTTACATCTCAATTAAAAGAAGGGCAACAACAGCAACTGGTTTATCCTGTTGCCATAGTACACTATAAAGACCAGTCTATTCCTGTGCGCATCTACCAGGGAAAAACTCCGCTTATTAATTTTCAGGAACTAAATAGTTCAGAAGCCATGCTCGAATACCGCCTGGCAGATGCTATTTCAAAGATTACCCGGAAGGAGAAGCCAGTGGTTGGATATGCTACCGGTAACGGTGAGCCGTTTCCTGGAGAGTACAGAACTTACGATCTGGTAGAAAATGTGTTGAGGTCAGATTATGATTTTTTTACGCTGGATATCACTAAACAACCATTGATACCGGCACAGTTTAACGTGTTGATATTATTAAAACCCAGCCTGGCTTTTAGCGAGCAGGATAAATTTAAGATAGATCAATATGTAATGAACGGTGGAAAAGTATTAATGTTCATTGACAGGCTCAATGCTGAAATGGATAGCCTGCAGGTAAAAAATGAAGTGGTGGCTTATGACAGAGAACTTGGTTTAAACGACCTGTTATTTAAATATGGAGTTAGAATTAATGCCGATTTGTTGATGGATCTGCAATGTGATTACCTGCCATTCGATGTAAATGGTAACGGACAGTTTGAATTGTTACCGTGGAATTATTTTCCTGTGTTAGAAAATGCTTCTAATCATCCTATCAATAAAAATCTCGGATTTGTTGCAGGCCAGTTTGTAAATTCTATAGATACAATTGAAGCTGAAGGAATAAAGAAAACTATTTTACTCAATTCTTCAGCCAATGCCAGAACCATCGGCAGTCCGGCAATTGTTAGTGGCAAGGAAAATGTGAATGCACCCGAAGATGAAAAATACAAAAGATCAAAAATTCCGGTGGCTGTTTTGCTTGAAGGAAAATTTACTTCCTTATTCGCTAATCGGTTATCCGGAGATATGAAAGATAGTCTTAATAAATACCAGGCTATTTTTGCTCCCAGGGCACTTAAAGATAATAAAATGATTGTTGTGGCAGATGGAGATATTATTCTTAATGCTGTAGTAAAAGGGAACCAACCGATACCTATGGGAATGAACCGTTTCACTCACGGATCTCAAAAAGAATTTCCGTTTGCAAATAAAGATTTTCTGCAAAATTGTCTCGATTACCTGATTGATGCAAATGACCTCAGTGAAGCGAAAGGAAAAGATTACGTGGCAAGGTTGTTAGATAGTAAAAAGGTAAATAGTGAAAAGAATTTCTGGCAACTTATAAATATAGCTGCGCCAATTGGGATGGTGGTAGTTTTCGCCCTGCTTTTTCAGTGGATTCGACGCAGGAAATACAGAACAAAATTAATATAAAAGCAAATTAGCATGAGTACTACAGAATTAATTTATGTTGTTTTTAGTGCAGTAATAGTACTGGCGCTAATAGTTGATCTTGGTTTGCTGAGCAAAAAAAATGAGACTGTTACCCTTAAGATGGCTTTGATTCAAACTATTTTTTGGGTATTATTATCTGTGGCATTTTGTTTATTTATCTGGTACGAAAATGCTGATGGTAACGGTAAAGCAGATGCGATAAGATACATATCTGCTTATCTTCTGGAATGGTCGTTATCTATCGATAATATTTTTGTCTTCATCATAATATTTTCCTTTTTTAAAGTGCAGGCAGAAAATATTTCCAGGGTTTTGTTAATGGGAATCTTAATGGCGATCGTTTTCAGGATCATTTTCATAACAGTGGGAAGCGAGTTGGTGGCTCGGTTCGATTGGATCATGTATATATTTGGTGTTTTCCTTTTAATTACCGGTATCAAACTCTTCGCTTCAAAAGGAGAAAGTGAGTTTAATCCGGAAGATAACTGGGCCTTTAAGTTCATGAAAAGATATTTGCGTACAACCAATGATGATCCGCAGGGAAGATTTTTTAAAAAGATCAACAACAAAACTTACCTTACCAAACTCGCTATGGTTGTTGTAATGCTTGGACTAATTGATATTGTTTTTGCGATTGATTCAATACCGGCAGTTTTTTCAATCATTCCAGATCCAAAAGATAAACTGCTGATTTACTCTTCAAATATTTTTGCCGTATTGGGGCTTCGGAGCCTTTTCTTCTTACTACAGGGTGCAGCCGATAAATTTGATTATTTGCAACAGGGTATCGCAACAGTTTTGCTATTTATCGGAGCAAAAATGCTGCTAGAACATTTAATACACATACCAGTTTGGGTATCACTTTTGGTGATCATAACCTGTATCGGTGGTTCTATTATATATTCGATATTTAATGATCCTGTTAAGGTGGAAGAACCTCAATCATCCAATAAAGAAAATCTATAGAATGCATTCATTCAGTTTTTCCGACATTGCCACATTATTACGGATTAAGCCGCTTCAACAAACAACCAATCCATTAATTGAAACGCTGCTAACCGACAGTCGGAAATTGTTTTTTCCAGACCAAACTATTTTCTTTGCTATCAGCACTTCAAAATTGAATGCCAATGAATTCATCAGTCCCTTATATGAAAAAGGATTGCGGTGCTTTATAACAGATCAGCATTTTTCTCCGGATGACCTAAGTAAATTTCCTGAAGCAAATATCATACAGGTTAATGATGTGTTATATGCCCTGCAGCAACTTACCACTGCTCAACGGCATCGATTTAATTATCCCGTAATTGGTATAACCGGCAGCAACGGTAAAACAATCGTTAAGGAATGGTTGTACCAGTTGTTGAATGATAAATACAATATTGTAAAAAGTCCTAAAAGTTATAATTCGCAGGTTGGCGTTCCGTTAAGTGTATGGCTAATGACTGAAATGCATACACTTGGAATAGTTGAAGCTGGTATTTCTTTACCGGGAGAAATGGATAAGCTTCAAAAAATCATTGATCCCGATATTGGTGTGGTTACTTTTATTGGCGATGCTCATTCGGAAGGTTTTGAAAATATTACCCAGAAAATAAATGAAAAGCTCCGCCTGTTCGTAAAAAGCAAATTACTTATTTATTGTGCAGATGAACAGTTGTTACAGGAGTCTGTAAAAGAATTTAAATCGGTAGAAAATCAGCAGCTGAAACTTTTTACCTGGAGTAAAAAAAGTACGGCTGATCTATTTATACAACAAGTAGAAAAACAAACCGGAGGAAGTGTTGTTCATGCTATTTATGAAGAACAAGTGTTTTCGTTTTTTATTCCATTTACTGATGAAGCCTCTGTACATAATGCTATTACCTGTTGCTGTGTATTGCTTTGTTTAGGAGAAAAACTAAGTGCTGTTGCCGTAAAAATGAGTGAATTGCGTTCTGTTGAGATGCGCCTCGAATTGAAACAAGGTGTCAATAATTGTTCAATCATTAATGATAGTTATAGTGCTGATATCAACTCATTGTTAATTGCACTCGATTTTCTTTACCAGCAACAGCAACACGAAAAGAAAACAATAATATTAAGCGATCTGCTGCAATCGGGTATGCCCGACGAGATGCTCTATCAAAAAATTGCAGCTTCTTTGCAGCAGAAGCAAGTACATCGTTTCATCGGCATCGGTCCGCATATCACTGCACAGCAGAATTTGTTTGAAAAATTAAACCACAAATTATTTTTCAATACTACAGAAGAGTTTCTGCAACAATTATCTTCTTTACATTTTAATGATGAAACCATTCTTATTAAAGGTGCGAGGGTATTCCGGTTCGAAAAGATCAGTCGTGCATTGGAGCAAAAAATGCACGAAACTGTCCTTGAAATAAATCTAAATGCCTTACGTAATAATCTGAAAGTTTACCGGCAACAGTTGCATACAGGTGTTAAGTTGATGGCAATGGTGAAAGCCTTTAGTTATGGTAGCGGCAGTTTTGAAATCGCCAGTTTACTGCAACATGCAGCTATAGATTATCTTGCAGTTGCCTATGCTGATGAAGGCGTGGAATTAAGGAAATCAGGGATTCGTTTACCCATAATGGTTATGAATACCGAAATTGGTGGGTTTGATAATATTGTACAATATAAACTTGAACCCGAATTATATTCCATGCACATCATGGAATCCTTTCAGCTTTATTTGCAGCAACAGAATATTCTATCTTTTCCTGTTCATATTAAACTGGATACCGGAATGCATAGGTTAGGTTTTGTTCCGGCAGATATGCCGAAGCTTAAAAATTTTCTTTCAAGTGTAGCAAATTTTAAGATACGTTCGGTTTTTTCTCACCTTGTTGCCAGCGATAACGCTATCCATGATGATTTTACCAGGCAGCAGGCAGATTCATTTGCAATGATGGCTGCCGATATAGAAGCAACAATTGGTTATCCATTTTTAAAGCATGTTGCCAATACTGCTGCCATTCACAGGCACCCTGATCTGCAATTGGATATGGTAAGGCTGGGAATTGGTTTATATGGTATTGATGATAAACAGACATTGCATAATGTAACCACCTTAACAACTACTATCTCACAAATTAAAAATATCAAGAAAGGAGAAAGTGTCGGTTATAATAGAAGCGGAGTGGTAAACAGGGATGCTGTAATCGCAACTGTGAGAATAGGATATGCTGACGGATACCCAAGGTTATTAGGAAATGGGATAGGTAGAATGATGGTTAACGGACAGCTTGCGCCGGTTATTGGAAATATCTGCATGGATATGACAATGCTGGATATTACCGGAATTGCTGCTGGGGAAGGAGATGAAGTGCTGGTTTTCGGTGAGGAACTTCCTGTAAATGAATTGGCTAAATGGGCGCAAACAATACCTTACGAAATACTAACCAATATTTCTCAGAGAGTAAAAAGGGTATATTTTGAAGAATAATTTTAAATTTTCTTTGGATAAAGAGACTATTTATCTCATACCTAAAAACTTATCTTTGCTGCCAAAACAGCTATAAATTAAGCATAGCTCATAAGTCGTTTTGCTAAAAAAGAATTTATTAACTTAAACAGAGGAATGAAAGCGAGAAATTTAGTGATTATTATTTTGCTGATTGTTATAGCAGACCAGGCCCTTAAATATTATACAAAAACAACCTTTCATTTAAATTCTTCTCACCCGGTTTTTGGAGATTGGTTTCAGCTTTATTTCGTAGAAAATCCAGGTATGGCTTATGGCTGGAAATTTGGTGGTAACGGGGGAAAGATTGCCTTAACTGTTTTTAGGTTGATAGCTGTAATTTTTGGAACCTGGTACCTCGGTAGAATTATTAAACAAAATTATCACAAGGGCTTTATCATTTGTGCCGGATTAGTTTACGCCGGAGCATTAGGAAACCTGATAGATTCATGTTTTTATGGAATGATATTTGACAAAGGAATGATCTATAATCCACAACTACAGGATTACATGAGTTACCAGGGGCTGGCAGTTCTTTCTAAAAATGGATACGCTTCTTTTTTACATGGCAATGTAGTAGATATGTTGTATTTTCCTGTAATTAAAGGTAGTTTTCCATCATGGTTTCCTGTTTGGGGTGGAGAATCTTTTGAGTTTTTTCGGCCCATTTTTAACCTGGCAGATGCGGCTATCAGTACAGGTATAATAACGATCCTGGTATTTCAAAAAAGATTTTTCAGGCAACGAAACAACGCATCACAAAATCATACAGTAGAAACTGGAGCGTTGGTAGACGATGCTTCTCAGGTGTCCTGAATTAAAAATTAAAATTCAAAAAAATATCATGAAAATTTTACATGTACTGGTTGTGATGATGCTTACAAGTATTTTGTTTACATCCTGCCAAAAAGAACTGGATTTTGAAAATATTGATGCCGTGGGCACATTAAAGTCTGATACGGCATTTAATTGTTTGCCGAGTACAGTGTATGGTGAGTATATTACCGACTCTACTTTAAATGCAGCTAATTATATAGAGGTTCAGGTAAATATTGCTGCAACCGGTAATTACTTTATCAAATCAGATACCATCAACGGTTATTCATTCAACGGCACAGGAAACCTGGGTACTGCTGGATTGAATACAATTAAATTATATGGTTATGGTAAACCTGTTTTACCAGGACTGAATCAATTCATAATTCGCTTTGATACAAGTATCTGTGTGATTGATGTAAATGTAGAAGTTCCTGGTGGAGATGCTGCTTTTGCTTTCGCAGGTGCCGGTGGAACATGTACAGGTACAATATTGAGCGGAAATTATATGGAAGCATTTCCAACTACAGCATCAAATACTGCAACAGTTGCGGTGGATGTAACTACAATTGGTAACTACGCAATCTCCACTACATCTGTAAACGGAATAAGTTTTACCGGAACAGGTTCTTTTAATACATTAGGCCCACAAACCGTTTCTCTTACTGCATCTGGTACACCAACAATTGCCGGTCCGTTTAACTATGCTGTTTCCGGTGGCGGCGGAAGTGGTTGTGCATTTTCAGTAACATTTGATGCAACGGCGCCTACTGCTACATTTACTCTCGGTGGCGCACCCGGAGATTGTACGGGTATTTTGCTAACTGGAAATTATACAACGGGAACAGCAATGACTGCAAATAATAATATCACGCTGAATGTAACAGTAACGTCACCAGGTTCTTATTCAATAACAACTACCACACAGGATGGTATTACTTTCTCAGGTACAGGAGTAGTAACACTTACAAGCACACAAATCACGCTAACTGCTTCAGGGGTACCTGCTGCAAGCGGACCATTCAACTTTGATGTAACGGCAGGTACCAGTACTTGTACCTTTTCTGTTGTTGTAATTTAAGTTATCACCGATCTAATTATCTGAGGTATTAACTGATTGTTGTAATAATAAAATATTGGATAAATACAAAAGCCCGATCAGATGATCGGGCTTTTGTATTTTGTAAAACGAAACTAATTTAATTTTCCAACCATGTTTGCAGGTATCACCCAGGCATCAAATTCTTCCGGCGTTACATAACCTAATTTAACTGCCATTTCTTTTAAAGTAGTGCCTTCTTTGTGTGCTTTTTGAGCTATCTCAGCAGATTTGTAATAACCTATTTTAGTATTAAGGGCGGTAACCAGCATCAGTGAATTGTCTACGTGCTTTTTAATATTAGATTCAATAGGTTCCAATCCAACCGCACATTTATCATTGAACGAAATACAGCCATCACCAATAAGCCTTGCGCTGTGCAGGAAATTATAGATCATCACCGGTTTAAAAACGTTAAGTTCAAAATGCCCATTGCTTCCTCCAATACTAATGGTAACATCATTGCCCATTACCTGCGCTGCTATCATCGTTAATGCTTCACATTGGGTAGGGTTTACTTTGCCTGGCATAATTGAAGAGCCCGGTTCATTATCTGGAATAAACAACTCACCAATACCACTCCTTGGGCCCGAAGAAAGCATGCGGATGTCATTGGCAATCTTCATTAAACTTACTGCTACCATCTTTAATGCACCATGGCTTTCTACAATTGCATCATGTGCAGCAAGAGCTTCAAATTTATTTTCGGCAGTTACAAAGGGAAGTTTAGTTAGGCTGGCAATATGTTTGGCTACATTTTCAGAATAACCTTCTGGTGTGTTGATTCCTGTACCCACAGCTGTACCGCCCAATGCAAGTTCACCTAAGTGAGCCAATGTATTTCTTATTGCCCTTAAACCATGATCTAACTGAGATACATAGCCGCTAAACTCCTGTCCAACTGTTAACGGTGTTGCATCCATAAAATGTGTTCTGCCAATTTTAACCACATTCATGAAGGCCTTGCTTTTTTCGCGAAGCGTATCCCTTAATTTCTCAATGCCGGGAATCGTAGTTTCTATCAATATTTTGTAAGCTGCAATGTGCATCGCGGTAGGGAAGGTATCATTGCTGGATTGCGATTTATTTATATCATCATTTGGATGAAGAAACTTTTCTTTATCATCTAACTTTCCTCCGTTAAGTACATGTGCACGATAAGCAACCACTTCATTTACATTCATATTACTTTGCGTACCGCTTCCGGTTTGCCACACAACTAATGGAAAATAATCATCCAGTTTTCCCTCTAGAATTTCATCACACACTTTTCCAATAAGATCGCATTTTTCCTTTGTTAGTAAACCTGCATCCATATTTGTTAAGGCAGCCGCTTTTTTTAAATAAGCAAACGCTTTGATGATCTCTTTTGGCATTTTATTGATGTCCTGGGCGATCTTAAAATTATCAATGCTGCGCTGGGTTTGGGCGCCAAAGTAAGCATCAGCGGGAACTTTTACTTCACCCATCGTGTCTTTTTCGATCCTGAACTCCATGGTTTTTAATTGTATTTTTTTTGAGAAGTTTTATGAATTTATAATAAAATGAACACTTATTCTCCGGTAAAATTAGCCTTACGTTTTTCAAGAAAAGCATTGGCTCCTTCCCGCATGTCTTTAGTATCGAAACACTCACCAAAACATTCTACTTCTTTATCAAAGCCGCTTTTTCCATTGGTGTAAGCGCTATCGCTTACAATCGCCACATTAATACATTCGATGATTTTCCCAATTGCAATTGGTGCTTTTGTGTGTATCACCTGAAGTATCTCTTTTGTTTTTTCCATTAAATTTTCCTGCGTGGTAACATGGTTTACCAGACCCAGTTGTAAAGCTTCATTCGCATCAACCAATTGGGCTGTCATTTGTATTTCCATGCTTTTTCCTTTACCAACGAGTTGGGTTAAACGCTGTGTTCCACCATAGCCGGGAATTAATCCCAGGTTTACTTCCGGCTGACCAAATTTTGCATTTTCGCTGCATAACCTGAAATGGCAAGCCATCGCAAGTTCACAACCTCCGCCTAATGCGAAACCGTTCACTGCAGCTATTATGGGTTTTCTGCTGTTCTCAATCTTGAAAAAAATATCCTGGCCTTTTTTGGCCATAGCCATCGCTTGTTCTTTATTTAAGGCATTAAATTCTGAGATATCAGCACCCGCTACAAAAGCTTTTGTACCTGAACCCGTGATAATAGCAGATCGTATTTCAGGATTTTCATAAATTTCGTCTGCTACTTTATCCAGATCATTAAAAACAGCAGCATTCAAGGCATTTAATTTGTCGGGCCTGTTGATAGTTATGATTAGCGTATTGTTTTCTAAAGTCGTTAGAATAGTTGAGTACATATATTTTCTAAATTTATAAAACCAATAATAATAAGCGTATTAAAAATTGCGGTTTTCTTTCACCCAGTTTTTTATATAATCGGCAATTGCAGTTGTGGTAGTGCCTGGAGCAAATAATTTTCCCACGCCCGAACTGTTCAATTCATTGATATCTTCTTCGGGAATAATGCCGCCGCCTGTTAGCAATACATCATGCATATTTTTTTCTTTCATCATTGCAATGATCTTTGGGAATATCGTCATGTGTGCTCCACTTAAAATGCTAATACCAATTGCATCCACATCTTCCTGCAAAGCTGCATTAACAACCATCTCCGGAGTTTGGCGAAGGCCTGTATAAATTACTTCCATACCTGCATCTCTCAAGGCAGTTGCAATTACTTTTGCACCACGATCGTGGCCATCAAGGCCTACTTTGGCTACTAAAACTCTAATGGGTCTGCTCATATTGCAATCTTGAACCGCAAAAATACAGCAATACGGCGAATGAAGCTAGTAGTTAATTGCTTTATTACGTTGTTTACTATGCCTTTATTAAAGGCATTGGGTATTTAGAAACTTCAGTGTAGCCTTGTTGTAATCGCTATACATCTGGTGGTCGGAAACAGAAAGGTCGATTTGTTCCAGCATAAAACCAACCTGTGAAAGAGTAAGTCCGGATATTTCGGGAAAAGAAACTGGTGATGCCTGGTAAGCAGTAATAAGTGCAGAGGAGAAGCCGATAAAATAATTCCGGTTGTCTAAAAAATGATTAAGTTTTAATTCATTGAATAATGCCGTTGATTTAGCAACACTGATATCAGCTCTTCTGGCAAATCTCTCTGCATAAAGTGGCGCTCTTTCTTTCATAAAATATTTACTGCAAATGCCCCTTCCCGAAAGGGCGGTAGAATTTGCAAGCGCATCGGCATTACCTTGCGGACCAACATTTTCATTGTTATCAAAACGGGCCATGCAAAACTGCAATGGAACAGTACTTATTTGAGCAAGCAAAGTTCCTCCCGGAGCACAATAACTAACGGCTGCCTTAAATTGATATGCGTATGATAATGCGGCTGAATAAGCGCCTCCATTACTCATTCCAATAGAATAGCGTGGTTTGTTTCTGGAAGTAATTCCCCGGTTATAAAACGTGTCAGTGATGTTTCTGATGTTCACATAGTCTACATTGTTGATGGTATCAGCAGGATAAGTTGCCCATCTAATTTTGCCATCGCCATTTACATCAATACCTGTTGTGGATTCCTCCGCTTCAGTTACAATAATAGCAAAACCATCGTTTACAAGTATTTTACTAAGTTGAATAAATTCATAGTTATTCACAAGGTTTAACGCCGTGCCACCGCTTCCATGTAACAAATAAATGACTCCTTTGTGGGCAGCAGGGAAATAAAAGTAAACCGGTTTTAGCCTGTCGCGGCCTCTTATCTGCTCAAATTGCAAGGTAAAAGGAGTGATGTTTTTGATTGTGGAAGTAACATTAATCGTATTACGCGGCATGATAAACCAGCTATGCCACTCAGTTGCTGCATTTAGAAGTGACGCATCGCCGGTCCATTTATCAAATACCTGGCTATCAGAATAAGCATTGCTAAAAATATGAACTGTGTCGCCGGCTTTGTATTTGCCGGAACCATAACCGTAACCAACCGTAACCTGGAAACTATCTGTAATGGTTTCGGGTACTTCTACCGCTGCTTTTTCTTTTTTACAGGAAATAAAAAAAAGTACAGATACAGCAATCAGTATTTGGCGCATTTAAAATGTTTCGAGGTAGACTTGTATAAGTTCCATTTGTTTAATCTGCCTGAAAAGAAACAAGCGCTTTTTTAATTCTCTGAATAGTATCTTTTTTTCCTATTAAAGCTGCAATTTCAAAAACCGCCGGCCCAAATTTTCCACCTACCAGCATAATACGCATGGGTAGTTGCAATTCACCGGGTTTGATATTTTTTTCAGTTGCCAGTGTTTTAAAACGTTCTTCAATTGTGGCTAGATTCCAATGCTCAATGCTTTCAAGCACGGTGCAAAAGGCTTCAAAAAATGTGTTTTTAGCTTCTGTCCATTTAGGTTTTACAGCTGCTATATCTAATTGCTGTGGTGCTGTAAAAAAATAGGCTGCTTGTTCGTAAAAATCAGTTATCAGTGTACACCTGTCTTTTACCAATTCCAGTACAGTTTTAAAATAAGCTTCGTCATTTATTGAGATCCCTTTTGAAGAGAATAGAGACTTAACCTGATCAAAATATTCTTCTACAGGAACCTTTTTTATCCATTCATGGTTAAACCACTTTGCTTTTTCAAAATCGAATTTCGCGCCAGCTTTGTGCACCCTGTCCATTGAGAAACGATCGATCATTTCTTCCAAAGAGTATATTTCCTGTCCACTGCCGTCATTCCATCCTAATACTACCAACAGGTTAAGAAATGCTCCCGGTAAAAAGCCTTTTTCTTTAAATCCTTCCACCAATTCACCGGTGGCAGGATCTGTCCAGTTCATGGCAAATACCGGGAATCCGTATTTTGCTCCATCACGTTTGCTTAGTTTTCCACTGGGGCCAAGTATAAGCGGTAAGTGAGCCCATTGAGGCATGTTTTCCAAACCAAATAAATATTTCCAAAGTAGTACGTGTACCGGTGCGCTACTTAACCATTCTTCTCCTCTAAAAGCATGGGTGATCTTCATATTATGATCGTCTGCCACTACTGCCAGGTGATAGGTAGGCATTCCATCCGCTTTAAGCAGTACTTTATCATCTACCAGTGAACTTTCAAAACTTACTTCTCCATGAATCAGGTCATTGAAACTTATCGTTTCACCTATCGGCATTTTAATCCTCACAACATGCCTTACGCCATCATCCAGCAATTGTTTTACGGTTTCTTCAGATAGAGATAAGGAGTTTTTCATTTGCATCCTTACAGTATGGTCGTATTGAGGAGAAGGGTTTTCAGCGGTTTTTAGGTCCTGTCGCATTTTATCCAACTCTTCCGGAGTATCAAAAGCGTAATATGCATAGCCCTCTTTAATAAGCTGTTCTGCATAGGTTCGGTACTGTGGTTTTCTTTCGCTTTGGCGATACGGCCCAAACTCACCGCCATGAACCGGACTTTCATCCGGAACAAGGCCGCACCAAGCCAGACAATCAAAAATATATTGTTCAGCTCCTGCAACAAACCTGGTTTGATCAGTATCTTCTATCCTTACTATAAAATCGCCGCCATGTTTTTTAGCGAACAAATAATTGTATAAAACGGTGCGTACACCACCTAAATGAAGTCCCCCGGTTGGGCTGGGGGCAAAACGTACTCTTACTTTCTGATTCATAATACAAAGTTAAGAATAGGCTCTCATGTAATATAAATATAAAGCAATCGTTTATTTTTAATGTTCAAGGCAGTTTATAAATAAATCTGCCTTAAACATTAAACTTTTAACTTCTTCTTGCATCTATGCATCATATTTAACATTAAAAATAATTTTATGAAAAAGAATATCCGTTTATTAATTTCCGCTGCATTAGTGCTAACAATCAGCTTTTTTAGTTGTAAAAAAACTGACAACGGTATTGTTGACAATTCGGAACTGGCCATTCATTCTGATGACCAATCGAGAGTGGCGGCAGAAACTGATGCCGTAGCCAATGATGCCGATGCCTCTATTGAAGAATTTGCTGCTTTTGGAGGTAGATCCGGTTCTTCTAATTCCAGTACCAGCTTTATTGCATGTGGAGCAACTGCCGTATTAGATTCTACTGCAACAGACAGAAGGATTACAATTACTTATGATGGCACCAATTGTGGCGGAACACGCACCCGTACAGGGATTGTAGTGTTAACAATGCCTTTAACTTCCCGTTGGAGAGATGTGGGTGCTGTTTTAACAGTAAACGTGCAGGATTTAAGAATAACACGTTTGAGGGACAATAAGAGTATAACAATAAATGGTATTGAAACGATCACCAATACGTCTGGTGGCAGGTTATTCGACCTTCCAACTGCCGGAGCAGGAGCTACAAGGGTTCACAATATTGCCAGTGCAGGAGTTACCATTACTTTTGATGACGGTTCGCAACATGCCTGGCAGATTGCGAAAAGAAGGACATTTACCTATGACAATGGCTTTGTACTTACCACCGAAGGTACTCATACAGACGGCACTATTACCGGAATTTCTGAATGGGGTACCAATCGTTTCGGAAATGCTTTTGTAGCTTCTATTACTCAACCAATGATTATCAGGGAAGATTGCAGTTATAGGCTGGTTAGCGGGCAGGTAACTCACCAGCGCTTATTAGCAACTGTAGTAACCACTTTCGGACTGGATGCTGCCGGAAACCCAACTTCATGCCCAGCTAATCTTGGAGCTTACTATTTCAAAACAGTTTGGACAGGTGTAAACGGCGTGGTAAGAACAATTATTTATCCATATTAATATTTCTTTGAATAGATTTAAAAAGTTGCCTTATTTAAGGCAACTTTTTTATTTTATAAATGCCGGTATTTGTTATAAGGAACATAAGATGCCATTAAATACAGTTTCAATCAATTAATAATTAAATTGCCCTATGTTTTATTTAGTTAAATCATCCTGGTTGATACGGAAAATGTACAGTAAATGTACCTGGTCTTTTGGCAGGAATGAAAAGGTAATTTATCTAACTTTTGATGATGGACCACATCCGCAGATCACGCCAATAGTTTTAGATGAACTGAGAAAGTATGGAGCAAAAGCCAGTTTCTTCTGTATTGGCAAAAACGTGGTTGCTTATCCGGAAATATATAAGCGCATCATTGAAGAAGGACATTCTGTGGGTAATCATAGCCATAATCATTTAAATGGATGGAAAACAAAGGATGCAGCCTATCTGAATGATATTGCACAGGCAAAAAAATATATTGACAGTGTGTTGTTTCGCCCTCCTTATGGTAAGATAAATCGTTTTCAATTGAGCCAACTTCAGTACCCTCGTTTTAAATTAAAAACAATTATGTGGAGCGTTTTAAGTGGTGATTTCGATATAAAAATATCGAAAGAGAAATGCCTTCAGAATGTACTGAAATATACTGGTAATGGCTCTATTGTTGTATTTCATGATAGTCAAAAAGCATTGGAGCGGATGGAATATGCACTTAAAGGGACCTTGAATTACTTTGCAGAAAGAGGGTATGAATTTAAGCGAATTACAAACGGCATCGTTTAAAAAAGTTGGGCCTGGGTAGAAACCCTGGCCCGTTTTTAATCCGTACCCTATGAAAACTGTTCCCAATTTACGGAGTTGTTTTTAATTATGCAAGATTATTTTTTTTGATACGTGAAGAGTTTTTCACTTAGTTGCTGAAATAGATTAAAAGAAGCGATATAAGGATGTTTTAAAAGACGAATTGTATTTCTGAAAAAGCCATTATATTAATAGGAAATTTCTCAAAATCAATTACATGATTATAGATACACACTGCCACCTTTATACAAATGAATTTTCTGATGATATTGAACAGGTTATAGAAAGAGCCACCGCTGATGGTGTAAGTAAATTTTTTTTACCCGCTATTGATAGTGAAACAAGTGCTGCCATGATTGATCTCGAAAACAGGTTTCCAGGAAAATGTTATGCCATGGCGGGATTGCATCCTTGTTCGGTAAAAGCTAATTATGTAGAAGAGCTTAGCAAAGTAGAAACAATGCTTTCAAAAAGAAAATTTGCTGCCATAGGGGAAACTGGACTTGATTTTTACTGGGATAAAACCTACGAAAAGGAACAATACCTGGCGCTGGAAAAGCAAATTGCCCTTGCGTTGCAATATCATCTGCCAATAGTATTACATACCAGGAATGCCATGCAGCAAACAATTGATGTAATAAAAAAATATTCCGGTACAGGATTAACCGGCATCTTTCATTGCTTTGGTGGAAGCCTGGACGAAGCCAAGCAGATTATAGAACAAGGATTTTACCTCGGCATAGGTGGCGTAATAACGTACAAAAATGCAGGGTTAGCAGAAGTTATCAAAGAGATAGATATAGCTCATCTGGTTTTAGAAACAGATTCGCCTTACCTGGCACCTGTTCCATACCGCGGTAAAAGGAACGAAAGCGCCTATCTTAAAATAATTGCTGAAAAGATTGCTGCTGTTAAAAATATTTCTGAAGAGGAAATAGCTGCTGTAACTACCGCAAATGCAATGAAGATATTCAGTTCAGTAAATTAATTATAAGTTTACGCTCTTGAGTTAGAGGGCGCTTATTCAACTAACCAATCATCAGTTCTGAATGGAGAAGCAGGGTAGCCGTCACCGTTATATAAATTGGCATCAACCGGACTATCGGCCCAGGCATACCTAACAGCTTTCGGGTCCTTAATTTTTTTGTTGCTAACAATTACTTTATTTCCTTCGATAACCGCATCTGCCCGGATGAATTTTTTGTCTTCCCCTGCAATTGCAAACTGCATCAATTTTGTCCCCTTTATCACAAGCCCATTTGAAGCATTCTTAAATTGAATAACTATTTTGTCGCCCTTTTTTTGATAGCCTGAAAATTGTGGCCCGCTCACTTCAGTGTTTAATTTTTTATAACTCAATTGCAAGGAGGCATCTGCTAAGCGCTCACCTACTTCTTTTTTTTGTTGCGGATGAATATTAGTGGCATTGCCAACATCAATGCTAACAGCCATAGCTGTATTGGGCAGGATTAGTGTTTTTAATTGTGCTTCTCGTAGTAACGCCCAACTGCTTTCAGAAGGTTCATTTTTTAAAGGGCCAAAAGAGGATATTTGTACAAACAAGAACGGAAAATCTCCCAGTCCCCAGCGATTGCGCCAATTATTAATAAGCGAAGGAAAAAGAGATCTGTATTCTATGGCTTGCCTGTAATTATCAGCATTGCTTTCACCCTGGTACCAGATCACTCCGGCAATTTGCAATGGAAGTAACGGTGCTATCATTGCATTAAATAAAACAGCGGGTTGCTGTTCTATAGGGCCTTTACCTGCAGTAAGGTCTTCAAGAACTGCAATTATTTTAAATTTCGCCTTACCTGCAAGTGGAATGATTTTGTTTTGGAGTGTGATGTTGTAGATGTTCTCTGTGGCGTTTAGTCCACCACCACCACCATTGTCTCTTACTTTTATCAGCAAAACATTTTTACCTTTTTTAAGAAAGCCTTCGGGAATATTATACGTTCTTACTGCATCCCACTGGTTAGTACTTCCAATAAATTTTCCATTGATATAGGTAGAGTCAATATCATCAATGGCAGGAAGATGTAAAATGGCGGAAGCTGTTTCATCTTTTTCATCAAGATTAAAATAAACACGGTAGATAACAATTCCATCCAAAGATGGATAGCCTTGTTGTTCCCAGGGTTTTGGCAGATACATTTCTTTCCATTCCCTATCATCAAAATCAGGTTGTATCGCCTGCTTCATAAAACCAGACTCAGCAATTGCTTTTTTTTCAAATTTATCATGTAGTGATTGAATTTGATTTTCAACATTGCCAAGGTTAAGCGGTTTTATATTTTCAATATAGGAAAGCGTGTAGTCGGGGAAGTTATACAGTCCCTCAAAAGCAGTCCAGGATTGCGCGGGCGTACCACCCCAACTGGAAACAATAATGCCAACCGGAACTTTTAATGTTGCCTGCAATTTTTTTGCATACCAGTAAGCAATTGCAGAACAATCGCTGATTGTTCCGGGTTCTATCGCAGCCCATTTTTTGCTAAGCACAACATCTTCGAGCTCTTTATTTGCATATTTTTTTTCTACAACAGCAAAACGGATATTTTCATTTTTTGCGGTATTCAATTCTTCTTTATACTTATCAGCAAGCATACCCATTGTCCATTCCATATTGCTTTGCCCGCTGCAGATCCATACTTCGCCCAGTAAAATATTATTGAATTCAATTTTTTCATTGCCGGCCGTAACAGATAATGTAGCAGGCTTTCCAGGCATGCCTGGCTCAAGAAATATTTCCCAATTACCATGCTGGTTGCAGAATGTACTGTACTTTTTTTCTTTAAAAGTTACTGTAACAAGTTGATTGGCCAAAAACGATCCCCAAATACGGTTTGCTTTTTTTTGTTGCAGTACCATGTTGTTACCAATTATGGAACTTACCCGTAACTGGGCTGAAGCAGAAAAAATAGTAAACAGGCAAATTATCGGGAAGAGTATTTTCATGAATCAATAGTTTCAATTTGCAGGATGTAATTCTTTAACCTACCTGCTAAATAAAGATGAAATATTTTGAACTAAGCCAAAAGTAAATGAAATCTGAGAAAGAATTATTACACCGGAAGAAGGGGAGGTTATTTAATTTAAATGATCTAAATAAAAAAGGCAATTCATTTAAATAAATTGCCTTTCGGTAAGAAATAGTTTTAGAGCGGAGACGAAGGGATTCGAACCCTTGATAGAGTTACCCCTATACACACTTTCCAGGCGTGCTCCTTCAGCCACTCGGACACGTCTCCATAAAAAAATGATCTGTTTTCCGTTTTACCGGGATGCAAATGTAAGCTAATTACGTTCATTAAAAACTCATTCAAGAACCTTTTCCATTTGCATGCTCCTGGAACCTTTAATGAGCACCTGTGCATTTTTAAAATCCTGCTCACTGTACCAGTTTCTTGCCGCCGTTACATCAGTGAAATGTATAAAATCTGTAGGGAGGTCTTTGAAATCATTTCCTACTAATACAACTTTATGCCATGTGAAATTATTGATCAATTTAACCAGGCTTTTATGTTCTGCAATGCTTTCAGTTCCAAGTTCCATCATGCCGCCCAACATCAGAACTTTATTACTTCCATTCATTGCCGCAAAATTTTCTACTGCAACCTTCATGCTGGATGGATTTGCATTATAGGCATCAAGAATGATCTTGTTGCCTCCCTTTTCAATTAATTGTGATCTGCTATTGGAGGGAGTATAATTCTCCAAAGCCTTTTTTATGTTGTCATCCGGCACATTAAAATATTTTCCAATGGCAACTGCTGCCAACACATTAGGGAGATTATAATCACCAACGAGATTTGTTTTAATTTCTTTAAATGAAAGTCCGTTTGAAATGCTAACATTTAATAATTCACTGTGTTGCTGAATAGTTCCTGCATACTGCGCATGCAGGCTATCTGTTCCGTAAGTTACTACCTCTTTTATACCTTTGCTCATCTCTTCCAGGTAATCAAAATCCTGGAAAATAAAGGCAGTGCCATTATTATTACGGAGGTAATCAAATAATTCCCCTTTACCTTTTTTAACACCTGCTTCACCGCCAAAACCTTCCAGGTGAGCTTTGCCACAATTTGTGATCAACCCATGAGTTGGCATTGCATAAGTGCAATAACTTTCTATTTCTTTCTGGTGATTGGCACCCATTTCAATTACCGCAAACGCTGCATCTTTTTTAATTTTCAAAATGGTCAGCGGAACACCAATATGATTATTTAAATTTCCGATGGTGGTATAGCATACATAAGAACTAGATAAAACTGCATGAACAAGTTCTTTGGTTGTTGTTTTTCCATTGCTACCGGTAATGGCAATAAAGGGAATAGAAAATTGCTGCCGGTGCATCTTTGCTAATTCCTGTAAGGTTTCAAGGCAGTTTGTTACCTGTATTATTCTGCTGTCTGTAGTTTGCAGGTCTTCATCAACTATGCAATATGAAGCTCCTTGCAATAAGGCTGATTGGGCATAATGATTACCATTAAAATTTGGCCCTTTTAAAGCGACAAAAATATCTCCGGATTTAATTTTCCTGGTATCGGTTTCTACAGATGGGTTTTGCCGGTATAAATTATACAGTTCCTTAATATGCATAAAACAAAAATAAGAAGATGTTACAGGATTTTTATAAATGTAGCTTTCAGTTCAAAAAAATATAAATAATCAATGTTGTCCGATTAAAATTATGCATATTCGATACAATCCTTTCTCGTCGTGAGTTCTTGGCCAACTTTCCTTTGGAGAGGGGGTTGGGGGTGAGGTCAAGCCAGGTAATGATTTGAAAGCATTAACCGGACAACATTGATAAATAATGACTAACGTTTTAATTATAGTGGATAAAAAAAAACTCCCGGTTTTCCGGGAGTTTTTTTTATTTTTTCTTCTTACGTGAATTTTGTTTTCTTTTTCCGAAGATATTTCCTTCTTTAAAGCCAGGACCTTCCGGCGGCCCCATATAAGTTTGAGCACAACGGAAACCAACTGTGCTGGCACCCTGGTCTTCCTGCATAAAGCGGCGTGTGCCTGGTGATAACCAGTAAGCCCTGTCGTTCCAGCTTCCACCTTTAATAACCCTTGATTTATCATTGATCAACGAAGTAATTCCGTAACCATAAGTAACCCTGCTGGCAGAATCACCATCAAGATAGTTGATTACATTATTATGTTGATAATTAGAACGATTCTTAACCTCTTCATCAGAGATATCAGTTTTCTTTAAGTGGCCCATGCTGTCTCTTTCATAATCACCACCACTGTTCTTATAATATTTCTGGAATTTGTTACCACGGAAATAGTTGAAATCCTGTCCATCAAGCGAAGTCATTGGCCTGTACACATCACCAACCCACTCACTTACGTTACCACTCATATTGTACAATCCAAATGCATTTGGATAAAACGCTTTGATAGGACCGGGAATAGCGGCACGGTCATTTAAACCACCTGCAGTACCCATGTTATCTCCGCTTCCGCGTTTAAAGTTAGCCAGGAATTTACCCTGCCATGCACCACGACGATTATCTCTTAAACCATTTGGATTTTTGATCCATGAGTAGATCTGTTGGTTAGAAAGTAATTCCTCACCAGAAGATTTTTCTTTTTTACGGGGAGATGGATTTTGGTCCAGCAAGCCATAAGCTGCGTATTCCCATTCTGCTTCTGTTGGTAAACGGTAACCCATAGATAGGATACCATCTTCCATTTTAACAGTACTTCTTGGTTTATTATTGATGTCTTTAAGTTCTGATTTTTTTGGTTTCGCCCTGTTTTGAATAAGGTCAGGGTTCATCAAATACGCTTCCGTATTAAATGATCCATCAGCACCACCGCCTTTCATTTCTCTTTTGGCAGCATCTTTTTTCAGATAACCCTTCTTCATCAGGTTAAGTTCATTAACACGATCACTTCTCCAGATACAAAAATCATGAGCCTGCTGCCAGGTAACCCCTACAACCGGATAATAATTATATGAAGGGTACCTGAAGTAGTATTCAACATAAGGTTCGTTGTAAGCAAGTTCTTCTCTCCAAACCAAAGTATCTGGTAAAGACCTATTTATCACATTGGTATCTCCACTGAAAGTATTCTCCAGCCAGTAAAGGTATTCTCTGTAATGAACGTTGGCAACTTCTGTTTCATCAATGAAAAAAGAAGGAATTGTAATTCTGCGTGGAACATTATTCCAATCGCCCATTACATCTTCATCTTTGGCTCCCATTACAAAAGATCCTCCTTGTACGAAAACAAGGCCAGGGCCAGCTTTGGGGTATTTAACTTTAGCCACATGGAAGTTTCCCATGTTTTTATCATCGTAGCTCCAGCCAGTTACGCTGGATTTGCCTTTTTTCTTGGCAAATAAACTACAAGAACTAACTGTGAGAGCTGTAGCTAATAAAAGTATCAGGTTTCTACCTGAAATTATTTTTTGCATGTGCATTCGTTTTGCAAATTGTTTAACGAAAGGATTTCTTTAATATTGTATTGGGGTTACACTATCTGCGAATATAAATACTTTGCAGCACATG
Organism: uncultured Ferruginibacter sp.; assembly: GCA_964496585.1. Taxonomy (GTDB): domain Bacteria; phylum Bacteroidota; class Bacteroidia; order Chitinophagales; family Chitinophagaceae; genus Ferruginibacter. Next base: position 102,103 of record CAZCAA010000007.1, read on the forward strand.
GAAATAGTTTTGCTGCTTTTTTCGTAAAATTTTAAACATTTTTATTCACAATAGAAATAGCATTCTTTTAATATTTGTTATTATTTGAGATTGACTGATTAACTGAATTAAAAACTTTTACATGTATATAACGATTTGTGCAATAATTTAATATACAACAGCGTTTTTTATTTTTAGCAGCTAAAAGAACAAAAATATTTTTTATTTCCCTGAGATGTTTAATATATTTGACCGCTGATTGAATTTCTTTAACAACAATTTATAAATTAATTGCTGGTTAAAAGAAATCCGCTAATTTTACAGCTTAATAAAATAAAACTTTTAAATAAACGCTTATAGAGGTAAGTCTACCTAACCAAGACAAAACAAAAAACGCATGAAACAAGCAACTTTGAAACTAACTGCCCTAGTTATGTTAATGGGAGGCACAATAACAGTAGCCAAAGCCCAAACGTCTTCAAGTGAAAATCTTAATGTTGTAACAACTGCCGTACCTTTCCTACGTATTTCCCCTGATGCAAGAAGTGGAGGTATGGGAGATATAGGGATAGCAACTTCAGCAGATGCTTATTCTTCATTTTGGAATATAGCTAAAATTCCTTTTTCAAAATCAAAAGCGAGTATTGGAGTAACTTATACACCATGGTTAAGTGACCTAAAGCTAAATGATGTTTACTTGCTTAATCTTTCTGGTTATTACAAGCTAGATGAAATGTCTGCAATTTCTGCTTCATTGAGGTATTTCAGTCTTGGAAATATCCAGTTTACAGATAATGCAGGAAACTCATTGAACCAATTTCGTCCACGTGAATTTGCAGTTGATCTTGGTTATTCAAGGAAACTGGGAGCAAAAAGTAGTCTAGGTGTTGCTTTACGTTATATCAGTTCTGATCTTGCCGGTGGAAACGTAAATGGAGTAAGCTATAAAAAAGGAACAGCAGTTGCAGGCGATCTTCATTTCTTCCACAAAGGAACCAAAGAAAGCGGTACAGGACTTGATTGGGGTATAACCTTAAGCAATCTTGGTTCAAAAATTTCTTATACAAGCGATGCTTCTCAAAAGGATTATATTCCTGCTAACTTGGGTATTGGTGCAGTTTATAACAAAACCCTTGATTCAGATAATAAAATTTCTTTTGGAATTGATTTGAATAAATTAATGGTTCCAACTCCTCCATTACAAGGAGATTTGAGTGACTCTGCTTATTCAGATAATTTGAAAGATTATCGTACAAAAGGAGTAGTTAGCAGCTGGTTTGGATCATTTGGTGATGCAGAAAAAGGCGGAGAAGTAAGAGAAGTTACTGTTTCTGCTGGTGCTGAATACTGGTATAAAGAGCAGTTTGCTGTGAGAGCTG
>CAZCAA010000008.1:0-94146 GCA_964496585.1 uncultured Ferruginibacter sp.
TATACCCAGTTGTCGAAAAATGTTGCCTTCGACACGGCGCTAGGCGAAGCTGTTCCATTAGTTGCTTAGTCCGCCCGGTACCGATGCTAATTAAAGGAACGAAATTTAGATGTAACTGCAAAAGCATCGTTTGCGGCAACAGCTTCTGTAGCTAGCAAGCGTTTAAGGAATCGTTATACAGTGAACCGAAGAATGTTATCAATATTAAGTTGCAGATATAACTGTTCACGCCACTTTTGCCAGGCGTAGAGTGACGTATTTCACAAATCGTCATTCACCAGAATAGGAAATAATTTAATCTTTAATAGCTTGTTCAATTGTTTCGGGTTCAAATAACCCTTTTCTCATTTTGTATTTCACCCAAAAAAAAGCAAATACGCCAGTTGATGAAATAAATATCGCTACACTAACATACACTTTTAGTCGTAATTCGGGAGTTGGTGAATTATTGATAAAGGCATAAACCATTCCTGCTATTCCAATAATTTGCAGTACAGGAAACCATGGAGATTTGAATGGACGAGGATAGTTTGGATACTTTTTTCTTAATACAATCAAATCTATATGAGCTATAATGTAAGCAAGTAAATAACAACTAGCTGCTGATATAACAAGCATTAATAACGCATCTGTATTGTTTGTAAAAAGTAAGATGGCTATTGTTATTATTGTTGCAAGAAATAAAACCCCAAACCATGGCGTTCTCCATTTTGGGTGAAGATTCATAAAAATGGTTGGTAATTGTTTGTGATGTGCCATGCCATATAACAATCTTGGGGCGGTAGCAAATCCGGTACTAACAAAACCACAGGTGGTAGTTATCGATAAAATAAGAATAATTATTTTTCCGGTATTGCCAAAGATTACTTCTCCTAAAACCAGGTGCGGGATGTCTGAATTGGAAAGTGCTTCTGCTGGAACTAGTTTCATTGCTACAAAAGCTATCAAACAGTAGGCAAATAATAAAGTAATACAGGCACTAAACATAGCTTTCGAAATATGTTTTACGGGACTCTTTGCTTCTTCGATAAAGTCACAAACCAATTCAAATGCGATGAAAGGCCAAAGCGCCAGCATTACCAGCGTAAAGACAGAACTATTGGGATGAATAAATTGCTGCATTATTTGTACAGGTGGAATACCTTGTGAATTGTTTGTCCCCAATCCTACAAATCCAATAACTACCAATGTAACCAACATGATAAAGGAAATAGTACTTTGTATAGAAGCGAATAAATCTATACCCAATATATTAAGCAATGCGAATACCCAAACAACGATAAGTGAAATGTTGGTAAATGAACCCGGCATTATTGTATCAACAACATTTTGCAATAAAAACAATTCGGCTATTGTACCAAATAGTGTTGGAGCAATATAGGCAGAAAGTGCTGCAATAATCGCTGGAAAATGACCTATTGAAACAGCAGTATAGGTGCTAATGGTTCCTGCCCTTGGCATAATCAAGGCTAATTCGGAATAGGTGGATATGTAACATAACGCAATGACAAACGCAATGAGAATGGCTATGAAAAAGGTTCCTCCGCCTATTCCTGCACCTTGCAATATTGAAACAACCGACGATTGAGATACAACAATTCCAATGGAAATTATGAATAATGGAATAAACCCTAATACTTTTTTTAGTCCTTTGGCTTTTTCTTGATTCTCATTCATACCGTCCAATTAGTCTTTTTTTATTTCTGTGTAATTTGTACTCAGTCCGCTAAACAGTATAAAACATAGTTGTTGTTACAATGTCCTGCTTTACCATTGTACAGATTGGTTTTCCCTTTCAGGCTACAATTATTTTTTGAGATTTATCTTGGAATAAGTCCAAGTTGTTGCATAAATTCTAAATTATCAAAGAAGTCTCTCTCTTCAGCAATTTTTCCATTTTCCATGCGAACCAGTGTAATGCCATCAATCTCAACCTTTTTATTTGTTGCTGGAATCCCAAAGAACATGCCCGTGTGCGTTCCCTTAAAGTTCCAGTATTTTACAAGTTTATTACCCATTCCAAATACATCTTTTATCGTAAATAAAACATCAGGAAATCCTGTTAAATAGTTAGAATAATAGGCTCTTGCACTATCAATCCCAATCACATCAGTTGGGCTGGCGTGCATCACTACGTCTTTTGTAAAATTGCTTTCATTGAACTTATCCAACATTTTCTTGTTAATTATGTCGTCCCAAACGTTAGTGTACATTTTTATGTTTGCCGCTACAGAGTCTACAGTATTTTCTTTTGATGTCTCGTTTTTTGGATTGTTGCAAGACAGCAATGCTGAAATTGACAATGTCAATAATAAGAACCTTGTTAGATTTAAAAACTGATTTGCTTTTTTCATTTTATTTTTCGTTTTGGTTTTAGTGAATCTTTCATTAAAAATTACAGTTAACTACCACGCTCAAGCTAAGTTGCGGGAACACTACAGCAGATTTTACTATGCAAATCCTTACAAGTAGCGTTTGTAAGAGGTTTTTTATCATGTTTGTTTGAACAGTTGCGCTCTTTCGATAAGATTGTCTTTATCTCACATTGGAATCTATTCTAACAAATATATATTAAAATATACTCTTGTTAACTTCAGCTGGAAAGATGTTTGGCAATAAATACATTCTGTTCCAAAACTTCTTCCGACGACTTTATGTTGAAATTTAACTCTGTGCTTAGCTAAACTAAAACGCGAAACAAAATAATACATTCAGGTCTTCTGGCTCATAATTCCATTAAACCGCTTTAAATTTGCAGCCAATGGCACAAAAAAAATTGCAGCGCTTCGCCGACATAAAAACATTTTCCAATGTTTTAGAATATCCCGTTGATATGCAGGGGAAATGGAATTCATTTTTTAAAAATGACAATCCCGTAGTATTGGAACTTGCTTGCGGCCGCGGTGAATATGCTGTTGCGTTAGCCACACTTTTTCCTGATCAAAATTTTATAGGAGTAGATATAAAAGGAAACAGGATGTATATTGGAGCAAAAAAAGCGTTAGAAAATAAACTTCCTAACGCAGCCTTTTTAAGAACACAAATTGAAATGTTGCCGAATTATTTTGCAGCTAATGAAGTAGATGAAATGTGGATCACGTTTCCTGATCCGCAACTACGCACATCCAAAGCAAAAAGGAGATTAACACATCCTCGCTTTTTACGTCTTTATCAACAGGTGCTTAAACCCGGAGGATCTTTACACCTAAAAACTGATTCCCCGGCTTTGTATAATTTTACAAAAAAGCTGATTGAGATGTATTCTTTGCTCTTGGTAGATTCATCTGAAGATGTGTACGAAATTGCTGAAGTACCTGAAATTCTTAAAATAAAAACACATTACGAGAGCCTTGATATTGCTCAAAGTAAAAAGATCTTTTATTTAAAATTTCAATTGCCGGAAATTATACTAAATCTTGATGAAGAACTTCAGCAATTTTTAAAAAAAACAGAGCCGGTTCAAATATGACCAATTTCTGAAAAGTTTAAAACAGATTACATGTTAGATGATTTAATACCTGGTGAAGATTTTTATTATAACGAACAGCGGTATGTTGTGCTCACAAAAGCTTATCATCTAAAAAAAGGATTCTGCTGTGGCAATGGATGTTTACATTGCCCCTATCTATATGAAGCCGTTCCGGAACCAAAACGTAGTGAATTATTAGCCTTATCAAAAAATGAAAAAAAATAACAGCAACAAAATCTCCAAAGAAGTCCAATTGAAAAAATCGCCGATAAAAGGAGTTAAGGAATATACTTTCTTTGAAGATGTTTTTGCTGTTGTAAGGCAGATACCAAAAGGTAAGGTAACCAGTTATGGCGCTATCGCTGCCTTTCTCGGCACAAAACTTAGCGCACGAATGGTTGGATGGGCAATGAATGCTGCACACAATGCTTTGCAGCATGTACCCGCGCAACGTGTAGTTAACAGAAATGGAATGCTTACTGGAAAACATCATTTTGCAACTCCTACCTTAATGGAAGAGCTTTTATTGAAAGAGGGTGTTGTTGTAAAAAATGATACCATTCAAAATTTTAGCCAACATTATTGGGACCCCGCAGTTGAATTAGGACTATGAATTGCCGTTATTAATAAACCGTACGAGCCGGGCAAAAACTTACCTTTACAACTATGAGCGAAAAACAGATACCAGGTAAAATAACTTTTATCCACCACGAAAAAAACCGGGCTGTAATTGAGTATGATGAGAATGGCAAAAAGAGAACTATACAGGCAGATATTGATGATAGGGCTCAGGAAAAATTAGTAGCTCAAAAAATAATTAAAAAACCTCACCGTTTCCTTGTGGGCGATAATGTTAAGTTTAACATCAAAAAAACGGGTTCTAATGGTAGAATAATTTATGCAGATAATATAATTTATCAGTACAACACCGCTTTAGAAATACTCATTAACAAAGCTGCCATTGAAAATAAATTCCTTGGATATATTAAAATAACTGATCACGAATATTTTATAAAAGAAATTGACACCTATCTTTTTTTTCCACTAAAAGTTTCGGCTTTCGAAATTCCACCTTCTGAAAAAGAAATAGAACATCCGGTTAATTTTAAACTTGATAACCTTACTAAGCCAGATAAGATAACAGCAGTACTTTATAATCATAATTATATCGCAGAGTTTGTGGAAGCGATACAATATTTTAAAAAGAAGATTCCTGTAAAAGCAGTCATCAGCAAAATAACTCCTTTTGGTATTTACCTGCATTTAATGAATGGAAAAATTGAAGCCAAACTTTCTATTGATGAAGATCTATCAAAAAAAATTGAACAGAAAATATTTCAGGTAGGCACAACAGTTCCTGTAATAATTAAACATCTTACACCAGAAAGAATTGTGGTAGAAAAAGCTGACGACGAAAACAGCGTGAAAGCTGATTAACAATATTTCAGCAAGAAATATTTTATAATTACTTGCTCACGTCTTATCTGGCCTTCGATGGTTTTTCATTATCCATAATAAGGATGTATCATCCAGTAAACCAACACGCCACTAATAGCAACATAAAACCAGATAGGCCAGGTGATGCGTGTTAGTTTCTTGTGCTTATCATATTCGCCGGTAAGAGCACGGTATGCCGTAAATAAAATAAATGGCAAAATAATGGCGGCAAGTGGAATATGGGTTATCAGCAAAACATAATAAAATATTCGTACAGTTCCTGCTGCCGATTTTTCATCTGTTGTTACAATGCCATCGTGATTGATATCTCCAAATCTTGTATCGCCGGCCAACAGATGGTGCGTTATATAACTTATTAAAAATAATACCGAAAGAAATATAGCCGTTAACATTATCTTTTTATGGGCATCATAATTTCCTTTTTTTGCTGTAACCAAACCTGCTATCAGTAAAATTGCGACCACTGAATTAATCACGGCATTAATTAAAGCGAACACATGCACATCAAATGAAAGCGCCACTTCCAACTTTACTTTTGCCAAAATTGCTACAGCCACAAACACTATCAGAGATACAGAATAGATCAATAGTTTCGCAGTGGAATCATTTTTTTGCAACGTTGCTTTGGGAAACATCAGTCTTTCTTTTTAATTTGTTTGAGTATCGTCATTACAAAGATGATAAGTCCGATACCAATAAATATTACAGGAAGATAAGGTATGAATTCACGAAAAATAGAAGGGCTTTTTCTGTCGCGTTCCAACATCAAAGTTGGTATGGCAGTAACCAATTGCTGTTGTTTTACAGAATCGAATCCGTTGTACCAACCTCTCAGGATGCGGTTGGTATCTACCAGGAAAAAGTTTTCGGTATGTATAAAGGCCGTGTCTACATTACTATCAGCAATACTAGCCTTCAATTCATTCATGGCAAAATCGTAGATATCTTTTTTGTCTCCGGTTACAAACCACCAGCTATCATGATTTGCATTTATCTTATCTGCAAATTTTCTAAGTTGTACAACACTATCGTGTTCCGGATCTACACTAATACTAATAAATTGAACTATCTCCGGATTCTTTACAAAAGAATCCTGCAGCCTTTTCATTTTCCGTGCAAGCCCTGGGCAAATAGATGGACATCTGGTAAAGAAAAAGTCGAATACCAATACTTTCCCATGCAGGTCATCAAGCGAAACTTTATCGCCCAGCTGGTTTGTAAATGAAATATTTCTAATGGGATGCCAAATAGTATCCGTGGTTGTTTTTCCCGATTTTTCTTTTACAGCCACGCTATCATAAAAATAATGCTTTGGCATATGAACGGCATCTTTGCTATAAAGTTTTACAATCCAGTAACCGACTAATGGAAGTAAGATGGCCAGCAGCAGGGAGAGAATAGATTTTTTATTCAATGTAGTTAAATTATATTTTTCCAGGTTTTGCCTTCTAAGCTGTTTAAAAAACTAATGGCAAAATTCGTCATTATATGTTTATAAAAAAAACCATCGTTGCCTTCAGCGAACGATGGTTTGAATTATTTTAATAATACTGATCGCAACTTATTTAATCCTTTGAGCCTTGCTTGGTTGCAGCAGGTACAACTTTGTGTGTATCTGGCTTACTTCCGGCATTTGTGTTTTTTAGGTTTTTCCATGCATTACCATCCCAAAGGAAAGCGATGATAAACCAAATAAACAAACAAAGCGGCACAACAACAGTCATGATCATATTTCTCAATTCGCTTCCAAGGTGCATGAAAACTGACACAATATAATAGGCTTTTGCCAGCGTTAAAATACATACCAGTCCTTTAAAGAACATTACCAATGTTGCATTTGGATTCTCGCCCTTATGGATATTATAAATGGCAAGTCCGAGTACAAGCTCAATTACGGTTAATATTGATAATAGCCAGAATGTTCTCCAGATAACTTTTGTACTTCCTTCATGCTCCGGGGCAAAGCTAATTTCAGGCGATATTACGTGTTGACTCATAAAAATTACTTATTAATTAAAATTTATTCTCTTCAAGTTAGATTAGGTAAAAGCAAAGGAATACAAATACCCAAACAAGGTCTACAAAGTGCCAGTAAAGACCTGCCTTTTCAATCATTTCATAGTGACCACGTTGCTGAAAATGACCAAGCTTGGTTTTAATATACATGACGATATTTATAATAACACCGCTAAATACGTGGAATCCATGAAAACCTGTTATACCAAAGAAATAACCACCGAATGCAATTGGACCACTCTCTGTTGCGTGTAATCCTGAAGCTGTTATTTGCTTGATCAGTTCAGAATTACTAAGCGTCGCAGAACTATGAGCAGCTGCAGCTTCGCCTGTATGCTGTAAGGTAGCCGCTATCTTAACTAATTGATCGTGTGGTGTTTTTTGCAGTGCTGTCATCATCGCTTCGTGAGAAAGATCTGCACCCCAAGGATTCATTTTTACAGTTGTTGGAATAGCGCCCAATGTGCCATCTGTAAGTAAAGCTACATGCTGTCCTGTTAACAAATGCGTCCATTCCCATGCCTGGCAACCTAAAAACGCCAGTCCGCCTATTATCGTTAACACCATGTATTTCTCAACTCCCTTTTTGTTCATTTTATGGCCTTCGTGTACGGCCAGTACCATTGTTACAGAACTGAAGATGAGGATGAACGTCATTAAGCTCACAAAGGCAAGCGGCAAATTGGCGTGACCCGCAAAAGGGAATGAATTAAATACGTGGTTTGGATCGGCCCAGTGATTTACACTAAAACGGATGGTGCCATAACTAATAAGGAATGCACCAAAAGTGAAGGCATCACTCATTAAAAAGTACCACATCATCACCTTTCCATAACTGGCATTAAAGGGGCTTTTTCCCCCACTCCACCATTTGGTTTCTGCTGGTATTGCTGTTGTTGACATAATTATTAAATTCTGATATCTAAATTTTTAATGCGCTTTTATTTTTTTGTTCTGCTTTCAGATTTGAGTTAACCGCCTCAATCAATATGAAAATTACAAATTGAAATATTTGTTATGTTCAATCAGGCAACTAACGGCATTGATTATCTTATCATAAGCAAAAACACTAACAAATAAATCCAAAGTATATCTACAAAATGCCAGTAAGTATTTATGAGCTCTACTGGTACAATGCTGTAATTTCTGGTTTTAATACTAAAGGCTTTCAGCGACATAACTAACAGCGCTACAATTCCGCCAGCCACGTGAACAGCATGTAATCCTACAATAACATATAAAAAAGAGTAGGAAACGTTTGCTGTAAGCGTTACCCCAATATTCCATAATTCTTTAAAGCCGATTACCTGCAGCACCATAAAAAGAACTCCCAAAAATAATGTTGCCGCCATTAAAACCCGATACTTGCTCATTGCCCTCTCTTTAAATGCCTTTGACGACAAATGCAAAGTAAGGCTACTCAATATGATTATTATTGTACTATACCAGAATGCTTTGGGCAGATCAAAAGTTACCCAGTTTGCCTGGTTACGCTTAACTATATAAGCACTTGTAAGGCCTGCAAACATCATTAAAATACTTCCAATGCCTACCCACAAGGTAAACTTGTGTGGATGTATCCTATTTCGTTGTTGCGTAGCCACAATACTCATTCTTAATTTTTTATTGACAACTTATTTCTATTCTCACCCCAATTACTTTGGTATCATTTGGCTTTATACTTTATCAGCATATAAGCTAAGAAAAACAATCATGAGATAAAAATAAGAACTAAACATTACCTTTCTTGCTGCAGGTATATCCATCTTTATGAACAACATCACGCTTACATACACCATAAAAAGGTTACAACCTAACACAATCCACAAACTTGTAATACCGCTCATCTTAAACATATAGGGTAGTAAGCCCACCGGTATCATCATAGCACTATACATAATCGCCTGAAGTGCCGTAAATTTCGTTGGTCCTTTATCGCTTGGCAACAATTTAAATCCTGCAGCACTGTAATCTTTGTGTGCAACCCAGGCAATTGCCCAAAAATGGGGGAACTGCCAAAGGAATTGAATCCCAAACAATATCCATCCACCTACCCAGCTATTATTGGCACCTTCATCAAAGCTGGCAAGCCAACCAATAAGACAGGGTAATGCACCTGGAATAGCTCCTACCAGCACAGCAATTGAGTTTACTTTTTTTAACGGTGTATATACAAATCCGTATAAAACTAAACTCAAAGCACTAACTATCGAGGCCTCCAGACTAAAAGTGTACATGATATAACACCCAAGCACACCCGAAATAACTACGAACACCCATCCTTCCGTAACACTCATCCTGCCGCTGGCTATAGGCCTGCTGGCAGTTCGCTTCATCATGGCGTCTGTATCCTTTTCTAATATCTGGTTAATGGCATTTGCCGATCCGGTAACCAGCATTCCGCCGGTAAAAAGTAAAAGAACTTGTATTAAATCAAACCTGATATTTGGCGCCAGCAGATAACTTATTACAGTGCTGAACACAACCATAAAACTCAGCGTGAATTTAATCAATAGAAAATAATCCTTCGCTTTACTGGCCAATGCAAACGATGTTGAATTGGATATGGTTTTGTTCTCCTGCATCTTAACTGCCTTTCTCAAACTGGTTCTCAGTAAGGGAAATGACACCTGTTTATTATTATTTCAAAGTTTTCTTTTTACTATTGGCATTAATTATTTTCCAATTTGCCTCAATAGTAACAAAGGTTATATTTAGTGCTTACTCTCGTTTTCTCCTACTGGTTCTGTTTGTGGGATGAATTCTCTGTTTCCCTTGTTATAATCATAAGGCCAACGGTGTACTTCAGGAATTTCGCCAACCCAGTTACCATGACCAGGACGAATTGGAGTAGTCCATTCAAGTGTATTTGCTTCCCATGGATTAAGTGTTGTAACTTTTCTTCCTTTAAAAATGCTATAAAAGAAATTGAATACAAACAATAACTGCGCTGCAAATACAATCATTGAAACAAGGCTGATGAATTCATTCAATCCACCGAACTGTCTGAAAGATACCCAATTTGAAAAATCATAGTAACGACGAGGCATACCTGCTAATCCTTCATAGTGCATTGGCCAGAAAATAAGGTAGGCTCCAACGATGGATATCCAGAAATGTATGTAGGCCAGTGTTTTATTGAGATAACGGCCAAACATTTTAGGGAACCAGTGATAAACACCAGCAAACATTCCAAAGAATGACGCTACACCCATTACGATGTGAAAATGCGCAATTACAAAATAAGTATCATGTAAGTGTATATCCAGGGCTGAGTTTCCAAGGAAGATACCTGTTAAACCTCCGCTGATAAACATACTTACAAAACCAATCGCAAACAACATTGCAGGAGTAAACCTGATATTTCCTCTCCATAAAGTTGTAAGCCAATTAAAAACTTTGATAGCAGAAGGTACCGCAATAAGCAAAGTAAGCAACACGAACACTGATCCTAAGAATGGATTAAGTCCGGTTACAAACATATGATGCGCCCAAACAAGGAATGCAAGGATAGTAATGGCAAACATAGAACCAACCATTGCCATATAACCAAAGATTGGTTTGCGACTATTGATAGATAAAATCTCTGACGACATACCCATGGCCGGCAACAAAATGATATAAACTTCCGGGTGGCCAAGGAACCAGAACAAATGCTGGAATAAGATGGCGCTACCTCCTTCATTTGGCAAAATTTTTCCGGCAACCACGATATCACTTAAGAAGAAGCTAGTTCCAAGATTTCTATCGAAAAGTAACAGGATTGCTCCTGATAATAATACCGGGAAAGAGAGTACACCTAAAACCGCGGTAAAAAATAGTGCCCACATGGTTAAAGGCATCCGCGTCATGCTCATACCTTTTGTACGCATGTTTAGGATAGTAGTGATATAATTTAAACCTCCCAATAAAGAAGATACAATAAACATAGCCATCGACACCAACCACAGATCCATACCCATTTTACTTCCAGAAGAAGCATCACCCAACGCACTTAACGGTGGGTAAATCGTCCATCCGCCACTGGCAGGACCTGTTTGAACAAATAAAGAAGACATCATGATAACAGATGCGATAAAGAAGAACCAGTAACTCAACATATTCAACATTGGCGAAGCCATATCTCTTGCTCCAATTTGGAGAGGAATTAAGAAGTTGGCAAAAGTACCACTTAGCCCTGCCGTTAGTACGAAGAATACCAATACTGTTCCATGCATAGTTACCAACGCATAATAGAATTCAGGACGAATCTTTCCACCTTTTGCCCAATGTCCTAAAATATCTTCCAACCATGGGAAAGTACTTTCAGGATATCCTAGTTGCAGGCGAAACAATACTGAAAACAGCCCACCGATAATTGCCCAAATAATACCAGTGATTAAAAACTGGCGTGCAATCATCTTATGATCCTGGCTGAAAACGTATTTTGTTATAAATGTCTCGTGATGATGATGCTCGTGATGAGCGTCATCATGACCTGCGTGACTGTGTACATCTGATAAAGGAACTGCGGTGCTCATAATCTTAAATATTATTATAAAACCAATTAATTATATTATTCTTTTGTTGTTACCTGCGCCAGAGGGGTAGTTTTAGCGGTTGTATCAACCAATGCCGGCTCTACCGGTGCCTCTGTCTTTTTGTTTAGGGTAAGGTATTCCGGCGTTTGTTCAGCAATCCATTTTTTGTAATCAGCTTCGCTTTCCACAACAATTACGCCTCTCATAGAAAAGTGGCCTGAACCACACATCTGGTCACAACTGATCTCATAAACAAAATCAGGATTGTTGGTCCTTTTTTTCATTTCCTCAGTTGTATATATCGGAGTGAACCATAATGTTGTTGGAATTCCTGGCACAGCATCCATTTTCATTCTAAAGTGATTCAAACCAACATCGTGAATAACATCCATAGCATTTATAACCAGCTTAATGGGTTTTCCTACAGGAAGGTGCATCTCTGTTGTGTGAAGGTCGTCCCAACTTTCCGGATCTTCAAAATCAACTCCTAAAATATTACCTGAAGGTTGATTATATAGTCTATAGTTCTTCTTTCCCAAAACGCCATCCTTACCAGGATAACGCATTTCCCATGCAAACTGGTGGCCAGTTATTTCAACTACAACTGAATCTTTAGGTGCATCATTGGTCATTTTAAACCAGTACTTTAATCCAAAAACTACCAATACCGTTAAGAAGATGGCCGGTACGGTTGTCCATAATAACTCAAGCTTTGTATTGTGCGGGAAATAAAACGCTTTTTTACCATCCTGTTCCTGGTATTTATAACAAAACCAGAAAAGTAATACCTGAGTAATAACAAATACAACACCTGTTACAGCAATGGTAATGTACATCATCAGGTCAATCATTTCACCTTCTTTTGATGCAGAACCTTGAGGAAACAATGTTTTACCATAATACAATTCGTTACAGTACCAAGCTCCGATGAGGCCCAATATCAGAAAAGCGATCAACAGAAATCCATTGATCTTATTAGTTTGTTTACGTGATTTTTCTTCACCTTTCAGCACACTTACATAATCACTTGCCCTGGATATCTGAAAAATGACCACAAAGATCATTACGACAATCGCAATCAGAAAAAACTCCTTCATTGTAAAAATTTTATGTTTTTAAGACCTGTTTTAAAAGCATTTGCAATACTTTTAAAATTTACACAACCTTTTATTTATACTTTCTTATCAAGGCAAAATTAATTTAAACATTTGCACAAGATGCATTTGTTTAATGATTATGTATGATGTATCATACTTTCCTTGAGGAACGGATGGTTTTTTGCAAGCAACGAATGCTTGCTGAAATAATTACCAACTCCCCACATGATTATGCCAATAAATAAAGCTGCTACACCAAATTCAAAAGGCATCATTTTAGCATGATCTTTCATTGTGCCGGGCATTACCATTTGATAAAAATCTATCCAGTGGCCAAAAATGATCAACACTGCCATAAAAGTGATCATCGTCCAGCTACGTTTTGTACTTTTCTTCATTAGTATCAACAATGGACAAACGAAATTTATAATCAGGTTGAAGAAGAAAAGTCCTCTATAAGGCCCTGGTTTATCGGCCGTTCCGATTCTTTCAATAAAATATTTTGTTTCTTCCGGTTGGTTACTATACCAGATCAGCATGTACTGAGAGAACCATAGGTACGTCCAGAATATAGAGAAAGCAAACATGAATTTACCAACATCATGTAAGTGTTCTTCCGTTACATATTCTAATTGCCCACGATTTTTAAGGTAGATAATAAACAATGCCATCAACGACAATCCTGAAACGAATGTACTCGCAAAAGTGTACCAGCTATACATGGTACTATACCAATGAGGATCAATGCTCATCAACCATAACCAAGGAATAGTAGACGCCACACTCAAACCGAAGAAAACGGTAAACAACGAAGCCCAAACGGTATTTTTCCAGATCCATTTTTTTCCTGTTTCATAATCCATTGGGCCGTTCTTATCTGTTTCAAGGCTCATCGTCCTCATCTTACGGCCAAGCAACCACCACAATCCTACAGAAACTATAGAGCAGATACTGAAGAACATTGGATTTAAAAACCCTTTTTTACCGTTCAAAATTTTATCATGTGCAACGGCATCTTTATCAAGCCAATGGTAGATATCGGTACGTCCGCCCCAAACAATTGCCATTAAAATAAGTAACGTAATAACACCAAGAATTGGAACTACGCTGGAAATTGCTTCCGGTACTCTGCGCATTGCAACCTGCCAGCCGCCCATTGCCATTGTGGTAACACACAAAAAGAACATGCAGGCATTTACCGTTAGTAGCCAATAAACGCTGTTTTGTAATAATACCGCCCAAAAACGCGTGCTGTCGGTATTTTCACCATGGCCGGCGTGTGCAAACGGGTGATACATAATAAAGCCGTACAACACTGCTATTAGCCCTGCTATAATCAAGCCCCACGTCCACTTTTTATAACTGCCCGGTATTTCAAAATTATGGTTCATCTAAACTTTATTTTGTATGAATGCTTTTGATTAGTTATGCTATGTTGCTGTGTTGTTACTTAAATTCCTTTACCAGTACTATCTTTTGATACCGCCGGTGTAGCTGTTGCTGCAGCCGACCTAGGCTGAAGTGTTCTTATATATTTAATGATCATCCAGCGTTCTTTTTTACTTAATTGTGATGCATAGCTTCCCATCAGGTTTTTGCCATAATGGATAGAGTGAAACATGGTACCATCAGTCATATCCACATATAACCCTAAAGTTAGATTGGCAATACCTCCAATCTTTCCTGAAGTAGCAATAGGACCATTTCCTGCTCCTTTTGCACCATGACAAATTGCACAATTAATATTATACAGCCTACCAGCTTCTGCAAGGTCTGCTTTTGAGATCGTATCTATCGGATTTTTAACATTGGCACTTAGCTTATATCCATTACTATCGTTTGGTAAGGTGTAAGGAAATTCATCTCCTCTTCTTACCGTTCCCTGTACAGGATTATTATCATAAAATATGAGCCTGCCTTTATTATTAGGATCTGAAGTGAATATCAACGAATCACGCTCAGCATAAGTTTCATACGCCCTGCTGTATGCCATATCCGGCATATAGATCTTACCTGGCTGGCGCTTACTTCCGCATCCAACAAAAGTGGTGGCTGCTGCTAAAATTAAAGCTGATATAATTGCAATTTTTTTCATTATTCTTAAACTCTTTTGTTAGGTCAATATATTTGTTGCCCTTTCCTCAACCTTTCAACTAAATATTAATATCCTTTCTCGTCTCTGTATAATTTTTGTTCTCTATCATACCTGCCAAGCCACCAGCCGGTTTCTGCAACCTGTATATTGATCTCTTTGGCTCCGGCATTTTGCAGGAAATTCTGTAATTCGGCGTCATTTGTTTTTTCTGTGCACTCAATGGCCATTACAAAATGATCATCTGTAGCTCTTGCACTAAAATGATGTTTTTTAACAAATGGCGACAACTGGCACAGATAGCAGAAAGTAAGTACCATGCCCACAGCAGAAAACAATACAGTCAACTCGAAAGTGATCGGTATCCATGCTGGTAATGCAAAGTGCGGTTTACCTCCAATGTTCAACGGCCAGTCACTCGTAAAAACCCAACTCATCCCAACAAGTGCTGTTGTTGTTCCAATAATAGCATAAATAAATCCTGCTGTATGCAAACTCGTTTCTCGTATTCCCATTGCATGATCAAGGCCATGAACCGGGAATGGAGTGTACACGTCATGGATCTTATATCCAGCTTTGCGCACATTCTTTACCGCAGGAAACAATACCTTTTCATCATCAAATGATCCTACTACAAATTTTTTTATTCCTCCAGCCATATTAATTCAAAATTTAAAATGCAAAATTTAAAATGCCATTAATGTGCATGCTCTACTTCGTCTATATAAAACTTCTCTGCATCCGCCTTTTCAATATCCGTCATTTTCACTTTGTAATTTTCACCGCTTGTTTTCAATATCGCTTTGATCTCAGCTACCGCAATAACCGGGAAGTATTTAGCAAACAGGAAGAAGCAGGTAAAGAACAACCCGAACGTACCAAGATAGAACCCGATTTCATACACACTTGGGCTATAGTAAGTACTCCAGCTTGATGGTAAATAATCGCGGTAAACAGAAGTAACAATGATCACGAAACGCTCGTACCACATTCCAATATTTACTATGATACTCATAAAGAAAGTTACAGTGATATTCCTTCTTAATTTACGGCTCCAGAATAACTGTGGAGATACCACATTACAGAACATCATCAGCCAATAACTCCAGCCATAAGGTGAGAACAGGTTTGCTCGGTTTTGACTGAATGCGTACCACTCGTAAGGATTTTGTCCGTACCAGGCAATGAACAACTCAGTTAAATAAGCGCAACCAACAATACTACCGGTTAATACAATTACTTTATTCATGGCCTCAATATGACCAAGAGTGATATAATCCTGCAAATTCATTACTTTTCTAACAACGATCAAAAGTGTTTGCACCATAGCAAATCCACTAAAGATCGCACCAGCAACGAAGTAAGGAGGGAAGATCGTTGTATGCCATCCCGGAACAATAGATGTGGCGAAGTCAAAAGATACAATCGTATGTACGGAAAGTACCAGTGGCGTACTTAAGCCTGCTAACACCAATGACAGCGATTCATGTCTTTGCCAGTGTTTGGTACTACCAGTCCAGCCAAATGATGCAACACCGTATAATAATTTTCTTAATTTAGTTTTAGCCCTGTCCCTCACAGTTGCCAGATCTGGTAATAAACCTGAATACCAGAATAACAAGGATACAGTGAAATAAGTAGAAATCGCAAATACGTCCCAAAGTAGCGGTGAGTTAAAATTCACCCATAACGGACCGCGACTATTTGGGTAAGGTAATACAAAGAACGCCATCCACACACGACCCATATGCCATATCGGGAACTGCCCTGCACACATTACCGCAAAAATTGTCATTGCTTCAGCCGCACGGTTCACACCTGTTCTCCAACCCTGGCGGAAAAGCAGTAGGATAGCCGAAATAAGCGTTCCCGCGTGACCGATACCTACCCACCAAACGAAGTTGGTAATATCCCAACCCCAGCCGATAGTCTTGTTCAGGTTCCACTGTCCTATACCGTAAGTAACCTCGCGGTAAACACTGTACACCCCAAACAACAGCAGCGCCACACTGATATAAAAACCAATATACCAAAGCCTGCTGGGCTTCATTTCAATGGGACTTATAATATCTTCCGTAACCTGGTGATAATCTTTGTTACCATCAACCAGCGGTTCCCTTTGTTGTGATTCGTATTTCAGTAATGACATATCTTCTTAGCTTTTAGCTATTAGCTGTTAGTTTCTAGCCTGTTTTTATTTTTCGGCAACACATCTTTGATCATCATCGTTGTGTCACTCACTTGTACTATTAGTTCTTTGCTCAGCGGTTATTGCTGATCATTTATCTTACGAGTGGGCTTCCACTGCTTTTTTCGCTTCTTTCATCTCTCCATGACCTTCTTCTTCTACAACACCCACATGCCTGTCGGTATTTCTAACTTTTGCCAGGTAGCTAACGTTTGGCAGTACGTGCAGTTGTTCCAGCACATAGAAGTTACGGTGCTCGTTGGCCCTGTCTTTAGATACTTCACTCTCCTGATCATTCACATTTCCAAAATTGATAGCGTTGGTAGGACAAGCCTGCATACAAGCTGTTTTCACATTGCGAACAATGGTTGGATCCTGGTGCTTCTTAGCATCCAGCTTACTATCTTGTAAACGTTGCACACAGAAAGAGCATTTTTCAATTACACCTCTTGAACGAACGGTTACATCCGGATTCAATACCATCCTGGTAAGGTCATCATTCATTTGTAACACCACTTCATCCATATCTATACCGATCAGTGGATTTTGATTATCCGCAAAACTATCTGCTCCGTTAAAATCAAGCCAGTTAAAACGACGAACTTTGTATGGACAGTTGTTGGCACAATACCTTGTTCCAATACAACGGTTATAAGTCATCTGGTTTAAACCTTCTGAGCTATGGTTGGTTGCTGCAACCGGGCAAACGTTTTCGCAAGGAGCGTTATCGCAATGCTGACAAAGCATCGGTTGGAAAACAACATCCGGATTTTTTACATCTCCGGTAAAATAACGGTCTATACGCAGCCAATGCATTTCATGCGCCCGCTGCACCTGTATTTTACCAACAACACTAACATTATTTTCAGCTGTACAGGCAACTACGCAGGCGCTGCAACCGGTACAGGTATTAAGATCGATGCTCATTCCCCATTTGATGCCGGGTTTGGCAAAATCAGGATACATCGTAGCATCTCTTCTAAAATCAGTTTTTCCATCTGCCATCAGGATGGATCTTTCATGCCTTGGTTCTTCCAACAATGCTTCAGGATTAGCCAGGAAGCTTTTCAGGTTGGTTTCAAACAGGATCGGCCTGCTTTCTGAAGAACCATGAACCTGTGTTTGAGCTAAAGGATAATCGTCGCCTGTTTTAGAAGCTGTGGCTACTGCTATATTTTGAATAGTAGTACCATCAAAAATTCCAAATGGATAAGCGTTTTTACCAGAGCCGGTTGCAGAACGTCCAATGCGCTCAATGGACTGGTCTTTATTGGCACTCTGCCTTCCGTAACCTACTGCAATAGCAATGGTTGACGCATTAAGGCCTGGTAATATTAATACAGGTAAGGTTATATCTTTTCCGTTTACTACAACTTTAATCACCGGCTTCTCCGGGTGTACCTCGTAATCATCTGCCTGCTTTTTACTATCAGGATTTGCCACGTCAATTCCTACTAATGTTTTAGCAAGTTCGGGCCCAACCATTGCATAGTTATCCCAGGTTACCTTAGAAATAGGATCTGGTAATTCCTGCAACCATGGATTGTTTGCTTGTGAACCATTACCTACAGAAACTTTCTGGTAAAGTAAAACTTCAATATTTCCAGCTTTTATTTCTCCGATCTTGGCAGAAGCTGCAGCTACAGATGAAGCATTAAATGTACCTGCACCAATAGTAAGCGCAGATTCTATTACGCCATCTTGTAAGGCTTTGTCCCAAAGATCTGTTGAACCCAATTTAGCAGTCCAGTAATTTTTTACATAACTGGAATAATCAGCAGAAGCTGACATCGATACCACAGGAGCAACGCGTGCAGCTGCACTATCAGCTACGGCAGGTGCTGTAGCTACTGAAGTAACTGTTGCGCCCGTCCATTTTATTAACGATGTTTGAAATTCCCTTGTTTTAAACAATGGATTTATGATTGGCTGAATAAGGCTGATAAATCCTGATTTTGGTTCAGCATCTCCCCAGCTCTCTAGCCAATGATGAGAAGGAATTATGTATTTACATTGCTCGGAAGTTTCATCTAATGTTGAATTAAACGAAACACTCAGGGGCAATTTTGCAATTGCATCTCCCAGTTTCTTTCCGTCAAAATAAGAATAAACAGGATTACAATCGTAAACAAGCAAAGCACCAACAGCGCCTGTACTGATATCATTTGCCAGGTTTACCATATCAGCATCTATGCCTTTACGATAGTTGGAAGTAATTGCCCAGTTTATAGTTGTACCATTTGCCCCGATGGCTTCGTTGAT
Organism: uncultured Ferruginibacter sp.; assembly: GCA_964496585.1. Lineage (GTDB taxonomy): Bacteria > Bacteroidota > Bacteroidia > Chitinophagales > Chitinophagaceae > Ferruginibacter. The sequence continues at coordinate 19,103 of CAZCAA010000008.1, forward strand.
AGCATTAACAATGATCTGAACATTTACATCGTTGCTGCCGCAAACTACTAATGCCGAACCTTTCGTTTCATTTAATCTGGCAACCGTTTTTTTAATTCCGGCTTCCAGTTGTGGATCTCCCAATATTCCTGTAGCCGTTGGGCCTGTTAAACCAGCATAAATGGCTAGAGCAACCATACCAACTTGCGATGGCTTATGAGTATACCTGTCATCGGCATTACTACCGGTAAGGCTCAACATACTTTCAAAATGAATATGACGGCTTAATTCCGGCTTATCATTTTTTACTTTCCTGTTAACTGAATATTGCCTGCTGAATTCTACCGGGCTAAGCCATGTTCCAAGAAAATCTGCCCCAAGGCTTACAATTGTTTTTGCTTTATCAAAATGATAAGAAGGCAATACTCTTTTACCGTAACTCGATTCATTTGCCAATAACATACCGCTATGACTAACTGCATCATATTGTACGTGACGGCTTCCGGGATATTTGCCCAAAAACTGGTTGATAACCTGTAAGGTAGAAGGAGAGTTGATAGTAGAAGTTAGCAGCACAACTGGTTTTCCACCCAAAGATCCCATACCATCTGCTACCATTTTATCGAAAGCATCAAAACTGCTTACTTCTTTAAAATTAGCGCCATCTTTCTGAAGCGGATGACGTAAACGGGTTGTATCATAAAGATCAAGTACCGAAGCCTGTGCCTGCGCATTTGTTCCACCACCAGTAATGGTTGATAGTTCATTTCCTTCTATCTTTATTGGCCTTCCGTCTCTTTGTTTTACGATTACACTGATAGCATCTCCACCATTTACATAAGTTGAAGCAAAGTAGTTGGCAACGCCGGGAATCACATTATCTGGCTTATGTAAAAAAGGAACTGCCTTATGTACCGGCATTTCGCAACTGGCAGCAATTGCTGCAGCAGCGGTACTAAATCCAAGATATTTTAAGAAATCCCTGCGGGGAGTTTTGCCATCCAGCAAACCTTCTTCTTTCAATTCTTCAATTGGAAGTAGCTCTTCTTTAAACTCATGTTCAGTGGTCTGCTTAAAAGCATCAGACTGATTAAGTTCACCAAAATTCTGCCAGTACTTTTTTTCCATATTACTATTTGAAAATTCTAAAATTTGAAAAATTGAAAATCAGCTAGTCACGCTATTTCCACCTTTTTAATTAATAGTGACATTTTTGACACTCTGTTCCACCAATTTTTTCTACCGTTACACTATCCAGTTTATGATTCTTAATATCGTCGTGGAATTTCTCATAAATGCTGTAAAACTTATTTCCTTCACCAGTTTCTTTGTTATAGAAATCAACTTTGCTTTCGCGGTGACAATTGATACACCATCCCATGCTTAATTCAGAAAACTGATAAACTTCAGGCATTTCCTGGATATTACCGTGGCAGGTTTGGCATTGCTGCTTACCCACTTTAACGTGCTGGCTGTGGTTAAAATAAACGTGATCTGGCAGATTATGCACTTTCACCCATTCAATTGGCCTGGCACCATCAGGGATACCATCATTGTTGTTATCAGGATTATATTGTTTGGTATCAGGATTCCATCCTGCGTAGGAGTATAGTTTTTTGATTTCTTCTGTTCCGTTTACGGCAACACCATTTTCTTTGATGATTGGATCACCTTTATATTCTTTAATTCCCATATGGCAGTTCATACAAACATTTACCGAAGGAATGTTGGCATGTTTGCTATCCTGAGAACCACCATGGCAATATAAACAGCTGATCTGGTTTACACCGGCATGTACTTTATGTGAATAGTAAATCGGTTGTTCCGGTTGGTAATTTTTCTGGCGGCCCAATCCGATAGCAGCGCTGATCGTCATATAACCTCCTACGCTAAAAAGTACCAGAATGCCGGCCATCAGGTAGGTCTTGTTACGATAAAAAGGAACAGGCTCTCCGCGGTATATTCCGTCTTTTTCGTCAGTCAGTTTCCGCAGGTTACTGTTTACCTGTAATAATATAAAGGCTACAATTGCCAAAACAAGCGTAAGAATTCCAAACAAAAGTGAATTATCAGAAGCAGGTTGACCAGCAACTTCACCAGTTGGCGCTTTTACTGGTGGAGCATAATCTTCCACATATTTCATGATAGCATCAATATCATCCTTTTTCAGGCTGGGGAAAGCTGTCATAATAATTGGCTTCCACTTAGCTTTTAACGCCGTAGCATAAGGATCATTTGTACCACCAGGGTTCGCAATCCATTGGTAAACCCAATCCGCGCTTGGAGCCCTGGAACTCAATCCTTTTAAAGCAGGTCCGGTATAATCTACATCCGGCTTGTGGCAGTTGGCACAATTCGCTTTAAAAAGTGCTTCGCCATCTGCGGCTGAAACAGTATTACTAATTGAAACAAGTAGAATTAGAAGCAGACTTGCAAAAGCTTTGTTAATGATTTTTCTATAGCGACTCATACAGTTATCGGGGCTAATGTGGAAAAATATCCTGGTTTGTTTGCAAAAATAAGGGAGGATATTGACAAAATATCAACATTTGTTAAATTTTTTTTTCCATATCTGGTGTGTGTTTCAGCGATTTGTGATGTATTGTATATTATCATTGTCATGTATTTGTAAACAAATTCTTTGTTAGATTTTACCTTAAATAAATCTAATTATATCACAATGTTTTCCTCATTTTTGCAACATGTTTAAAAAATTGCAGGAAAAATGGAAGGTAAATGGGTTAAACCTGCTGCTCATTATTTCCACATTTGCAATCGGTGGGAGTTTATGCGGTTATGCCGGTCGTAAGATACTGTTATGGACGAATCTTGAGAAAAACCTGCTGTGGTTCATCTTATATATATTACTGATAACGATATTATGGCCGCTATGTGTTTTGTTGGTTAGTTACCCATTTGGCCAATTTGCTTTTTTTAAAAGATACCTTAAAAGGATATGGAACAGAATGAAAGGTACAAGCAATAAAGCCAATGGCGGTATACCGGTAACTACAATTGCTATTTTTGCCAGTGGGGCAGGCAGCAATGCTGAGAAGATTATCCAGCATTTTAATAATAGTAGTAGCGTAAAAGTGGCACTTATCGTAAGTAACCGGCCGAAGGCGGGCGTATTACAGATAGCCAGGAATAATAATATTGCTGCGGATGTTATCAGTTCTCAACAGCTTCAGGATAGCCATTCCTTTATTACTTATTTGAAGGAACAAAACATAGACTTCATAGTACTTGCGGGCTTTTTATTAAAAATTCCGGCGGCATTGGTTAAGGCTTATCCCAAAAAAATCATTAATATTCACCCGGCATTACTACCTTCTTATGGAGGAAAAGGAATGTATGGCCTTCATGTTCATGAGGCTGTAATGGCCAATGGCGATAAACAAAGCGGTATCAGTATCCATTATGTGGATGAATTGTATGATCACGGTGAAATAATTTTCCAGGCAACTTGCGATATCCTGCCAGAAGATAACCCCCGGAGCCTGGCCGAAAAGGTACATCAACTGGAACATGCCCATTACCCTGCAACCATTGAGGCTGTAGTAAAAAAGCAAAATCCTAGTTAAAACAATAGTTATCTATTCTGGTTTTAAAATTCTTGCTTAATATTACCTGCTAAAATCATTCTGCATTTGCGTTCTTTTTTACTTTTCTTACCGGTTTTGTTATTTTCCCCGTATTTGCAGGCACAACTTACCGTTAGTGGCACGGTTTACGACAGCAGTAAAGTGAATTATGTTGAAGATGTGAGGGTTGTAAGTACTGGTGGCATGTTTACCGTAACTGATAGTATGGGGCGGTATAGTTTACTTACTTCTGATAAAGATTCGCTTATATTTTATTATAATAATAAACCCACCCAAAAATTTATTGTAAAGGGCATTTCAGACCCGGAACATTTTGATATTTCTCTTCGCATAAATATCAAAGGCAGATACAGTATGCTCAAAGAGGTTACCGTTTTTTCCAAATCTTACCGGCAAGATTCCCTGGAGAACAGGCTGGCTTATGCAGATATTTATGATTATACAAAGCCAACTATCCAATCCAGTATGGGCGCCAATGGCGTACCTGGAGCTGATGTTAATGAGCTGATCAATATTTTCAGGTTTAGAAGAAACAAAAGACTAAAAGCTTTTCAATTAAGGCTGGAAACGCAGGAACAGGAAAAGTATGTGAATTACAGGTTTAATAAAATAACAGTTAAGCGAATAACAGGAATGGGAAGCCCTCTGCTAGATACTTTTTTGGTTTGGTACCGCCCGGAATATGAGTTTACCCGCAATGCCGACGAAATGATATTTACGCAATACATACTAAGTGCCTACTATCAATTTAAGAAGTTGTATGTACCGGCTGCTAAAAAAAACGAGTTGAAAGACTAGCCAAACAATCCTGTTTAACTTTCTAATTTAACACCCAACAAAATATAACATTCCGTTGTTTATAATACTGATTTGCTGTAAGTAAATTTGCATTACAAAAAAAACAGTATGGAATATAATCATTTATCAGCCGAGGAGGAATATGTGATTCTTCGCAAAGGAACGGAACGTGCTTTTACAGGCGAATATACTAATAACAAAGATGGAGGAACTTATGTTTGCAGACGATGTGATACTCCACTTTACCATTCTAAAGATAAATTTGATTCGCGCTGCGGATGGCCAAGTTTTGATGATGAGATTGCAGGTGCAGTAAAGCGAGTACCCGATGCCGATGGTAACAGGGTAGAGATCGTATGTTCAAATTGCGGCGGGCATCTTGGACATGTATTTACCGGCGAACGTTTTACAGGAAAAAATACGCGGCATTGTGTAAATTCAATCTCGATGAAGTTTATTCCGGAATAATGCGTAGTATGCCTGCTCTATTCGTTTAACCTTGCTTCTTCCAGATCAAGCTCATGTTCTTTATTCCTGATCACTTCATCGGAATAGCCATGTTCCTTGTGAACTTTTTGCAATTCTTTGCGCCTCACCGTTACCAGCTCAATAAGCATAATACGGTATTTTGGCAGAAAGGAAGGGCTATTGGTTTCATTTTCTTCGTTCAATAATTTCTTGTTGGCAATCTCAATCATCCGTTCATAGCGTTCCTTTAAACGACTGTAAGCATCTATCGTATTTATTTCTTCGTTGTAATTGGTTGTTAAATGTTGGAGTGTAGCTTCTGCCAGCTTTAGTTTAATGGCGAGTTCCTGCTCTTCTTCGTTTTCTCCCGGATCTTCAATATTTAATTTTTTAATAACCCACTTTAGGCTGAGACCTTGTAAAACAAGGGTTATAAATATCACAACAAAGGTTATAAACAGCAACAGGTTTCTGTAGGGAAATGTTTCTCCATTGCTAAGGGTTAAAGGAACAGCCAGGGCTGCCGCCAACGAAACAACGCCCCTCATGCCACTCCATCCAATTAAAAAAACAGGTTTCCAACCAGGGTTCCTTTCTTTTTTCCGGATCTTTTTACTGATCATCCTGGGAATATAGGCTGCGGGGAAAACCCACAAGATCCTTACCACTATGATCACCAGACTTATGATCACTGAATAAAAAATAGCATCCGAAATTGAATATTCTCCTAACCCTGCAATTATTTGCGGCAGTTGCAAACCAATAAGTATAAAAACAATCCCGTTCAATAAAAATACAAGTGTTTGCCAAAAAGCGTATACTTGTATCCGTGAGCTATAGGTAAATAATTGGTGCGAACGGTAACTAAGAAACAATCCGCCACTAACTACTGCGAGTACACCGGAAAAATGGAAGTGTTCTGCGGCTATATACATCAAGTAAGGAGAAATAAGGGTTATTACCGTATCTATACTACCTGTAGTAGGTAAGCAACGATGGGCATAGGAAATAATGAATGCTACAGCAACGCCGATAAGTATTCCCATAGCAGCTACCATAAAAAAATCTGTTCCGGCCTTCCATATGCTAAACTCACCTGTGATGATAGCTGCCAGAGCAAACCTGAACACAATTAAGGATGAAGCATCATTCACCAGGCTTTCCCCTTCTAAAATAGTAACAACCCTTTTCGGAACTTTTAAACCCTGCAATACTGAACTTGCCGCAACTGCATCAGGAGGCGAAATAATTCCGCCTAACAAAAACCCAAAAGCTAATGGGAAATTGGGAATGATGGCGTTGGCTGCAAAAGCGACAGCAGCGGAAGTAAATATTACTAATCCAAAAGAAAGTAAACTGATAGGCCTTCTTAATTTCCAGAAATCTTTCCAGGAAGTGTACCAGGCAGCAGCATATAAAAGTGGTGGCAGAAAAATAAGGAATACAATATCAGGACTTAAACTGATCACCGGCATACCGGGAATAAATGCGATTACTAATCCGGCAACAACCAAAAATATCGGGTAAGATATTTTTAGTTTTTCTGCCAGCATTATCAACATGGAAACAGCAAACAACAAAGTAAGAACGATCAAAAGATTATCCTGAAGCATGTGAAACTATATGATGATTATTCGTACTTAATATTTCATTAATTTCTCAACGGTTTCTCCCAACCTGGAATAAGCCATGAAATTCCTTTCCAGTTCAATATTAAAAGGGATAGGTGTGTCCAGGCTGGCGCAGCGCATGATAGGCGCATCCAGTAGGGAATAGCAATGCTCTGCTATCCAGGCAGCTATTTCTCCACCAATACCACCAGTGAGGCAATCTTCATGTAATATCAGCACTTTTCCTGTTTGCTCTACCGATCTTCTGATAGCAGCAAAATCCAGTGGTAACAATGATCTCAGGTCAAGGATATCTATAGAAATCTGTGGGTTGTTCCGGGCATAATCCAGGGCCCAGTGTACACCGGCACCATAGGTAATGATAGAAATATCATCCCCTTCATTAACATGTTTTGCCTTACCAATTTCTATTTCATAATACGCTTCGGGAACATTACCAGTTATGCTCCTGTACAATGCTTTGTGTTCAAAAAACAAAACAGGGTTTGGATCATTTATGGCCGCTATCAATAAGCCCTTTGCATCTGCCGGTGTGGATGGATACACAACTTTTAATCCGGGAGTATGCACAAACCATGCTTCATTACTCTGGCTATGAAACGGACCAGCTCCAACGCCACCACCTGTTGGCATCCGTATCACCACATCTGCGTTTTGGCCCCAACGGTAGTATATCTTTGCAAGGTTGTTTATGATCTGGTTAAAACCTACAGTTACAAAATCACCAAACTGCATTTCCATTACTGATTTATATCCTTCCAGGCTAAGACCAAGCGCAGCGCCAACTATAGCGCTTTCACATAAAGGTGTATTGCGAATACGCTCTTTACCAAATTTTTCAACAAAGCCTTCAGTAACTTTAAATGCACCGCCATATTCTGCAATATCCTGTCCCATCAAAACAAGCTCAGGATATTTTTCCAATGATTGTTCCAGCGCATCGCTAATGGCATTTATAAATTTTTTCTCTTTAGACCGTTGCTCATCCAGTTGTTGAACTGAGATACTGTTGTCTATTTTCAACATACCATTATCACTTCCGGCTTTTCTTTCACAATACACATCTGCTAACTCTTCGTTAGTATCTGGAATTATCTTTTCTGCTACAAAACCCGTCTGTAGTTCTGTTTCTATATAGTTTTTTGTTTCGCCTTTAATTGTAATAACATCGTCTGCGGAAATAATTTTCTCTTCCAGCAACCACTGCTCATAATTTTTAATCGGATCTTTTTTCTCCCATTCCTCAAATAAATTTTTGGGTACGTATTTAACACCGCTTGCTTCCTCATGTCCACGCATTCGGAAAGTCATACATTCTATTAGATAAGGTTTTTGGTTTTTGATGCAATATTCTCTTACACCTTTGATGGTATCGTATACGGTAAGAATATTATTACCATCTATCTGTACAGCTTCAATACCATAACCAACGGCTTTATCCACCAGGCTTTTACAACGATATTGCTCACTGGTAGGCGTGCTTAATCCATATCCGTTATTTTCAATAATAAAAATCACAGGAAGATCCCAAACAGCTGCAGTATTTAAAGCTTCATGAAAGTCTCCTTCGCTGGTGCCACCATCACCCGTAAATGTAAGCGATACTTTTTCTTCTTCTCTTAGTTTATAGGCGAGGGCAACGCCATCTGCAATCGCCAGTTGCGGACCCAGGTGGGAAATCATCCCACAAATATGATGGTCTTTGTTTCCGAAATGAAAACTCCTTTCCCGTCCTTTGCTGTAGCCATCTTTGTTTCCCTGCCATTGCCTGAAAAGTTTGTGAAGGGGCATTTTACGAGATGTAAAAACACCGAGATTCCTGTGTAGAGGCATTATCCATTCGTTCTGTTGTAAAGCCATTGTTGCTCCTACAGAAATAGCTTCCTGGCCAATACCACTAAACCATTTTGAAATTTTGCCCTGCCTTAACAGCACAAGCATTTTCTCTTCAATCATTCGTGGAAGCAGTAATCCCTTATATAAATCGACTAGCTCGTTATTTGTAAAATCCTTCTTTAAAAATTCCATGGTACAAATTTCCACTTATTAACCCAAACAAACAAAGCAGTACTGCATTTTTTTATTAAGCAACATTTCAAGGATATTTAAACCTTATTTGATGATAACCGGCAAAGTTGTTTTCCTTCCATTTGCATCATAAATATTCAATTGGTACATTCCCGCAGCAAGGGAAGCGGGGACTTTTAACGAAATCAGCATTTTTAAACCAGTAGCATTTATGTTACTTCTGAAAACGATATTACCAAGGTTGTTAACCAGTTTACAATTATAGGCACCTTTTTCCTGGTTGGTAAAATAAATCTGAATTGTTTTGCTTTCCACCGGGTTAGGATAGATATTAATTCCAGCAGCCAGATCCTCCTTTAATGAATCATTGATCGGCTGGTGGCTGTTTTTACTATATTCAAATCCTGCGGGTATTTGTTTCAATGATTTCACCAATCTCTTTTTAAATGTCACAAAAAAGCGGTTGTGGGCATATGAACCCGGATCGTTATTTATCACGAAATCTATAAAACTACTATCGGTTAGGCTTAGTTGCGTGTTAGTATGTAAGTATCTATCTACCAACCAGGCTGTTAATGTTGCCGATGGCATATTTTTTACTGCAAATTTTAATTGATATTGCTGCTTTCTAAGATTATTGAGCTGATAATATAGCGTATCTCTATTGCTTACAGGCCTTCTCGCTTCTACCGATAATAGATGGTTGTTTCTCATCAATCCAAAATTTTCTCCGGCATTGTTGATTTTTTGTGCATCATCTTTATCTATAACATTTGCAAACACCGGATCAAAAGCAACAGCATTTCCATCCGCCAAAATACCATTTATGGTAAATAATGATGCCCGGAAATATTGCCTGCTCAAGGATGTTAAAGATGTTCTGTTTACAAGCCTGTTGGAAGCCTCTTTGCAATCTTCTGAGAATGTTACAGATCCAGCCGGACCAGATGATTTAACGAAAAATGCTTGACCACTTTCAATGAATGGATATGGCGTACCTGCCTGATAATAAGGAGTGCCACCAGCAGTTGGTTCATAATTATTAGCAGCAGATAATGTTTGGTATCCACCAGAATTATATGAACCCGCCAGCAATGGATCCCAAACAGTAACGTCATTATTCAGGTTTACAAACAACCCATTATTTTTCATATAAACAAGGTTTATAGCAGACGCGTAAGGATTGCCAACTGATTCCAGTTTTCCAGGCTGCACAGCTGTAACCGGAGGTGGTGTTGAGGGCTGGTACAAGGTTCCTTTGCTGCGCAGATTAGTTGGTACGGCATCCTGTAAAAGACCGGTTACCGACCTGTCTCCTCTCACATAAATCATATACCCTTTCTTTTCGTTCAGCAACCCAGAAGTGTTGGAAACACCTGTAAATCCATTGGATAAATAATCGTAATGTTTCATCGAAGGCAACAGAGTAGTCGCATCAAATCCGCTACCCGTTCCCGTTATCCAAGTGCCATATCCTGCCGGCGTTGCGCCGCTTTCCTGCCAGGATTCAAAAATCGTTTGTCCTGCAATTGGTGTTGATAGAAACTGCCATGATTTTAAATGTCGTCCATCTGCAACCAATCCTGTATTAATATAACGTTCAACCGTAACTTTTCCGGAAATAATATTCCCCGAAATAACTGCCACATTTGCCGTAGCATCTACTGTAGAAAGCAAAACAATATTATCACCTGTAATCAATGTTTTTCCGCTTGCTGCTCCAAAAGACAGTTCCCTGCTTATATTTAACGACTCCGCAGGTAAAGAAGAAACGCTGACATCATTGCTGGCAGTAAAATTCTTAATGCTGTTATTCGTAAATATCGCGCCGGATAATTGCTGCTCTGCAGTGCAGTTTCCGTTTAGCTCAAGGGAACCTTCGATAACACCTGCCTGTATATTATTAATACTGGCAACGCCTGCATACAACCCACCACTTACTTTTATTGTACCAAGGTTAGTAAGTACAGCACCGGATTCGATTATCAGGTTGCTTACCTGGAAAGATTCGCCGGATGCAATGATCGGCTGTGTTACCGGTACATTTGAAATAAATACATTTATCTCAGTTGTATTGGGAACAATTCCATTGCTCCAGTTGCCCGGATTGTTCCAGCTGCTGTTGGTGGCTCCGGTCCAGATGTTTAATTTGGTTGCTTCATCTGCACCAATATCTGTTATAAAAGGAGTAGTAACACTACGGCTATCACCATCAAAATCCATAGCCAGTAAAATACCGGCATTGTTTCCTCCGCTAGCTGCGGTACAGTTACCTGAAGCTGCAAGGTGAAGAAAATCTACACTTGCTCCTAAGGTGGATATAAACGCGGGCAACGTACTTACAGAAAGGTTATCCCTTAACGTTACTCTTACTTTATAAGCTGCCAGGGTTTGATCGCTATTGGTACCATCAAAATAAATAAGTTTTTGTGCAGAGGCTATACCTGCATACAACAGGTTATTATTAGAAGCGGCATTGTAAGCAGTTAAGCTCGTATTACTTCTCCAATAGGCTACTGTTCTGCCTGAAACTCCTGGAGCAGATATGTTACTAAGTATATTATTACGCAAATTTAGAGCTGTTGCAGCATCAGCAAATATGGCTGCTGTGGAAAACTGTGCCCCGCTTCCGGTAGCATTCAAATGTATACTGTTGTAGAAAACCTTTGCTTCTCCTGCCGTTGAAAATATTTTAATGCCTGCAATACATGGCACCGTTGTATTACCAATAGGAGCCCGTAAATCGCCAATGTAATTGTTGCTGTATGTTATCGTTCCAGCTAATGCTGTATGATTGGTTATGCCATAAACCCTGCTGCCGGCTTTGCTTCCGGAAAGATCATATATTTTATTACGTAAAACAGAAACAGTAGAAGATGCATGTCCGTTATCTAAAAATACACCGGCAATGATACCAATATTGTTGGTAGATGAAAATCCATTCAATCTGTTATTATCTATAGTTGTTTGGGTTGTGTTGGCAAGCGATGGCAGGTAGGCAGAAATTCCATAAACAAAACCGCCGGCACCGGAAGATACAATTGTATTTATTGTATTGTTAGCAACCGTAAACTGGCCACTGCTGCCTCCTGAACTCAGGCTTATCCCTTCCACATCTCCCTGAGATGTAATATTAGTAATACTGTTATTTGTGCAGTTAGCCGTTCCCGTCATTGTAGACATTTCAATACCAACCGCTCCACCTGTTCCATAGATCCAGTTTCCCAGTGTATTTCCTGTTATAGTTAGCTCACAGGAGTTTCCATTGAAGAATGTATATATGCCATAAAAGTCTGAATTGAATCCTGTGTTTGTTGTAAAATTTGAAAAATTATTGTTGGTGATACTTACCTGCGCGCCTGCTGAAGAACTCATGGCGCAATCTATCATGTGGTACTGGGCATTGCCGATTGCATTTACTGACCCTACAATTTGATTGTTATTGATCAGGAGTTTTCCGGAAGCGGCAATACTATAATTCGCATAAATAACATACAAGTCCCCGGTAGTAAAACGAAAACTGAGGTTAGTAAAAGTATTTCCGCTTATAGTTGCTACATTATTAGATGAAGTTGCCCCTGTTAATTTGATCAACCCTCCACCAACGCCGTTTTGTGCTCCGTAAATACTTCCCTGGAAATTATTGTTCAATATATTATTAGTAGCTGCGCCTGTATTGGAAGCGTTTACTCCATACAAAAAACCAGTGTTGTCTACAGTTGCATTTAGCCAGTTGGTTGCTGCGGTGCCAAAAGAATTGCTATTGATATTTACAGTTGAACCAAATCCGAACATTGCGCCTGAGCTTTCAATACCTGTTGTAAGTACCGAGGGACAAGATATCGTCCAACCGCGTAGTATATTATTTGTAATGCTTAAAGACAAACCGGAGTTAGTGCTGAGGATCCCTTTGAACAAAGTTGAAATACCAACATTTATCGGACTAAGCGTACCTGTGTTAGAAAGGAAACCACCCGACGCCGCAAATCCCAAACGAATATTATCCGCGGTGGCATTTCCGATTATATTATTATCAATGGTATAATTACACAATCCCGCCACACTAATCCCTGTAAATGCTGCCGACATAGCAGCGGTGGTTCCAGAGGCTATTATACTTCCTATTTTATTATTTTGAACAATAGACGTACCTAAACTGGCAATACGAATACCCACTACAGCTCCTCCACTTCCTGAAGTTACCGCATAGATAGAATTGATTCCGGTTTCTGCACCAATTGTATTTCCGGCATTTGCCCCCACATTTACATTTCCGCTTTCTACATAAACCCCACAAAAGTACCCGTATAATGTTGCAGCGCTGCTGGAGGTATAAAGTGCGAAACCTGCCACTGTATTGCCATCAATGTTAGTTTGAGCTCCATATAAATCGCTTACACCAATTCCAATATAGCGAATACCAACACCTGTTCCTGCAGCTGTGTAGGAGGCTGGAAATCCGGGTAAGTCGACACTGTTGCCAATCATATTGGTGGAACCCGTACCCGCTGAATTTGCAAATCCGATAATGTTATTAGTAATATTGTATCCTGCGCCACTGGTAATATAAATACCAAAATGAATTCCTACAACAGTGTAAACGCGGGTTGCTGTTTGGTAAAAACGATTTCCCGCGATCGTCCAACCGCTTGTGTTACTACTTATATAAATACCATGTGAATCATTAAGTGGATTAAAATAGTTGAAAATATTATTATTCAATACACTTATGTTATCGTTTTCTTTTCCTGCTGTGCCGGCAGAATAGATACCATTGTTTGAAAAACCTCCGGCTTCGCTGATATCATTATTCTCAATTGTATTAAGATCATTTCCTGTACCTGTTCCTGCGGTTGCAAACACAATGGTTCCGCTAAAGTTGCTTATCCGTTGCCCCTTAATTAAACAAAACTTAACTGTATTATGCTGGGCATCATTAATAAACTGCACGGTAATTCCTCCTGAAGTATTTGAAATACCCAGCGATTTTACAGAACCGGCGCCGCCTTGCCTTCCATCAAACGAAACATAATTGGCACCATTTAAGGCAATGATGGGGGTTCCACTTGCTCCTGTGATCAATGGTACTGAAGTTGCAGATGGCCTGATGGTTAATGTTTTTACTGCACTGGCATCTGCATTATACAAAATAGAAATTGGAAAGCTTTCTGAAGGATAGCTGTTATCAATTAATTCAAAAACCACTGCACTATTTAATGCGCAAGCTGTGTTATAAGCATTAACCGCTGCCGTTAGTGTGGTAAAATCTCCTCCAACGCCTACTGTATAGGTTCCAGATAATGTATAAGAAACAGTATAAGTATTCGGACTGGTGGGTGCAGTACTTACCGCATTAACCGAACTAGAGACAATCCCGGCCGAAGGGTTGGAGGCTACGTTTGGAAAGGCCACAATATCCTGTGCTATAATGTAATAAGATACTACATCTCCGCCGGTTACGCCGCCCATGGCTGCCACTACTATTGTAAAAGTCCAGGTGCTGTTGGTAGCCGTACCTGCGGTATTTGTTCCTGGTTGAGAAAACCAGCTGCCAGAATTTTTTCTGTAATAAATCCTTGGTCGATTGGCTCCGGTTAAAGGAACGCCCGTAGCATCAGTAATAATAACTCCTGTAATTGATATATTGCCGCTGGTACAAGTGGGTGATGTAATTGGAGTATAAGTAATTACCGGAGGATCGGGTTCAGAGGGAATACCTGCTATTTCATCTGCACCAATATCCGGGGCGGTTCCTGTACCTGCATATCCTGCGTTGCCCTGACGGATATTGCCGTCAAAGTCGTCTGTATATGTTGCAATGTTCACCGCACCGCTTTCTGCAAGTGTAGCGATAGCAGGATCAAGATGTAAGAAATTTACAGAAGCGCCAACAGTACTCAGGAACGGCGGAAATTCTGTATAAGAATTTGCGTCTCTTGCAGAAACCCTTGTTTTGTATGCGGCTACAGTTTGGTCTGCATTGGTACCATCATAAAAAATCAGGTTGGTTGCTGATGGTATTCCTCCGTAAAAAATATTGTTGTTAGAAGCTGCTGTATAGTTATTAAGATTTGTTGCATTACGTCTATACGATGCTGTTACACCAGTTCCGTTAGCCGTAGATGTATTTAGAAAAATATTATTGCGCAATGTAGCAGCCCCTGTAGTAGCGGTAGCATTCGATATTAAATAAACAGCAGCTGTACCAAAATTGGTTCCTGAAGAAGTTGCATTCAAATAAACGCTGTTGTAATAAATATTGTAAGTAGTGCTTCCTGTAACAGCCGTTACTTTTATCCCTGTAACTGCCAGCGCACTATTAGCAAGCGAAGCTTTAATATCCCCGATGATATTATTTGAAATAGTATAAGTTGAACCTAAGGTTGATGTGGCTAAATCAATACCACTTGAAACACAACCTGCATTTGATGCATTGATATCATATATTTTATTCTTACTGATGTTTAATGTAATGGCGCCGGCTATTCTTATTCCTACAGCACTTGAAACTCCTGTAGAAGTTAAAGAATGAATATCGTTTCCGGTAATATTTGTAACAGAAGATGCTACTGTAGTTCCGCCTGTAATTCCCCATACTGAAAGGCCTGCAGAAAGAGAAGCAACTGTATTATTTGATATGGTATGTGTAAGTTTGCTTCCGGTTCCATAAAAAATACCTTCGATATTCTTTGTTGTTGAAATATTTTGAATAATATTTCCTGAAATGAGTGTATTCGTTCCTCCAAAATCAGATTGAATAATATTTACATCTCCATCTCCACAATTCCAGTTTTGAAATGTATTGGTACTTATATTTTTTGTTGTTCCATTTGTTCCTCCTTCTCCATTATTCCAACCATACATATCTGTTACGCCTGTTAAGCTGATATTGGAAAAATTATTTCCTGTTTGAACCATGTTGCTACCGATAGCAGAGGATGTACTTGAACTATACAATGTAACAATTCCTCCAACTGCAGATTTCGAAAAAGCTGTAACAATCGAATTATTATTGCAATTATCTGTTGCACCGGCTACCATGGAGCCAGCCCTGTTTATAAAAGTTATGTTGCCGGTAGTATTAGCAATAAGGTTTGTAAATGTATTTGAATTGATGTTATCTGAGGTAGCTGTGGAAGCACCATGACTATAATTAATATAAGTGTGAGCTCCTGAGCCTGCAACTGTTTGTGCAAATCCTTGGAAATTATTGCTGCTTATGGAAACAGATGCTGTTGCTCCTACTGTTGGGACTGTGATTCCTATAAGGCTTTTATTATTAGCAGCAGAATAAGTAATCGCATTTCCTGATGCATCACCAATTTTATTGCCGTTGATATTTAATGTGGTTGTTACCGCTCCGGTATTGTAGATGCCCGTGAAAGCACTTGTAGTTGATGCAGAAGTTGTTCCTCTGATTATATTGCTATTAATATTTAAAACACCTGCTGCAGAGGTACAATTGATCCCAATAAAATTAGGAGCAGATGCTGCGCTGATGCTGTTATTTAATAAAACGTTGGAATTAATATTAATGGTAGCTCCTGGCAGTGCTGTAGTAATGCCACGCGAAGTAATACCATCAAAAGTAACACCTGATGTAAAACCGTATGTAATGAAGATCGTATTACTTAAAATATTTGAGGTAAAAGTACCTGTAGGAGTATTATTGAATTCCTTGAAAATTCCTCTTATACTTACAGCTGGGCCCGTTACCGCTGCACTTGTAATTGTATTATAAGATGCATTCTCGTCTTTTTGATTATCCAGGTTAATTCCGTAACAACTACCACTACTCGAAATATAAGAAGACGCCGCAATCAAGCCACCCCAATTCGTAATTGTATTTCCTGTAGCCAGAGAATTTCCACCAACGTCATTTCCAAGATCCATATAATTAATATCCTGTGCCCCTATCAAACAAATTCCCATATTTACATTACTTACCACATTGCTGTATATTTTAGTACCGCTATTTGCCCCAGAAATGTTGGTGGCCATAGCAAGCGAATTCAAAACGGTTGCAGTATGATTAGTATTACTATAAATTCCAAAAGTGTTGGAATATGTTCTATTTAATGAGATCGTATTGTTTTGAATTGTGTTGTTCTGTGCACCATTGGTAGTGGAGGCATATAAAAGCGCTACTCCCCATTCGGTCATATTATTACTGGCTGCTGCTGTTGTGGTATTCAGAGCGTTTTCCTGCATTACGAAATGCTGGATAGTAACATAATCAGAACCAATGATTTTAAAGATTGCATCATAAAGCCGGCCTGATACCTGAGGATTAAATGCAGTAATGGTATTTCCACTTCCCTCGATGGTAACTCTATTAACTGCTGTTGTGGCAGCAGTAAAATTAATCACATAACCTCCCGCAGGTGTTGTTTGGTTATTTGATGGATTCAAGGTAATAATAACCGGCCCACTGATAGCCGTAATTCCACTCAGGGCCGTAATGGCATTGGCCAAACTTGTATAAGTTGCTGCAAGGTTTGGCGTTGTATTAGTTGGATTGGTTACAGTAACCTGGCCGCTTGCTGTGAACGCAATTAATAAAAGCGTGGTTAAAAAAAAAGTATATAGTTGCCGCATGAGTACCATTAATAATGATTGATTGCTGATAATTTTTCGTGGATTATGGAAAGTATATCCGCAGTTAATAACAAAACGGATTTAGATAAGTTTGGTACTGATATTTAGTCCCTTACTGCGATTTACCTGGGAAAATATATTTTAATTATCATTGTTTGGTTAATTCTTTCAAATCATTATCTACCTTGACCTCACCCTCAACTCCCTCTCCCTTGGAGAGGGCGCTTTAAACTCACGACAAGAATGGATTATATCGGATATGCATGATTTTAATCGGACAACAATGGTTTTAAACTATAAACTCCGGGAAAGCCAACTGTAAAAATATAGCTTTTAATTGATATTTATTGCAACTTTTGGGGATTATGCAAGGAGGAGCATTTACAAACACGGCCTATATGACGGCAAAAAGCAGTCATAAATATGAAAATGATAATTATACAGAAATTAATTTGATGAACAATCATACCTTCCTGTGCCTAATTTTTTGATTTCTCAGGAAAACTAAGATTATCTCCTGTTATCCTGGTTTTCTTCCTTTGTAAACATAGATTGAACAAAACCGGATACCAGCGACAAAAGCAGGCTGAATAATAATGCCCACCAAAATCCATCTACTTTAATACCATCCAGCAAATAATCTGCTAACAAAATGATCAATGCATTAATGGCAAAAAGGAATATTCCCAATGTAAAAATGGTGATGGGTAGCGTTAAAATAATAAGTAAGGGTTTAACAATGGCATTTAAAAACGCAAGCACCAGTGCCAATACCAAGGCCTGTTTAAAATCCGGAATATGAACACCTGAAAGTATTGTTGATAAACCAAAAGCTATAACTGCAGTAATTAACAATTTTATCAGGAAGTTCATGGGTTTTATTTTAGAGGTTAATTAAGATCAATATACGATTAGTTCATAGAAATTCTCAGGCTGTAAATATTTGTTTGCCAATTGTTGCAATTCATCGGCCGTAACTGTTCTTATTTCATTTACCGAATCATAAAAATACTTTTCATCAAGGTTGTTGAGAATTATATTCTTCCATTTGGCCATAATTTGGAATGGTCCGTCCAATTCTCCCAGTACTCCACCGATTATATAATTCCTTACCAATAATAATTCTTCCTCCTCTATTTTTTCATCTCTCAGCTTTTGCATTTCTTTATACACTTCCTTAATGGTAGGTTCGCAAACGTCTTTTCCGGCTTCAGTACTTATCATCCAGGCACTTTGCTGCATATGATTTTGAAGATAACTGTGGATGCCATAAGTGTATCCTTTTTCTTCGCGGATATTTCCCATTAGCCTGGATCCAAAAAAGCCTCCGAATATATTATTCAGTACAATTACTTTTTTAAAATCTGGATGGTGCCTGTTGGGGAAATGAGAGGCAATGCGGATAGCTCCCTGCACCGCTGTTGGATCATTCACTATCCGGTATTTTTTTTCAATTGCCGGTGTGGCTTTTAATTCCGGCAAAAGCCCGGTTGGCCTGCTAACGGTTAGTTGTCCAAAAAAATCATTGAGCAATTGTTTCATTTCTTTTGGAATAATTCCTGCCACAAAAATTATGCAATGGCCATTTAAATAATGCTCTTGATAAAATTGTTTTATTGCCGCAGTAGAAAGTGCATCAATATCTTCCATTCTTGTGTAGGTGCCATAAGGGTGGTTTTCCCCGTACAGATAACTGTCAATTAAACGGCCTGCTACAAATTCTGCTTTTTGCAGGTTTACTTCCAGGCGCTGTTTGGAATTCTGTTTATATATTTCCAATTCTTCTGCAGGAAAAATGGAAGCCATAAGCATATCCTGCATTACCGGTAATAGTTTTGTAATATGTTTCGTAAGTGTATGCAGGGAAAGTACAGCGGTTTCATTGTAACAAGATCTGTTGCAATATGCTCCATAATATTCAAATGCCTCATTTATTTCAAATGCTGTTCGGGAAGTAGTACCATTTCTCAGCATAAAATTAGTTGCGGCGGCAATTCCTTTTTGCTTTTCAAAAAAATTACCGGCATAAAAAACCATTTCAATCTGCAATACATCCTGTGCACCTGCATCTATCGTGTATACGGGAACGTTATTGTTCAACGTGTACATTTCATAAGGCTTTAATTCCAACTTATAATTAACCGCGTCTTTTATAGGCGGTGGTATTAATCTATCAATCATTTCTGTTTTTTTAGCTTATTCAGTTGTGCTGTTTTCTGAGAGATAATACATGGTACTACAGTTATTATTATCAAAAATAATTCTGCATTCTTCCAGTATTTGTTCGGCGGTTACTTCCTGGTATTTGGAAAGTTCGGAATTAATAAGGTTTGCATCGCCTAATAATTCATACATCGCAATGCTTTGCGCCCTGTTCATCACGCTCATATCTTCAAAGGCCATGGCACTTTCAGTTTTGTTCTTAACTTTTTCAAGCTCAAAAGTAGTTATACCATCCTGTTGTAGTTTCTTTAATTCTTCCATTACAGCGGCATCTGCTTCTTTGATATCTACACCTTTTACCAGTTTGCCATCAATTGTAATAATACCGGCATCTGTACTACCCAGGTGATAACAATCAATACTGCTAAACAATTTCTTCTCCTTTACCAGGCTTTGAAACAATCGGGAAGAAGCTCCACCACTAAGGATATCTGTAATTAGATCGGCAATGTAATACCTGGGATCCGTTCTTGGATAAATATGCCATGCTTTGTATAATGCATCCAACGGTACATTAGATTTTACTTCTAAAAAACGTGGAGCGTTTTGTCTTGGCTCCGCGGGCAAATCCCGATCATATTTTATTCCGGCAGGTATGTTACCAAACCATTTTTCTGCGAGCGTTTTCACTTGAGCCGTTTCAATGTTCCCTGCAACAACCAATACCGCATTAGAAGGTGTATAGTGTTTAGCGAAAAAATCTTTTACATCCTGCAGTTTAACATCTTCTATGTGCTTTAACGATGCACCGATGGTCATCCATTTATAAGGATGGGTAGTATACACCAGTTCTCTCAGCTTATGCCAAACATCGCCGTAAGGTTTATTAATATAATGCTCTTTAAATTCTTCGCTCACTACTTTTCGCTGCACTTCCAGGCTTTTTTTGCCAAAAGCAAGACTAAGCATGCGGTCACTTTCCAGCCAAAAAGCTGTTTCAATATTTTCTGCTGGCAGCTGGCAATAATAATTAGTGAGATCGTTGGTTGTGTAGGCATTATTTTCTCCACCAGCTACCTGCAACGGTTCATCGTACACAGGTATGTTCTTACTGCCACCAAACATCAGGTGTTCAAAAAAGTGGGCAAATCCTGTTTTTTCGGGGTGTTCGTCACGGGCACCTACGTCGTACAACACATTTACAACGGCCATTGGGGTGCTTTTATCTTCATGTACCAATACCCTCAATCCATTTTCCAGGGTAAATTTATCAAACTGAATCATGCGGCAAAGTTAGGGGAGAAGATGCTATTAGCTGTAAGCTGTACTTTATTGGTAAAATGTATCAAAAACAGTGTAAAATAATAAATCAGGACACGACAATTAAATGCTACAATTTTCTGTACTACATTATACTTCCCGTACGCAAAATGAGCGTTATAAGTTTTCCGTCTCTTTTCACAATTACCTGAATTCTTGTTGTAGGTTCCTGCAGCAGGTTTTTATATTGCTGAATGTTATTGCTTATATTATTACCGACACTTATAACTTCATCCCCATTTACAAATCCTGCTTTGTAAGAAGGAGAATCTTTTATAACCTCATCTACCAGTATTTTTCCATTAACATAATAAATACTAAAACCTGTATAACCATATTCAAACGTTTCGTTGAAACGGTTGTTGGGCAACAAGTGTATCTCTCTTTTCTTGTAATTAAATATCATGTTAAACCTCCGCAAAATCTCATTGCCTACAAGTCCGCCGGTAAAAGGATAGCTGGTTACTTTATAATCATCTTTGTATAAATAAGTTGGCACATTGTAAAACCGGTAGGGACCAAGTTTTACTTCTCTCACCACGGTTAAACGCATCTGAAGTTTTCCTCCCATTCCTTCTGCCTGGGTTAAAACGGGCTTTCGTTTACTCAACAGAATTGAACTGTCAGTAGCAAATTCATCGCTCATCAGAAAACTAAGTCCGGCACCGGTATCAAAGTAAAAATTAAAATCAACTTTTCGTTTGTCTTTAACGCTCATATACTGCACCGGTAAATAAGTGAAAATTGGGTGTAACAACGTTCCTCCCTTTGGATATTTAATCTTTCCCGGACTAAATACCTCCACTTTCATACTGTCGAAATTAAGTTTTACTATATACCTGCTAAAAAAACTATATCCTATGATTCCATCTATTTTTTCACCATAAACACTGGTTAATACAGAATAATCAATAATATGGAAATTTAAATTCTCCATAGTAAGCCCAGGCATTGACAATGTTTTATTAAACGCGAAGGAAACTTTTTGGGTACCGGCGATTCCGGTAATGGTGGTATCTGTTTGAACGGGGTTGATATTGTATTCGGAACAGGTAGCTGAATCAAGAGAAATACCTCCGCTTCCGGTGTCTAATATAAAATTAAAGCTGTCTTTAAGGTTTTCATAAGTAGCCTTTACGATCATAACGCCACCACTGTACATCTTAAAGGGAAATTGTGTGATCAGTTGAGCATCTTGTTGCTGCGCTTTCTGTTGCCCTTGTAAAAAGAAAGGTATACAAGTAAATAATATGGCTAGTCTTATAATTATCATGCAATCAATTTCCAATATACAACCTAATGCCCGTAATTTTGTTAATGTAATGATACCGTTATTTTACATTCCAATAACGCACCAGCACCAAAGTGTAACTAATGAATTTAAACGATTTATATACTAAAGCCCTTGCTTTTGAATTTCTTACCGTAGAAGAAGGGATGTTTTTGTTTGAAAATGCTGCATTGGCAGAAATAATGTTTGTGGCGGATGAGTTAAGAAAAAAGCAGGTGCCACACGGAAAAGTTACCTGGCAGATAGATCGCAATGTAAATACTACCAATGTATGTATAGCCAATTGTAAATTCTGTAATTTTTATAGAATTCCCGGTCACGCCGAAGCTTACATAACAGATATTGACACTTACAAAAGAAAGATAGAAGAAACCATCAAGTTTGGTGGTGACCAGCTTTTATTACAGGGAGGCCACCACCCGGGGTTGGGTTTGTCTTTTTATGTAAACCTGTTTAAAGAATTAAAATCACTTTATCCATCCATTAAATTACACACGCTCGGCCCTCCGGAAGTTGCTCATATAACCAAGCTGGAAAAAAGTACGCACCGTGAAGTGTTGCAGGCATTAAAAGATGCCGGTATGGATAGTTTGCCCGGGGCAGGTGCAGAGATACTAACGGATAGGGTGAGGCGCTTGATAAGCAAAGGAAAATGTGGCGCACAGGAATGGCTGGACATAATGCATGAAGCACACAAATTAAATATCACCACTTCGGCTACGATGATGTTTGGGCATGTAGAAACATTGCAGGAAAGATTCGAACACCTTGTAAAAATCCGCGAGGTACAAAGCCGCAAGCCTGCAGATGCTAAAGGATTTCTTGCATTTATTCCATGGACCTTTCAGGATGCAGATACCTTGCTGGCAAAGATCAGGGGCGTTCATAATTTAACAACGCCGGAAGAGTATATTCGTATGATTGCCCTTAGCCGCATCATGTTGCCGAATGTAAAAAACATACAGGCAAGCTGGCTTACCGTTGGAAAACAGGTTGCTCAAATATGCCTGAACGCCGGAGCAAACGATTTTGGCAGCATTATGATTGAAGAAAACGTAGTAAGTGCTGCAGGTGCACCACACCGTTTTACAAGTATCACTATACAGGAATCGATTATACAAGCTGGTTTTGAACCTCAACTGCGCAACCAGCAATATGAATGGAGAGAATTACCGGCGATGGAAGAGCAGGTGATTGATTATTGAGAGGAGAGGAGCGTTGAAGAGTTAAGGGTCTTAATCGTTAAAGGTTGGCTTTTTATGGTTTGAGTTTTTTTAATCGTTGTATAATTAACTTATTTAAAAAGCATGGTTCCCATTCTGTAACTACTGCTGTTTTCTGCTCTTATGATATATTGGCCATCATTTGTTTTTAAAAATACATCTGGCCTTAAATAACTATCTCCTCCTTTACCACCAACAGAACCTGGGTTTGAAACCGGCCGCGGCTTCTCCGCCTTCCCCGAAACAGGATCTACTGTTGTATAAACTATAATATTGGGTGTGTTTATAGAGATCTTTCTATCATCGTACCTCGAGAAATTATCCATAAAAACCAGTTGTAACTTTCCTTTTACAATTGCTCCAAAAAACGAAAGCCAGTATCCGAGATCATTTTTAGAGGAGTTATTTTTATCAATAACAGCATTATAAATTGGTTTACCTGTAGCATCAAATCCGTCAATATAAATATCCATTCCGTTGTAAGCGTAATCACGGGCAAACATCGTTTCATTTGTTTTTGGAGTTGAGGCACTGCAAGCAGCTGGTCTGTCGGAAATCGTATATCGTTCGCTTAATAATATTGTAATGTTATCATGGAAAACGATGTCCCGTGCAATGATATCACTGCGCTTCTCAAATGTATTTACAACACCGGTTTTCAACTCCTGGCCCGCGGCATCTATACGGTATAAAAAATTTCCGTTTGCTTTATCGCCCATCCTAACCTGAATTTTAGCACCCTGTTCTTTGTAATAACCCGCAATGGCAAAGTCGCCTTCCATCGTAAAAGCCTGCACAAAAGAAGTTATTTTTCTACCGGCATCCATACTAAGTTTATACTCCTTAAGATTTTTACCTGTGCATGAAAAAACTGACCAACTATCATCACTTCCTTTTACATTTATTTGTTTAAATATAAATGCCACTCCGTTATTATTTACATAAGGTTTATTTTCAACAGATTTAGACCACGCATAAGGAAAGGTTTGTTCACTGTTCCAAACTTTTGTAAATTCTGTGCCATAAAGGCTTATACCGATTCTTTCATTTTGATCTTTTGCATATTCCGGCTGAGATAGTACTAAAAGTTTGGAGCCGTCTGTAGAAGCGGCAACATAAAACAAACCACGTTGCGACATTTTAGCTGCGTTCAACTCTCCAATTACAATGGCTTTGCTTTCTGCCCCATCAGAATTAACGGCCTTTGCTGTAAGTATATTTTTGCCTGATTCTTTATTAAACAAAGCAGAGATTACCTGCAAACTATTATTGAAATAAACTACGTCTACAAAATCATCCGAACGGCCGGTACTTATATCGCGTGAAAGAATTTTTACCCCTGTATTATTAATATATTCCACATGCACAACAGGCGAGAAAGAAGAACGTATGATAGATTGTTGCTCCGTAAAAGAAGGCTCCCGCTTACTTACGATATAATAACCCGCATCTGAATATCCCAAAATTTTAACTTCCGCGGGCGTGGAGATCTTTGTTCTCAATTCCCCCCAATTAAACGATGGTTCTTGAGCGAGAGCTGAGTTGATTACTGTTAACAGTAAAAAGAAAACATTTTTCATATATATTATTTTTACAGTAAATTCCCGATGCGAAAATAAATGACACATGTCGCCAAATATTGAGCAATGTTACAATGATATTTTCTATAATAAATTTGGGGGCAAGGGTTGGTCATAATTTAGGTCATTACTTTCAACACAATTTGTAACCAAATGATAATTAGAACAGCTTTTATTTATCTGGGAAGATTTTATGCATTAATTTTAGCTATTATTTATAAAGATGATGAAATCACAAAAAATAGTGCAATGGTTTCGCAGGGTTGCCATTGCAGAAGGTGTTTCTTTTCTTGTTTTGCTCGGTATTGCTATGCCACTTAAATATTTTGCAGATTCACCTATGGCAGTAAAAATAGTAGGCTATATTCATGGATTCCTCTTTATTGCATTTGTTGTTCTTGCCTGGGAAGCAAAGAATGCATTAAATAAAGGCTTCATCTGGTTCGTTGGAGCATTTATCGCATCACTCCTGCCGTTCGGAACTTTTGTGCTGGATAACAAGTTGAAGAAAGAGGAAAAGCTTTTAGCAAAATAATATTTTTAATTGCGAAAACAATTGCAGGATACACACCCAATCGTGATACTAACGGTTACCTGTATACGCTAATAGCAATAACTAGCAAGTAAGAAAACTAATTACGAAACTCCCTACAAACAATTCCTACTATTCGAGTAAATAAATATTGATAGAACTGATGTTGTAAATAATCAAACTACTCACTTACAATTATCACTCACAATTTCTCCGTCGATGATCACGAAGCAAACTTTAGTGAGATACTCAAATGGATCACCATTATATAAAACCAGGTCTGCATCTTTTCCTTTTTCTAAAGTACCAACCCTGTGATCAATACCTAATAGTTTTGCTGGATTATAAGTGATGCATTTCAGCGCATCATCGAAAGACAATCCATAAGCGACAGCCTGTGCAGCCTCTGCCAATATTAACCTTGTTTTGGGAACATAAGATTCATAACCACTTTCGATACTTACGGGAATGCTGGCCGCAGTTAAAATAGCAGCGCTTTCTCTCGTCATATTTACCATATCGCCGCCATTGCGCGCCATCGTTGCATGTAAAATTATTTCTGCTTTTGCTGCTTTAATTTCATTTATCAGTAAATATGCTTCCCCGGCGCCATCCAACACTAGTTTCAGGTTAAATTCCTGTTGAAGCCTGATGGCATTCATAATATCATCTTTCTTATTTGCTGTAATCAATGCTTTGATCTCGCCCTTTAATAATTTTGACAGTATATCCATTTTCAAATCAATAGCAGGGCGTTTAGTGCTGTCTTTATCCTGCTGCTTTTTAATATAGGCTTGCGTTTTTATCAGCTCTGTACGAATCATCGCCATCTGTTTGGCTCTTGTACCTGGAGAAGAAAAACTACTTGATACAGAAGGCCCAATCGTCATCGCCAACATAGAAAGCGGAACAATTGTTACCGACTCCACTGTTCCCGGTTTTGTTTTTGCAATCATTGTTTGTCCGCTTACCAATGCGCCAATCCCATGCCCTGTATGTATCGTTGTAACGCCATTATCTCGTACAAATTTCACCAGCGCTTCATCAGGATTGTACGCATCAATAGCACGCAAATCTGGTTGTATAGGACTGGATTTTTCCAATTGATCCTGGTCTACAGGAATATTAAATGAGCCGGAAATACCAACCAGTGTTCTTGCATCTACCAAACCAGGAGTAACCACTTTTGCCTCAATTACTTTATACCCTGACGGAATTGCAATACTTTCTGCTGATCCGATATTTTCAATCTTACCATTTTTCAATAAAACTACTGCATTACGTAAAGGCATACCCGAAACTGTATAAATAATGTCAGCCTTTACTGCAATCTGTGCCTGTATAGTAAAAGGTATTCCAATGAAAGCGACTAAAACGTATATTAATTTTTTCATTTTTCTTTTTTAAGAAACGAAGCTATTCTGGTTTTGTTCTGATTGTTTTGTTCTGAAAGAAAGGTTAATCTACTTCGTCTCCATGAGAATGATATTCTGATCTGTCGGGCGAATAAACTTCATATCCACCAGTGAGAAATGCTTTGTCTGTAGCAATATTAATATCATATCTTTTTATTCCTTCAACCCATGTTTGTTCCAGCTTTGTATACAAACTAAATGGATCGCCCGATAAAATAATAATATCTGCATCTTTTCCTTTTTCCAACGAACCCAACTTACTTCCCAGATCCAGCATTTGGGCACCGTTGATCGTTAAAGCTTTCATAGCTTCTTCACGGCTCATTCCTTCTCTTACCATCATCGCTGCCGATCTTAAGAATAACCTTGAATCTGTAATACCATCATCAGTGTGAAACCCAACTGTTACGCCTGCCTTTTCAAGTACTCCGCCGGTAGTTAAAGATAGGTTCATGGCTTCTTTTTTTCCACCTGGTGCATCAATAGTAATGATAGAACAAGGAAAGCCGGAGCTGGCAATTTCTCCTGGTACTTTCCAACCTTCCGACACGTGGTGCAATACGATTCTGAAACCAAACTCCTTTGCCAGGCGAATAGTGGTTAGTATATCATTGGCCTGATGAGTGTGAAAATGAACGATACGTTGTCCATTCAATACCTCTACCAAAGGTTCCATACGCAGGTCTCTTTCTGGCATTTTGGAACTATCTTTTCCGGCCTTATCTAGTTTCTTTTTATATTCAACAGCCTTCGTAAATATCTCTCTGTCAAGGGCAGCACTTTTTGCTCTCGTAGCCGGATAGCCCGCTATGTTTCGCATAGGATTGGTACCGTTTGCCATTTTAAGCCCGCCGTACAATCCTTTTTCATTTATAATCAACAGGTCTTCAATCTTTTTGCCCTGCCGCATTTTTACATAGATCGTTTGTCCGCTCATCAACATTCCCGATCCGGGCATAATATTAATAGTGGTAATTCCACCTGCCAGCGCCTTTTTAAAACCGTCACTTGTTGGATTTACGGCATCAAGCACCCTGGCTTCCGGACTAAGCGGAGAAGATGCATCGCCACCATCCGGGCCACCCAGATGAGAATGCGTATCCACCAAACCGGGCATTATAACTTTTCCTGTTACATCTCTTATTTCAGCATCAGCCGGAATACTTGTTCCTTCAGCTCCGATCGATTTTATTTTTCCGTTTTGCACTATCAATATTCCATTGGGAATCGGCCGGCCTACTACGGGATAAATAAGCGCTCCTTTAAATGCAATAGGTTTTTCCTGTGAAAAGGAAAAAAAAACGAATAACAGGCTCGTAAAAAGCAATTGAAATCTTAGCATAAAATAAAGATAACGTTAATATATAATTCAAAATATAGTTATTATCTCAGCCTTTCGGCTTCGCTTTAGATACTCTATTTGGAATAACACTGCCGCTTTAGAAAATTTTTTAAACAGTTTTGATAGCTAGAAAAGCATTTAATTATTCTTTTTTGTGATTCTTTACAATTCGCTGCCGCTACTTCATATACAATATTTGCCCCTCATGATGCGTTTTCGTAAAGTTACATCCAATAAACCCTTGTATATGAATCAGCAAACACATGTAAATCACACGCATCCAATAGTGCAGCTTGTAAAGAATTTCTTCAGTAAGCTTAGGCAGCACCCAGACGTGTATCCCATAAAATATTACAAAAAAGGGCAGCGTTTCCGTAGAAACTGGAAAGCGCCTATGGTGAAATAGCATATTTAGTGCGGAAATTACTATTTCCATAATTCAGCAAAAGCACTCTTGATAAGCGTTACCACAGTTTGTACTTTTGAAATACCGTTAAATCCAAATTTTATGAAAAGAAATGAACCCCAAAACTTAACTGTTATGTCGTCTGTAGTAAAAGCCATATCGGCAGCACTTAGTAGCTTGTTTTTCTCTAATGATAACAGGGAATTTCAGCGCTTAAAAAATTTTATAACATCCTAAATTTGCAGCTTACCTCAACTGCCTAATTCCCTTCGCTGTTGCGTGAGGGAATTTTTTTTAACTGAAAAGGTATTCTACATCTGCCTTACTTAATGCTTTAACAAAACTACTGTCGTCTGCTATCAATTCTTTGGCTAGTGACTTTTTCTTTTCCTGCAGTTGAAGGATCTTATCTTCTATCGTATCAATACAGATCATTCTGTAAGCAAAAATATTTTTTGTCTGGCCAATACGGTGCGTACGATCTATGGCCTGTTGTTCCACCGCTGGGTTCCACCATGGATCTACGATATAAACATAATCTGCTGCAGTGAGGTTCAAGCCCACACCACCTGCTTTTAATGAAATAAGGAAAACCCTGCATTCATCGTTATTCTGAAAATTCTGAATTGCCTTTTCCCTATCCACTGGCGAGGTGCTTCCATCGAAATATTCAAACTGGATGTTTTGTTCTTTTAATTTTGCTTTTATCAATGCAAGCATTCCCAGGAACTGAGAAAAGATGAGCGCTTTGTGCTCACCAATATTTTCTTCGATTTCCCTCGAAAGTTCATCCAGCTTAATAGAATGATTTGGATATTTTTCTTCCTCATTCAAAATATACGGACTATCGCAGATCTGGCGTAATTTCATTAACCCCTGCAGGATGGTAAGTTGCGATTTATCGATACCCTGCTGATCAATAGTTCCCAGTATCTTATCTCTATAACTGTTACGATATGCATCATAGATCTTCCGTTGTTCCTTTTCCATTTCACAAAAGAGGATCGTTTCAGTTTTTTCCGGAAGGTCTTTGGCTACCTGTTCTTTTGTACGCCTTAATATAAAGGGATAAAGTAATTTTCGCAGATGTTCTTTCTGTTCCTGCTCACCAAATTTATCTATTGGTGTTGCAAATTCATTCCTGAAAAATTCCATTGTGCCCAGTAAGCCGGGGTTAAGGAAATTCATTTGCGCAAAAATATCAAATGTATTATTCTGCAGTGGTGTACCGCTCATGCACAAACGATTTTTAGCGGTAAGCAACGAAGCCGCTTTGGTAACTTTAGAAGATGGATTTTTAATCGCCTGGCTCTCATCCAATACTACGTAATCGAAAAATATTTTCAACAACATATGAATATCACTACGCAAAGTTCCATAGGTAGTAATAATGATATTGTGCTTTTGTAATTCTAAAGGGTCTCTTGTACGGTTATTACCATGATGAATCAGGTAAGTTAATTCTGGAGTGAATTTTTTTACTTCATTCTGCCAGTTATAAATAAGCGTTGTTGGACAAACAACAATAGCTTTTAAATTACCTGTAGAGGTTCTGTAATAATCCAGCATGGTAAGCGCCTGAACGGTTTTACCCAAACCCATATCATCTGCCAATATACCGCCCCAGCCAACATCGTTTAAATAACTGAGCCATTGGTAACCTGCAACCTGGTAAGGCCGTAAAATAGGTTGCAATAATTCCGGTGCAGGTATTTCTGGTATATTTTTAAATTCCCGTAAGCGTTCAAATTTTTCATCTAACGCAAAACTCAGTTCCGTTTCGTCTCTGTTTTCATACAGTTCATCAATCACACTCATGTGATATCGTGACAACCGTAATTTATCACTTTTACCATCGCCAACCTTAAACAGCAATGCGTATCTTTTAAGCCATTCGTCAGGTAAAATTCCCAGTGTACCATCTCCCAACTGAACAAAAGATTGTTTTCCTGCGAGTGCTTTCTTTATATCGGAAATACCTACACGCTGTTCGCCAAATTCAATTTCCACTTTTGCATCAAACCAATCCAATCCGCTGCTAACATGAATGTGGGTATTAGGCCTGGCCGTATTAAACCTGAAATTTTTAAGTGCTTCGAAACCATAAACAGGCACTTTCATTTCCTTCATAGCGTCTACAAAAAGAAAGAACCAGTTATTGCGTAAAACATCAGCTCCGCGAAGTACGAGGCTGTTGGTTTCGCTCTGTTTTACAAACATAGAATGGAGTCCTTCCAGTTTTGCGAAGAATGCGTCTTCTGCTTCCTTATTGCGATGTATGATCAGTATTTTATCGCCATCTGGTATAGTAATGGTTAATTTATCAGCTGCTTTTGCATCAAAACCCTGGTAACTGAAAATAGGTTGAAAAACGAGGTAATCACCCTTTTCCTGCAACTGAAGTTTAACATCCGGAATACCGCTCTTTATTTCCCTGATGAGGCTTTTATCAAATTCTACCTGGTATTCCTTAGTTAAAGGTAAAATTACCTGCTGCATTTTGTCGGCCCAATTTGCTTTACTCAATTTAATATTGCCCTGCTTAATAAATTTTTCAGCCTGTAATACATCCTCCGCTTTTTGCCAGATGTACAACGTTTTTTCATATAAAAATACCAGGCTGCTGTTGCACTCATTTTTACTGAATGGAACAATCTCCCCATTTAATTTGAGCGTACAGGCAATCTCAAAATGGTTGTTAACTGCCAGTACTTTAAATATGGGAGCAATAAATTGATCACTTAACTCAATATCAACCAGGTTAGCTGTTTTAAAAACTTTGCTGGCCGGCAGCTGAAATATAAAATTATTATGGGGTTGTTCTTCAAACAGCTTTTTCAATTTAGGCTGCAGATATTCTGTTATCAGGGATTTAGTTTCTTCCGGCAAATCTTCACCATCAGTATGAATAATATTTTCCCAGATTCCACTAAAGGGAGAATTGCGGTTGAGGTATTTATTTATTTCTGAATCCTGAAGTTTTCTTACTTGTTGAAATAAAGCCTTGTCATCTTCACTATACAGGTCGGTATTTACAAATTTGGTTAAATCAAGTGCTTCTGTTTTATTGACAAACTTTTTTTGCGATTCATCCGCATCTCCCTGGATGGCTTCAATAGTAAAGCCGGGATATGTTTTTGCATTAAAATTGAAAACGATGCCCAACTTTTTTAATGCAGGAACTTCTTCAGTAACTACTTCATCTGCCGGCGGCGCTGCGCTGTATGGCATAGGCCTGCTATAAGACTGAGAAGAAGAAGGAGAGCCTGCCGCAACACGTTTAATATTTGTATCAAGCAACTTTAAAAATGGCTTTCCGTCTTTATAGGTGAATTCAAATTTCCCTTCTAAATCATCTTTCAAACTGTAGCCGTAGATCTGCAACAATTTATTCTTTTCTTTATCCCAATTACGGATAGAATCAAAATAATTGGGACCGAAAGAATTTAATAATTGGAGAAATAACAATGTTTTATGTTCGCAGAGAGGATGCATCGCTTCACTGCATAGGCAGGACGTATCGAAATTACGTTCCTCATTTTTCTGTATAACAAGCGGATAGGTTTCACCGTTATAAACCAATTCTGCTTCTATTCTTTCATCTTCTGCTTTAAGGATAGTTGCCTTTACGGAACGAAGCATGTTCTCGGCTTCATCATAAATAGCCGGTGATGACAGCATTTTGATCGTTTTAAGATCGATGTGCTTCATTTTAGCAACAGTATGGTATTGGTTGTACTGGATATTTGTACCGCCAAGCATGTTCTTATCTACCATATCCTGTAACCGGAACAATGCAGCTGCTTCATGGCGGCAAATATCACCCAGGTTATAAGGGCAACTACAACGAAGGGACATTAATTTGGCATCGGCATATTTTTGAATATATACTTTATAAAAAGTGCTGTAGCTGTCGTCCTTTACGCGGAATACGATACCTCCCATCAATTCATCGTGTTCCACAAGTTCTACGAAACCCATGGAATGAATTTTCTTTCCACGCCGGATCACTTCATCGGTACCGTTATTATAAATATGCTTTATTATGTGTGGTAATGCCAAACTTAGGATCCTTTTTTTAATGAATGTCTTTCTTTAATTGCATTTAAGCCCTGTTGCAGGAAAATGTGTATTCAGACAAGAGCAATTTTGCAAAAGTAACGGAAAATAACGGAGAGGAAAAACGTTTACGTAGTTATTATAGAAAATCCGTTGCTGTGTAGTTAAAGTGAATTTATAAAACGGCTGCGCTCAGCTAATACCTGCCTTCTTCACCAGTTTGCCATCCACATATAATGGTAATATTGCCGCTGTATTGGCTGTAAGGCAAAACCTGATATCTTTTTCCAAACCAAATGAAGTTAAGCGTTTATAATGTGACGCTTCTTTTTGTTTCATGAATTCGTACAGATTGCCCGATGCATCTCCGAACATGGTTTGTGCCAATTGAGAAGCGTCGCAGTTAATACTAAAACTCTCTTTTATTTTTTGAACCACAGCTCCGGCAAAAAGAGTGTCTTCAATATTTACCCGATCTTTCCATGCTGCGCAGGCTAGTAATACAGGTTTGTTTTTTTTAACGAGGTAATTGCAAACAGTATCTAGGTTACAGAAAGAGCCAATTACAATTTCTTTTGCTCCTTTATCCAACGCCATGTGAAGTAATTTTGTACCATTAGTAGTTGTTAATACCAATGTTTTTCCGGCAATAAATGATTCGGGGTATTCAAATGGCGAGTTACCGTATTGGAGACCTTCAGCAATTTGCCCGTCTCTTTCACCTGCTGTAATAGCTGCAATCTGTTTACCAATTCGGATACATTCCGCTACACTATCTACAGGAATGATAGATTTTGCGCCGTTGTTTAAAGCCGTAGTAATGGTAGATGTCGCTCTTAATATATCAATGATAACAACAACGCTCTTGCTGATATCATATAAATGTAACAAAGCCGGAGAAAGGCAGGTGTATAGTTCAGGTTTTTTTTTATCCATTTTTATTAATTGTAACCTTTTGTCCAATCAACTTGCTTTGGTAATTCAATTATACAGCAAGCGTTTGCCTTTTTTTAAATTTAGGCGAAAGGCATTTTAACCACTTTTGCTTTTAGCAAGGTTTGTCTTACTTTGATAAAGATCTCAGTGTCGATCGCCGCATATTTTACATCTACATAGCCCATACCAATTGCTTTTCCCAAACTGGGCGACTGTGTGCCGGAAGTAACCCTTCCTATAGTTTCGCCGTCGAAATCTTTTATTTCGTAATCATGACGGGCGATTCCTTTTTCTATCATTTCAAAGCCGACCAGCTTTTGTTTAAGTCCGTTTG
Source organism: uncultured Ferruginibacter sp. (assembly GCA_964496585.1). Taxonomy (GTDB): domain Bacteria; phylum Bacteroidota; class Bacteroidia; order Chitinophagales; family Chitinophagaceae; genus Ferruginibacter. The sequence continues at coordinate 52,811 of CAZCAA010000008.1, forward strand.
TTTTTTGTTTTTCAAAGATTTCTCTTGAAACAAAATCTTTGGTGAATTTGGTAACCCATCCTAATCCTGCTTCCAGCGGAGATGTGTTATCATCAATATCGTTTCCATAAAGACAATAGCCCATTTCCAAACGCAGTGTATCTCTTGCACCAAGACCGATAGGTTTAATACCATGTGTTGCCCCCGCAGCAAAAATGGCATTCCATATTTTATCAGCGGCACCATCCTTGTCTTCGAAATAAATCTCTACTCCACCGGCACCTGTATAACCTGTAGCGCTGATTAATACATTATCTACACCAGCAAATTTACCTTTTTCAAAAGTGTAGTATTTTAAATTTAGTACATCTATTTCCGTTAGCGTCTGCAGTATTTTAGTAGCATTAGGACCTTGAATTGCAAGCAGGCAGGTTTTATCAGAAATATCCTCCAATTCGGCATTATTCACATTCAGGTCGCTGATCCATTTCCAGTCCTTACCAATATTACCGGCATTTACAACCAGCATGTAAACCTTGTTTTCTTCAATACAATATACCAGCAGATCGTCTACAATACCTCCTTCATAGTTTGGCAAGCAACTGTATTGAGCTTTGCCTGCTGTTAATTTTGAAGCATCGTTGCTAGTAACGCGTTGAATTAATTCCAGCGCATTGGGACCTTTCACCATAAATTCTCCCATGTGACTTACATCAAACACACCGGCATTATTTCTTACAGCCGCATGTTCATCGTTTATACCTGTATAAGATATCGGCATATTAAAACCTGCGAATTCGGCCATTTTTGCATTAAGCGCCTGGTGCTTCTCTGTGAAGGGAGTATTTTTCATTTCTAAAAATTTTGTTGCAAATGTAAATCAAAATAGCGGCAGAAAAGAAGTTTGAAAATAAAGGTTTACCTGTTTTGGTTTCAAGTGATTTAATGTCGTTTTTATCATTCATTTAATGTACTAATCCAGCTTTTAGTTTAATGGGAAAAACAATTTTCCTCGTTTCATCTTCCGGCCAATATTTTTTAATTTGTTCCATCAATGCAGGAACAGGGTTTGAGCCATTTATTGTTATAAATTTTTGTAAGGCACTCCAGGTATTGAAATATCCTTCCAGTTGTTGCAGATTCCAATTTACTTCTATGTTGAAATCTGGCGATGTTAATTGTTTAAAGGGAAATGGTATGTTAGCATAACCTTCATCAACATATATCCGTTCAGCATCCCAATAATCTTCCAACGTATCGTAATGATGATCATAAATAAGCCGATCGGTTTGCGGATCTATCTTAAGCAACGTGTAAGTCCAGGCAGCAATTATAGCCCCTGGTTTTGCAACTCTTTTTACCTCATCATAAAAAACCGGAAAATTAAACCAATGCAAGGCCTGCGAAATAGTAACCAGGTTTACACTTTCGTTGCCGAGGCTTGTATGTTCTGCGGGTTCAATGGCATAAATAATATTATCAGCTTTAGCTGCATGATTAATTTGTTGTTCACTTATATCTGTTGCAAATACTTTTGAGAACTCTGCAGCAAGTGCAGCGGCCGTTTGTCCGTTACCAGTACCAACATCCCAGGCAAGCTGCTTTTCTTTTACCAATGAAAATATAAATTCAAATAAAGATGAAGGGTAAACAGGCCGGTATTTTGCATAACCCTGCGACTGTTTAGAAAAATAATCTTTCATAAAATAAAATTAGTTTTTTACCTGTATTAAAACAAAAAAAGGATCCCGCTAAATAGCGGGATCTTTGTGCTTCAACTTACTTCAACTCAACTATTGAAACGAATTTAATTCATTATCAGCAGCGGATTATATGCCGGCAAACTGTAAGCAATATTACTACTACGCTGTTCTCGTGCAACTTTATCAGCTTTTTGTTCCTGCTCTTTTAATTTTTCCTTTACTTTTTTTTCAATAGAATCTTTTTTCAACTGGTTCATCTCATCTATTTGCGACTTTTGCTTAAAGGAATCTTCTTTTACTTTTTGGGTTTGATCATATCTGTAAACGTCATTCGTCATATCCGTTCCGTTGGAATTCTCATTATTGTTTTGTGATTCTTCTCTTTCGTCAATTGCCCTTCGCTTATCATATGATGCTGGCCTGCCATTTAGGTCATATAAGCCATCAGCTTTCATAACGTAGTCCACATCGCGGTCCCAACCTTCTTCCACATCTTCAAAATCTATGTTCCAATCGTTGTTATCAGAAAACCCGAAACTTATATTTCCACCCCATCCAATATTTTTATTTACCCTTATTTGTTTTCCAACAGGTACATATACAGTCAACACCACACGTTGGTTGCGAAACTTATCAGTACGGGTAACGGGAATTCCTTTATCTATTACCAGTAATGAATCATTTTGGATAGCATTAAAATTAATAATGGAGGCAAGGGTGTCTGCAGAACGCCTGTTTTTTCCATTAGCCATTCGCAACATCGTAACTTTGAAACTATCGTTTGGTGATTTTACGATGTGAATAGATATGTTTTGAACCAACATAGTGTCTTCATCTGTTGCTGTAAAAGGCTCCAATTTAAACCAGCGGTTACGATAAAATTTCTGATTAGGTGATACTGAAGTGATCTCCAGTTTACTTACTCCCGGGTTTGATAAATTGATCACTTGCTCTTTCAATGTATTGCCGCTGCGAAAATCCTTGCCAACAGAAACTATCAATGCTATGAAGCAGAATAATCCGATGAGTGAAAGCGCTGTAAAAGAAAGGCGCATGGTTTTCCTGTTGCTTTTTATTCTGGCAATTTTTCTTACTATAAAAGTGATGATCCCAATTATTGGCGCAGCAATAAAAAAGATGAGTGTACCCCAGGCAAAAATATTCTGCCAGCCATCTGTTAATAAAAAGTCTTTTAAAGGAAATAATCCTATTGCTGAAATTCCTAGAGCAAACAATCCTATAACGATGGCGAATCCAATACAGCCAAGAATAAAATAGGCGAATATTTTAAACATCAGGGCGATGATATCACCCAATGATCTGCTACCTCTTCTGGCAACTGAGCCAACTTCTGTTCCAAAGGTTCTACCTTTTTCCTGTGCAAATGTTTTTGCTTCAGTTGTAAATTTTTCTGCCCGTTGTTGCACACCTTTCATTTCTTCCATCACAGAATTCTTAATGGAATTCATGTCTACCTTTTCTCCTTTCATCTCCAGCTTTTCCGTTGTTGAAAATGCCTCTGGAATAACAAGCCATAAAATAATGTACACGATTAAAGCGCCCGGACTAAAACCTACCCTCAAAAAGTTAGGAAAATCTCCACCACCCCAGTTTCCCCATCTTGATACAAAACTCAAAAAAGGCAATAGGAACAATACCCTGGGAATCCAGGCATTTACGCCAAAATAATTACCGATACCGCTACAAACACCCGCAATAATCTTATCATCGCTATCGCGATAAAGTTTTTTCTTTATGCTGCCAATCACAGTTGAAGCTGTGCTAGGTAACGCCACCCATAATACCAGGTAGGTTACGAGACCAAAGCCGAAAGAAATAGCTAATATCACAAAAATGATTCGAACCACTACCACATCAATTCCAAAATAATTGGCCAGGCCGCTACAAACACCACCAATAACTTTATCGTTCTCATCTCTAAATAAGCGTTTATGCGTACCTGTTGAATTGGTATAAGTGTAGTTAGGTTCTGATTTTGCTTCAGTTTGCTGGTAACTGTTTTTTTCAGCTGTACCAGTATTGGTTTCTTCCGTTTCAAAATCTTCAGGCCTTCCCATACTACGGATGATTGCCTGTACATCTTCATCTGTGATGCAGGTAGATCCGTTCTTCAGGCGCTCCTGAAAAAGTTCGCCGATCCTGCTTTCTATATCATTTATGATCTCTTCTTTGCCTTCTTCGTTGGCAAAATAGCGGGCGAGACTTTCTGTGTAGTTTTTTAATATTTCAAAAGCAGTAACTTCTATCGGTACTACACGTCCCTGGAAGTTGATATTTATTACTTGTTTCATGACGAAATAATTATTGATTGTTGTTGTGCTTGGTTCCGGTTGAAGCTTTACACAACCTTAAATTTTGTTTCTCTAGTTGATTCAATCAAAAAAAGCATGGCTATACTTTATTTTTATTGACAGTTGAAGTTTTTATAAATCGTTCTTTGTTGTTAAGGCCTGAACTGCATTGGCCAGTTCATTCCAGGTTGATTCCAGTTCTTTGTAAAACTCTGCCCCCTTTTCGGTGAGACAAAAGTATTTTCGTGGCGGCCCACTGTTACTTTCTACCCATCTGTAGGTGAGAAATTCTGCGTTCTTAAGCCTGGTAAGCAAAGGATAGAGTGTGCCTTCAAAAATATTCAGGTTGGCGGCTTTCATTTTGTCTATGATATCTGATGGATACGCCTCGCCCTGTTTAATTACAGAAAGTATGCAAAACTCCAAAACCCCTTTGCGCATCTGGCTCGCTGTGTTATCAATGTTCATGGCTTTACTTTTTAATAATTCATGGCTATACTTTATCAGGATTTGTTAGTGGCTGTCCGGAACAATCGCTAATTTTCATCTTGATAACACAAAGATATAGTTATTTTAGTACTATGCAACACATAATACCATTTATTTTAAAGTAGTGGGTGGTGTACTTTACGATTAATTTGATATAATCCTTTACTGTATTGGTTTTAATGGATTTTAAAATATATAGAAAAAATCCTATTTTGGGCTAAACGGTAAAAAATGAGTGTTGAATGGATTTGTTTTTGAATTAAAAACTGGTGAAATGATGTTAATAATTACATAATACATGCAGAAACGATCTTTGCCTTTTAATAAAACAGCTCATTTCACAGTCGTACATTTATTAAACTTTAAGCCATGAAAATATTTATACAATTATTAATTACCATCAGCTTGTTTAGTGCCTGTGCTACTAGTAAAAACTACCTGGAAAGATCGGATCCAGATAAAGCACTTCAGGATGCCGTTAAAAAAATAAACAAGAACGCTACTGATGAGGATGCTACACTTGCCATTCCATTACTTTATCGTGTAATTACTGAAAATCATCTGGGGAAAATTAAATCTTATAGCAGTTCCAAAGAACTGAGCAGATGGGACAATATCATTCGTGAATATGATTATTTACAAGACGCTTATAATGTTCTTATAAATTCCACAGAAGCTTTTAAACTCACCAACCCGGTAAATTACAGCACACAGATCCTGGAAACCAAACAGGCCGCTGCTGACGAGTATTATGAAACAGCCAATACTTTTTTTGCAAAAGACGGAAGGGATAACGCAAAAAAGGCATATACCTATTTCAACAAAGCCAATAAATATATTCCTGGTTATAAAGATGCCGAAGCTGCTATGGCCCAGGCTTATGAAAATGCTGTGGTAGATGTAGTAATCAATACGGTACAGGATAATTCTTATTTTTTCAATAGCGGATGGGGCAACACCGGTTACAATTACAGTAACGAATATTTTCAACAAACACTTATCAGGGAATTAAATAATAACAGCAATCGTTATCCTGCCAGGTTTTTTACCGAGTGGGAAGCACGCCGTGATAATGTGAAGCCTGATTGGGTGATCGACCTTCGGCTTCGCAATATGGACATCCCTTTTCCCTTAACAAATACTTATTCCAGAAACGCGAGTTCGCAGGTTCAGTCTGGCACAGACAGTTCAGGTAAGGCCATTTATACAACGGTTTATGCAACTATCAACATAACCCGCATGAGTTTTACCGCCCGTGCCGAAATGGAAGTGAATATTAAAGATGTAATCAGTGGAAAAAATATCAGTTATCGTTCTTTTCGTGATGATTATCGCTGGGAACAGGAAAGAGGAACATTTACGGGCGACAGCAGAGCACTTTCTGCCCGCGACTGGCAACTTATAAATGGTAATAATTATGGAGCTCCACGCAAAGAAGAAGTTTTAAATGAATTATATAGAAAGATCTATCCGCAGGTAAAAAACAATATCAGCTATTCGGTAGATTGGTAAATGAAATCAAACTTTATCAGCAACAGTTGATGCAGTTATCTTAAGAAATTACTTAAACATTATATATACCAACCAACTTGATACGTAAGCCAACACCGTCATATAAACGAGTTGAATGATTGGCCATTTCCAGCTTTTGGTTTCTCTTTTTACCACGGCGATTGTGCTCATACACTGCATGGCCAGTACATAAAAAACCAGCAGTGATAAACCGGTAGCCAAGGTATAGACTTTTGTACCATCGGCCCTTACAGCGGCATTCATCTTTTGCCGGAGTGTAGAATTATTTTCGTCTGCATCTTCTCCCACGCTGTACAAAGTTGCCATAGTGCCAACAAACACTTCACGGGCAGCAAATGATGTAACGAGTGCGATACCAATCTTCCAGTCGTAACCAAGCGGTGCGATCGCTGGTTCGATAGATTTACCTAATACACCGGCAAAAGAGTTTTGCAGCAACGCGGCTTTTTTTTGTTTATTCAGTTCTGCTGCTCTGGATGGTTCGGCTTTTATCTGAGCTTCGTAATCAACTGTAACCGCATGCATCCTTTCGGCGGGCCCGTAAGTACTCAGCGCCCATAATAAAAGGCTTATAACCATAATCACTTTACCGGCTTGAAATACAAATATTTTTGCTTTCTCAATCATGGTAAATAAAATGTTCTTCCACCTTGGTCCGCGGTACACCGGCAATTCCAGGATAAAATAACTTCTTTCTGTAGACTTGATAAACCATTTCATCACCCAGGCTACAACTAACGCCATTACTGTTCCCAGAAGGTACAGGCACATCATTACCAATCCTTGCAGGCTTAAAAAACCAAGGTATAATTTAGAGGGAATTACTAAGGCAATAAGTATCGTGTACACAGGCAGGCGTGCGCTGCAACTCATCAAAGGGGTGATCATGATGGTTAACAACCGTTCCTTTTTATTTTCAATATTACGGGCACTCATGATAGCCGGCACTGCACAAGCTAAGCCGCTTATCATAGGCATTACACTTTTTCCATTGAGGCCAGCTTTTCGCATAAGCTTATCCGTTAAAAAACTAATGCGAGCCATGTAACCGGTATCTTCCAGCAAAGTTATCAATCCAAAAAGTATCATTATCTGCGGAACAAAAAGCATGATTCCACTCAGCCCGGCAACAAAACCATTAACCAGCAAATCGGAAAATAAACCATCGGGTAAAATACCTGATAACCATCCTGCCAGTTCACTAAAACCCCATTCAATAAAATCCATCGGATATTTAGCCACCCAAAAGATACTCTGAAATAAAATGAATAACACACCCAACAATATCACATAACCCCAGGTACGATGCAATAACAGGTTATCAAGTTTTTCGGTAAACAGTGATTGTTGTAACGGATCAGATTCTACAACCGTTTGCTGCATAATATGCTTGATCCTGGCATAACGTTGCATGATCTCTTCTGCCTGGGTTCTGGTGGGATTAAAGCTATATCGTTGTTCTATTTCCTCTACCTTCTGCTGCGTTGCATCAGGGAAATTGAAGTTTTCATGGTTTATCAGATAATGAATTGCCGAATAACTGCTGGAATCCGGAAACAATTCTTTAACTGCATTTACTGCATCTGGCGCCAATAATTCCATATCAATAAAATCGCGTGCGGCAGATTGCTGCATATTATCTATTGAATGTTCAAGCGCTTTCTTTAAAGCTGTTAAACCTTTGTTCTTGCGGGGATTAATGGCAACAATTGGAACACCCAACTCTCTTTCCAGGCCGGGAATATCTATTTGTGTTCCCTTTCTATTAGCAAGATCCATCATCGTGAAAGCCACTACAACCGGTATTTTCAGATCAATTATCTGAGAGCAAAACAACAGGTTTCTTTTCAGGTTGCTGGCATCTGCCACCAGTAAGATCATATCTGGCCTGATGCTTTCGTCTTGTTGCAGTAATACTTTATAGGCAACCCATTCATCGGCCCGTTTGGGGTACAGGCTATAGGTACCCGGAAGATCAATAAAATTTGCTGTGATATTTTCTGTTATTACACTGGTACCGGTTTTTTTATCAACTGTAACTCCAGGAAAATTACCAACCTTTTGGTTAAGACCAGTAAGCGCATTAAAAAGCGAACTTTTTCCACTGTTAGGATTGCCTACTAATGCTATATTGACTTTCTTATTCAATGGCTGTAAAATACCTACACTTTAATTTCCGCAAAAATAAGACTATGCAGGTTCTCCTGTTTACGATATAAAGAAAGATGAATACGCGATTGGGAACATAAAATATTGCTGTACAAACACTGGTTGGTTAACTTTGCAACTACAATAACATAAATATGAAATATATCCTACTACTGTTGCTAATAGTTTCTCAGCATTTATCTGCCCAGGAATCAGGCAAGAAAAGCAGAAAAACACTCACAGAAATAAAGAAAACAGTCGTTTTTCTGGCAGATGACAAACTGGAAGGCAGGAGAACCGGAACCGCTGGTGAAAAACTTGCTTATGAATATATTTCGGGGAAATTTAAAAGCAATGGTTTAGCTCCGTTGGGAGAAAATGGCAGTTTTATACAGCCATTTGTGGTGAATGATGGAAAAGAGTTAAAGGAAAACAATTATTTAACTATCGGCAGCCAAAAGCTTCAATTAAATGAAGACTATTTTCCGCTGCCTTATGCAGCAAATGGCGAACTCGATCAATCAAAACTTAGCTTTAAACCAGCAGTACTTTTTATTCATGCTTTGCTGGATTCAAACAAGACGAATCCACATTTTGATGCGAAAGAATCAATATTAACTAAGATAAAAGATGCAGAAAAAGCAGGAGCTACTGCTTTCTTTATTTTTGATACTACAGCTGTAAATGAAAAATTTGAATCGAAAGATAGAACTCCTTCATTGAGTATCCCTGTTTTTTACTTAACAGCCACCGGTACAAAAAAGTATTTTAATTCTAACCAGAAGGAACAAAAGATCAGCTATAATATTGCGATCGGTTCAAAAAACAGGGAAGGACACAATGTTGTTGGTTATATAAACAATAGCGCAAAAAATACGATCGTATTAGGTGCTCATTACGACCACCTCGGATATGGCGAAGATCATAACTCTTTGTATAGTGGAAGTGTTCCTATGGTGCATAATGGAGCCGACGATAATGCCAGTGGCGTTGCAGCACTTATCACATTAAGCCATTGGGTGAAAAAGTCGAGATTGAAAAAATACAATTATGTTTTTATTGCTTTTTCGGGAGAAGAACTTGGTTTATACGGTTCAAAATATTTTACAGAGAACAGCCCGATAGCAATGAACACCGTAAATTATATGATTAATATGGATATGATAGGAAGGTTAAATGACAGTACCCACGGCGTTACTATTGGTGGTTATGGAACGTCACCAACCTGGGGCACAATTTTGAAAAAAGAGGAAGCCGGTTTTAGGATAAAATTTGATAGCAGCGGCAGTGGCCCCAGCGACCACACCTCTTTTTACAGAAAAGACATACCTGTTTTATTCTTCTTCACAGGCGCCCACAGCGATTATCATAAACCTACCGACGACGCAGATAAAATTAATTTTAGTGGAGAGCTTGCCATTATAAATTATATTAAGAAAATAATCATGGCTACCGACAATCAGGAAAAACTTGTGTTTACAAAAACAAAGGATGCTGCAACGGGTAAAAGTAGTTTTAAAGTAAGTATGGGGATTATGCCTGATTATACTTTTGAAGGAACCGGTGTAAGAGTAGATGGCGTTAGTGATAATAAACCAGCACAAAAAGCAGGAATTAAAACAGGAGATGTTGTATTTCAGTTGGGCGATCACGCATTTAGTGATGTTGAAACCTATATGCAAACACTCAATAAATTTAATAAAGGTGACGCTACGAAAGTGAAATTAAAACGTGGTACAGAAGAATTGGTATTAGATATTGTTTTTTAAATGCTTCGATAAAGAGATATAAGCATGGCGATGAAATTAAAAATAGACAACGAAACGCTGGCAGAAGAATTTTTTGAATCTACGCATCTACTGGGTATTGTTGCTCCCGTGAAAGATTATCTGTTTACCTGGCACATTAATGAAAAAATGGGTTTTAAATTCAGGATCAATAATGGGCTCGAGATACAGTTAAGAAAAAAAGAAAGAAATTATTTTTTCTCCATCTACGAGTATGAAGTTCCTGGCTGTTGCCTGGTTCATTATCTATATCACAATCAATACGATGGTGAATACCTGCTTCCCGAATTTAAACACCTGGATTTTTTATGGCTGGTAAAAGGAGAAGAAATAGACAGGCAGGAACTTGGTAATCTGCAACAATCGATTAAGTTATTACCTTCTGTGCAATTGGTTAATGAAATGACGCACGAGAAAATAAAGAACAAACAACACCTTATTTTTTAAGTTGCGTTTCAGATCTTTACCTCTACAATTTTTTCTTTCAGAGGAATAAATTTTCCAATAGGTTCAAGAAATTCGATTAATCCTGCCGCTTTAAGTGTTGCTCTGATTTCATCAACAGCCTCAGCTTTAACACTGAAGAGCAGCCCTCCATTTGTTTGCGGATCGGGCAAGGTACTGAATGCTTCCATTACATTTACGCCTTTTTCAAAACCAACCTTGGTACTATAACTGTTCCAATTACGGAAAGTTGCATCAGGAACAATTCTTTGTGAAAGATATTCTTTCGCACCTTCGGCTATCTGTATACGTGAGTAATAAAGCTCAACAGAAAGTTTTGAACCTTCGGCCATCTCTATTAGATGTCCCATTAGTCCAAAACCTGTTACATCGGTCATTGCTGTTACTGCATTCTGCCTACCTAATGTTTCACCTAACTTGTTCAGTGCCGTCATTTGCTTTATCATAACGTCTACATGTTCTTCTTTAATCACAGCTCTCTTTTGGGCAGTTGATAATATGCCTACGCCAATCGGTTTTGTAAGAAATAACAGATCTCCTTCTCCGGCGGTATTATTCTGTTTTAAATTTTCAATGTTTAATATTCCAGTAACTGCCAATCCAAATATTGGCTCTGCACTATCTATTGTATGGCCTCCTGCCAATGGAATTCCCGCCTCCAGGCATATAGCCCTGGCACCTTCCAAAACCTTTTGAGCCAATGATGTCGGAAGTTTTTCAATCGGCCAACCCAATATAGCAACCGCCATTAGTGGCTGGCCACCCATTGCGTAAACATCGCTGATGGCATTAGCAGATGCAATTCTACCAAAATCGAATGCATCATCAACAATGGGCATAAAAAAATCTGTAGTTGATATTACTGCACGTCCATTACCAATATCATAAACAGCGGCATCATCCTTACTGCTATTTCCAACCAATAAGTTTTTATTCAGCGGATATGCGGTATCGGTATGTAGTATTTCTTCCAGTAATTTTGGAGCAATTTTACATCCACATCCTGCACCACGGGAATATTGCGTAAGTTTTATGGTATCCTGCACATCGTCTATTTTATCTACCGGCATTATTTTTTTCTCCTTTTTAATATGATTGCTGCATTTTTTTGAAGATCTCCACTGAACCTTATCTCGTAAATATCTTTTCCATCCTTAACAACCAGCAAGCCGGTATTTGGTGCTATGGCACCCAGATTTTCAGCATACATAATAAGCTCAATGCTATCGGCAGTAACCGGTATGTTGATCGTTTTCCTGATAGCATTTGTACTAAGGCCTTGTTTAGCCATGATAATAACACCATTCATTAAAACACTCACGGTATCACCATCTACTTCTCCATTGTCATACAACGCCAGCTCCAGGCTGTCTGTTTTAAAATACATTGTTTCCTGCAGGATATTTTGCCGCGACATTACATCTGCCGCAGGTACAATAATTTGTGTTACTGGCGCAGGTAAATTCCTGGCAGCGGCCACCCTGGCTTTTTCTTCTGCTACAGCTTCTTTAGCTTTTAAATTAATTGCCTCTTTTTCTTCTTTATCCCTGATTTTTTTATTGGCAGCTTCCTGTTTGGCTTCCTTTACTGCTACCGCCTTTTTTTCTTTTTCCAGGCGCGCCATTTCCTTATTATCAACTTTAGCTATTTCCACCTTTTCAACAACGGGCGCTTGTGTATTTACTGGTAAACTTTTTTTGGCAATTTCTTTGTCCCTAACAACAAAAGAGAGCTGGTCTTCTTTGCCTGTTTCTTTTAAAAGTGGCACAAGTGTCGAATTCATGTAATCATTCTTCCTTTGTAACCGAACCGTTCCCGTGGCTGGGCTATATTGTTTCGTTCTGTTGGTTGAAAACAGACCTGATAATACAAGAATACTGTCCTTTGCTTCTAAGCTTAATACGTGAAGCCTTCGAACACCCTTTGGCGGTGCTTCGGGATAGTTGTATGAAATGATATCAACATCTTCAATAATTACTTTACCATCTGCTTTTTTAATCTTCAGCTTTTTTAATACAAAGTATTTTGCAGAGTCGTTGTACCAGGTATGAGAAAAACCAACAAGTTTTCCTTTCTCTTCGCTGATGCCGATTTCGTACGCATAATTTTGTTGGGTGCTATCATTGTACAAGGTTCCTTTCCATAAACCGGTAAGGTCCATATTATCGGGCGATGTTTGTGCAACAGCTAAAACAGGTGCAACAGCAAGCAGTAGAAATATTAGGCATTTAAGGTTGCGCATGAAATCAGTTTTTCTGTATTTGAAATTGCATCAACGAAAGTACAGGGAATTTTATTCAGAAGATGCGGCAGGTTTTCCCTGTTTTGCAGTCCTTTTGTGTACATTTTGTCGTAATAGATAAGTAGTATTTCGAAGCAGGCTTTGTAATTTTCCTCTACAAGAAACCCAATAGCGGTTTTGGTTTCCAGCGGGCCTAACCTTTTTTGAATTCTAATGATAGAATTAACCAGCGCTTCCTTGTTTATCTTTCCGTAGCTTTTTAGTAAATAATCAAGCCTGTTTTCAAAAGGTATATCCAAAAATTGTATGGGCATACTGCGCATCTTTTTCCAGAACAGGTGGGGAATGTTTATCTGGCCTATCCGCTGGCTTTCGTCTTCAATCCAAATAGGGCTGCCACTTCTTTGTTGAAGCTGTAATTCCTGTGCTAAAAGATTTTCAAACATTTCCTGTGATGGCTGTTCGCCTAACGAACCAAACGCAGAACCTTTGTGGTTGGCTAATCCCTCAAGATCTATAATCGGTTGATTGCTTTTTTGCAAGTTCTTTAATACGTCTGTTTTTCCGCTACCGGTATAACCTCCCAAAATATTGAGTTGGTAGTCCTTTTCAAATTGCTGTAATACCCAGTTTCGATAGGCTTTGTATCCACCAATAATAGTATAAACATCAAATCCATAAAGATCGAGTAACCAGGCAACTCCTGCACTTCGCATTCCACCTCTCCAGCAATGTACTACGAATGCATTGTTACGGTAGGCCGGTGATGTTACGGATGATTTATAATCGGAGCTGATTTTTTCTGTTTCGTCTATCATCCCTTTCATCTTCACACCAAAAAAATCGAGCCCTAATTTAATCGCTTGCTGTTTTCCTTTTTGTTTGTAGGCTGTTCCAACAATTTTTCTTTCCTCATCATTAAATAACGGTAAGCTGTAGGCGCCTGGTATGTGAGCATGTTTATATTCAGCATCGCTTCTAACGTCAATTACCGGTTGTTCACCAGCCTGTTCAATAAATTGTGATATGCTTATTTTTTTTATTGCCACGATATGTTGCGAATAAAGTTAGTGTTTTTTAAAAATACCAAAAGTAAAACCGCCCTGGTTTAAGGCGGTTTTGCTTGCAACTTATTTGTAATAGCAATTTTAAAAACTGCTCTTAAAATTTATTTATCCATTCATTGAAGTAAGAAACTCGGCATTGTCTTTTGTTCCCTTCATATTCTTCAACAAAGTATTCAACGCTTCTTCCGGGTTCATATCTGCCATATGTTTACGTAATACCCACATACGTTGGAAAGTATCTTTGTCGAGAAGCAAATCGTCGCGACGGGTTGATGATGAAACGATATCTATTGCCGGATAAATCCTGCGGTTCGATAATTTACGCTCCAGTTGCAATTCCATGTTACCAGTACCTTTGAACTCTTCAAAAATAACCTCATCCATTTTACTTCCGGTATCTACCAACGCTGTTGCTATAATAGTAAGTGATCCTCCGTTTTCTATTTTACGGGCAGCACCAAAAAACTGTTTTGGCTTTTGCATGGCATTTGCTTCCACACCACCTGATAATACTTTACCTGATGAAGGCGCCACCGTATTGTGAGCCCTGGCCAAACGGGTAATAGAGTCTAACAGAATTACCACATCATGCCCGCATTCTACCAAACGTTTTGCTTTTTGCAAAGCTATGGTGCTCACTTTTACATGCTTTTCTGCTGGTTCATCAAAAGTAGATGCTATCACTTCTGCTTTCACACTACGTTCCATATCGGTAACCTCTTCCGGTCTTTCATCCACCAACACGATCATCAGGTAACATTCCGGATGATTTTCAGCGATCGCATTGGCAAGTTCCTTCAGCAGCATCGTTTTACCCGTTTTCGGTTGAGCTACAATCAATCCACGTTGCCCTTTACCGATTGGTGTAAAAAGATCCATAATCCTGGTGCTGTAATTATCAGACCTGGTAGTAAGATTCAATTTTTCAAACGGAAATAACGGTGTTAGATAATCGAAGGGCACACGGTCTCTAACTTCTTCCGGACTTTTACCGTTTATTGTTTCAACTTTTAATAAGGCAAAATATTTTTCACCTTCTTTTGGAGGGCGAACAGAACCGTAAACAGTATCACCCGTTTTTAATCCAAATAATTTTATTTGTGATGGTGATACATATATATCATCCGGAGATGAAAGATAATTGTAATCGCTGCTACGCAGGAAGCCATATCCATCAGGCATCATTTCCAAAACACCCTCTCCCAGCACTACGCCATCAAACTCAATGTTAAAAGCAGGTGGTTCTCTACGTTGCTGTTGTTGCTGATACTGCCTTCCATCCTTATTTTGTGGAGCAGGCTCTTCCATCGAAACTTCCGGCTGTTGTATATCTTCCTCTTGCAACATTTGCGCAATGGCAGCAGGAATGGTCGTCTGTTGATCTGTAATTGGCTGTAGGTCTTCTTCTTCTTCCTCTTCTTCTTCCTGCTTATGTTTTTTTGGGGGGAGTTTTTTCTCTGGTTCTGCTTTCCTGGCCCTCTGTGCAGGCACTTCTTTTTTCTGTGTTTCTTCCTTTTCCAGGGTTGGTTCTAAACCAGGTATTGCAGGGGCAACATCTGTTTTCACCATCCGTTTGCGTTTTGGTTTTTCGCCTTCGGATCCTTTATTGTCTGCTTTCATATTGGATTGTTTAGATAGGATATTGCTTACCAAATCCTGTTTATTTAGTTTTTTCGAATTTGGAATGTTTAGTTGCTCTGCAATATCCTGCAGTTCAGGAACGAGTAATTCGTTCAGTTGCGATAAATCGTACATAAAATATGAGAAAATGCGTTTTTCAAAAATTCCGCTCTAAAATGAATGTAAAAATTGTAGTTGAAAATTTATGCTGATGGAAGAGACTGTATTGCTGAAGTAGATAGACAAGGGTTATCTTCTCAGCCCATTCCGATGCAATAATACACAGAATTTGGATAATAAAAGAAAATTTTTGTTTTAACGCATGATTTTTAACGCTTTTAGTACATAAATGAATTGGTTTATGCTTTCGGGGTGGTTTAAACAACCTTTGAAGGAACACGGATACCAAAAATCCGGAATATTAAATGTACATTTGCGCAGTTCATTTATTTCCGCGGCATTGTAAGCCAGTTTTTATTGATAATTATCCATTCCCAATAAATTGCTTCTTAAGTACACTAGTTTCTGATGATGAAGTATAACACTTCATTCCCGCACTCATTTTAATATTTAAAACATTGTTATTTACAGATTTGAAGATCATTGAGCCCATTTTGAATGCGGTTCTGAAAGAAGGTTATACCAAACCAACACCCATCCAGCAAGGAGCTATTCCTTTTATACTGGCTGGAAGAGACCTGTTAGGTTGTGCGCAAACCGGAACAGGCAAAACGGCAGCGTTTGCTATTCCTATGTTGCAATTATTGAGTAAACCACATGCAGCTCACGCCGGTCAGCGGCCTATTAGGGCGTTGATTTTAACACCAACCCGTGAACTTGCTATACAAATACAGGAAAGTTTTCAGGCTTATGGCAGCGGTCTTCGCTTAAAACACCTTGTAGTTTTTGGTGGCGTGAACCAGCAGCCACAAACGATGGCCCTTCAAAGGGGCGTGGATATCTTAGTTGCTACACCAGGACGTTTACTCGACTTAATGAGCCAGGGTTACATCAACCTGAAAGAAGTTGAGATATTTGTTTTGGATGAGGCAGATCGTATGCTTGATATGGGTTTTGTTCACGATGTAAAAAAAGTGATCACCAAACTTCCTGTAAAAAGGCAAACACTTTTCTTTTCGGCAACCATGCCTAAAGAGATACAGGGATTGGCCAACGCCATCTTAACGAATCCAGAAAAAGTAGAGGTAACACCCGTTTCTTCTACTGCTGACACTATAAAACAGTCACTGTATTTTGTTGATAAGAACAATAAGCGTGCTTTGTTGGCTGATATCTTAAAAGATCAGTCTATTGAAACGGCGCTTGTTTTCACCCGTACCAAACACGGAGCAGATAAAGTGGTGAAAGACCTGGTAAAAATCGGAATAAAAGCCGAAGCGATCCACGGAAATAAATCTCAAAATGCCAGGCAAAGGGCACTTACCAATTTTAAGAACAGGGAAACCAGGATATTGGTGGCAACCGACATTGCAGCCCGCGGAATTGATGTGGATGAATTAACCCATGTGATCAATTATGAATTACCGAATGTTCCTGAAACCTATGTTCACCGAATTGGCAGAACCGGACGTGCCGGCTTAAGTGGTATCGCTTTTTCCTTTTGTGAAGCTGAAGAAATAGCGTACCTGAAAGATATTCAGAAACTGATAGGTAAGGAAATCCCAAAAGAAATACATCATCCTTACCATATAGATCTTTCCGGTTCCAATGCTCCTCGTCCACCAATGAGACAGTCACAGCAGGGAAATCAACGCCAGGGTGGAAACCGCAGGCCTGATCCCAATAAAGGCGGTAATCGAAGGTTTGGAAACTCCCGGTCGCATAGCGGGCCAAAAAGTCACTAAATTCTTATCCGGCAGTTGAAAGTTCTTCTGCCGGATTTTTTTATTTAGCAAGATTCGGGTAGGCTGTAGTATTTTTCATTTCTATTTTTACAGGATAATAGAAAGAAATGAAAGAACAGGATCATATAAATTATAACCGCATTGCTGAAGCCATCGCTTATATTCAGCAACATTTTAAATCGCAACCCAACCTGGAAGAACTTGCGCTCAAAATGCATCTTTCTCCTTTTCACTTTCAACGGATCTTTACAGAATGGGCAGGTACCAGCCCTAAAAAATTTCTTCAATATATCAGTGTGGCATATGCGAAATCTTTATTAAAAGAACAACAGGCGAGCTTATTTGATATTGCAATTGAAACCGGATTTAGCAGCTCAAGCAGGTTGCA
The DNA here is from genome assembly GCA_964496585.1 of uncultured Ferruginibacter sp. Taxonomy (GTDB): domain Bacteria; phylum Bacteroidota; class Bacteroidia; order Chitinophagales; family Chitinophagaceae; genus Ferruginibacter. Next base: position 70,409 of record CAZCAA010000008.1, read on the forward strand.
CGACCTGTTTATAAATATAGAAGGTATGACGCCGGGCGAATTTAAAAATGGAGGTGCTTCGTTGAAAATAAATTATTGTTATGCTGAAAGTCCTTTTGGAAAAATCATGGTAGCTTCTACCTCAAAAGGAATTTGTCAACTTGTTTTTGCAGAAGATGATGACGCAGCATTGCAGGATCTCAAAGATAAATTTCCGAATGCAATTTTAAGTTTAGGTACTGATGTCTTTCAACAAAATGCGTTGCACATTTTTTCCGGCAATTGGAAGAAGCCGGAAGAAATAAAGTTGCATTTAAAAGGCACAGATTTTCAATTGAAAGTATGGGAAACACTATTAAAAATTCCTTTTGGTAATTTATCAACCTACGGTACAATTGCCAAACAAATTGAAAAACCATCCGCATCGCGGGCTGTAGGTACTGCAATTGGCGATAACCCGGTTGCATTTTTAATTCCCTGTCATCGTGTGATACAATCTACCGGCACACTGGGTGGCTATATGTGGGGCATTGATAGAAAACAAGCGATCATAGGCTGGGAAGCAGCAAAGAAATATGAGGAAATTTCATTTGCTGAAAAGAGTCGCAAGTAAGAAATAACAACGTTCAAACTAACAAAATTATATGCAGCTTTTCAGTGATCTTATCGATGAAAATATCAACCTGCTTCCAAAGGATGGCGTAGTGAATTATTTTGGTAAACTATTTTCTTTTCAGCAGGCAAACGAATATTTTGATTTAATGATGAAAGAAATTGAGTGGAAAAATGACGAGGCTTTTATGTTTGGTAAACACATCATCACAAAAAGAAAAGTGGCGTGGTTTGCTGATAAGGAATATTCATATACTTATTCCAATATCACCAAACAAGCGAGTAAATGGACGGATACACTACTAGAATTAAAAAAGATCGTAGAAGAAAAAACGGGAGCTCCCTATAATTCCTGCCTGTTAAATTTATACCATGATGGAAATGAAGGTATGGCCTGGCATAGTGATGATGAAAAAACATTGGGTAAAGATTCTGCTATTGCATCGTTAACGTTTGGTGCCGAAAGAAAATTTTCTTTTAAACACAAGCAATCAAAAGATACGGTGTCTGTTATTTTAGAACATGGAAGCATGTTGGTTATGAAAGATGCTACACAAACAAACTGGTTACACCGCCTTCCTCCTACAACTAAAATCAAGGGCGCCAGGATCAATCTTACCTTCAGAACAATGATAGTTGAATAAATAGTCTATGGGTGATTCAGGCTGCACATCTTTTGCAGGAACTTTTATGCATAAAGCCGTGTGCTCTGCCGATGAATTTCTATCTTTGCCAACCTAATTTTTGATAATATGTTTAATAAGAGAATTAAAATAAAAGAATTATTACTGAGTGATAAAGCAAATTATGAGGCTACAGTAATGGGATGGGTGCGTACTTTCCGTAACAACCAGTTCATTGCTTTAAATGATGGAAGTACTAATAATAATATCCAGGTAGTAGCAGCATTGGGAACTTTAGATGATGCCACCATGAAAAGGATCACAACGGGAGCTTGTATTAAGGCAGTTGGAGAAGTGGTTCCATCTTTAGGAAAGGGGCAAAAAGTTGAACTTAAAGCGACATCAATAGAAATTTTAGGCGATAGTGATGCAGAAAAATTCCCTTTACAGCCCAAAAAACACAGCCTCGAGTTTCTGAGAGAGATAGCGCATATGCGTTTTCGCACAAACACTTTTGGTGCAATTTTTCGCGTGAGGCATGCGCTTGCTTATGCGGTTCATAAATTTTATAACGATCGCGGGTTTGTTTACATGCATACACCCATCATTACAGCCAGCGATGCAGAAGGCGCCGGGGAAATGTTTAAAGTAACTACGCTGCCGCTGGATGGTACTGCACCAAAACTGGAAGATGGTAGTATTAATTTTAAGGAAGACTTTTTTGGCAGGAGCACAAATCTTACAGTGAGTGGACAACTTGAAGGGGAATTAGCGGCTATGGCTTTCAGTGAAATTTATACGTTTGGTCCAACCTTCAGAGCAGAGAATAGTAATACCACGCGTCACCTGGCTGAGTTCTGGATGATAGAGCCCGAAGTTGCTTTTGCCGACCTAGAAGATAATATGAACCTGGCAGAAGAGTTTATCAAGTTTATCATTTGCTACGCTATTGAAAACAACAAAGAAGACCTGGAGTTTTTAGCACAACGTCTTGATGAAGAAGAAAAACAAAAGCCACAAGCAGAGCGAAGTGAAATGGGATTGATGGAAAAACTGGATTTTGTCGTAAATAATGACTTTGAGCGAATCACTTACACCGAAGCAATAGAAATCTTAAAAGAAAGCAACCATAATAAGAAAAAGAAATTTCAATACCTCATCGAAGGTTGGGGAGTAGATCTTCAGAGTGAACACGAACGTTACCTGGTTGAAAAACATTTTAAGAAGCCGGTAATACTCACTAACTACCCAAAAGAAATAAAAGCTTTTTACATGCGGCAGAATGATGATGGAAAAACGGTAGCGGCCATGGATATTCTTGCTCCAGGTATTGGTGAAATTGTTGGTGGTTCACAAAGGGAGGAACGCATGGACAAATTACTGCAAAGAATGAAAGAAATGCACATACCTGCGGAAGAATTAGATTGGTACCTGGATACAAGAAGATTTGGTGCTTGTCCACATGCTGGCTTTGGATTAGGTTTTGAAAGGCTTGTATTGTTTGTTACAGGCATGACGAATATCAGGGATGTAATTCCTTTTCCACGTTATCCAAAAAGTGCAGCATTTTAATTTATATAATCGCAGCTTATCTGCGGTTTTTTTATTTGCTTTAGTATTGGGATATTTATAGCTTCTATTATACAAATTATGGGTACCAAGAAAAATTACCTTGATTATATCTTAAATCCGTTGGACCTGTTGCGAACAAAAAAAGTGTTGCAGATAAACCCAACAGTAGCCCCAAAAAGGGAAGATCCGGAAATAGTTAGGATAATTGTATATGAGTTTGATACCAATGCTACTAAGTGTATTGAATTAAACAATGTAGAAGAATGTTTTACGTTTCTTGATACGCCCGCCAACACCTGGATAAATATTGACGGTCTTAGAAAAGAAGATGTGGAGAAAGTATGTAGTCATTTTGGTATACACCCATTAATCATGGAAGATATTTTGAGTGTAAGCCAACGGCCGAAGATGGATGATATTAATGGTTTGGTATATTGTCTTTTGTACATGCTGTATTTTAATGAACAGGAATCAACAGTGGAGGCTGAACAGATCAGTATTATTTTGGGAAAGAATTTCGTTATTAGTTTTCAGGAAGATGCTAAAAGAGACGTATTTGACAGCCTTCGTGATAAAATAAAATTAGGTGGAAGTAAAGTGCGGCAGAATGGTGCAGATTTTCTTTTTTATTCTCTTATAGATCTGATCGTTGATAAGTTCTTTATTGTAATGGAAAAATTAGGTGAAAGGGTTGAAGCGCTGGAAGAAGATATCATGAGAAATCCATCAAAGCGAAGCCTGGTTAAAATTAATACCCTCAGAAAAGAAATGATTGTTCTTAAACGGAATATTTCACCTGTAAGGGAAATTGTAAATGGGATCCTTCGGGGTGATTATGATTTAATTCAGGAGAAAACAGAAAAATATTTTAAAGATGTGTACGACCATGTGATACAGGCAAATGATCTATCGGAGAACTACCGCGATATGATGATGAACTTACAGGATCTTTATTTAAACACCGTAAACCTGAAATTAAATGAGGTAATGAAAGTAATGGCGATCGTTACTTGTCTGCTGGCACCCGCTACCGTTATAGGAGGAATTTTCGGGATGAATTTTCAAAGAATTCCTTTATTACACAACCAGTGGGGGTTTTTTATATCGGTAGGCCTGATGCTTTTCATCCCGATATGGATGATCATTGTGTTCAGAAGAAGGGGTTGGTTTTAAGCTTCCTTTTTATTTGCATCCACTGGTAAAATTACTGCTACTCTTTCTTTTTTAAATACCGGAACGGTACTGCATGGTTCTCCATACATAATACTTTTGGCAACAGGCCGTAATATTTTGGTTATCTCTACATAAGCTTCTTCGGTAATTGGTAGTTCGCCACATCCTTTTATAACAACACGAATATCTTTATACTGATCGGTTGCGATGGCTGAAATATTTTTTACTAACATTTTATTTTTTGCTTCAGCTTCACTTGCAAAAATAATTTCTCTGGCAACGGGTTGTAAAACAGTTGCCACAAGCATATATGCCCACATGGGTATTACTGCATCTGCCGAGCAGGTTATTGCAACTATCTTATCCTGGTAAACAGAAACATCCAGTTGTTTTAATGATTCACGAAAATCTTTTTCTTTTAATATTAATCCCATGAAAAGGTAATCCTTCATATCAAACAGGCTTACCTCTTCCTTTGGATAATAATCTCCCAGGTCTATTGTGATGATACCGCTTTCTGCCACTTTATTTTTAAAGACTTCGCTCATGTTGCAAATTTAATTCATTTTGGTACAGCCTCCCGTTACGTCTATTTCGAAATCAGGTATATTCTGTTAACAAATTAAAAAGCCGGCTCCTTAAGAAGCCGGCTTTTTTAATTATATATTATAATTATAGATCAATAAAACTTACTGCGGTTATCTTTTATATCAGCAGGCTTTCTTAAACCTTCAAACCAGTTATTAAGTTGGTTGCGTAAAGTCGATTTTCTGTTATTAAGCAGGCTAGCGATCATTTCGGGTGTATCAGGGTTTTTCGCCTGTACACTATTCACTTTAATTAAATAAACAGCACTTGCTCCAACGATTGGAGGAGATACTTTTGTTTGGTAATCTTTGTTAAATGCTGCTCCAATTACTTTTGGTTCTACACCCAATCCATTGATGATTTGCGATGAGAAAGTAAGGCTCGAATCTGCCCCCGCCTGAAGTACCTGTTTATTATTAGCTGTAGCAACAGATTCCAGGGTTGCATTGGCGCCAATTTTTTTGATCAGCATTTCTGCCTTCTTCCTGTTTCTTATAATTGCTTCACAACCAGATCTTGCAGTAGCAGCATCCTGAACACCTTTCTCATTAATTTTATCAACTGTTGCCACTACAAACTCTTCTCCTATTGGAAATGGTTCACTTACTTCTCCTTTTTTTGCTTTAAATACCCATTGTACAAGGGAGCGTGCATCCTGAAGTGCACCCACACTAAAATCATTTTCTTTAACCAACGTTGGAACGGTGGTTAACTTTAATCCATTTTTTGAAACGTATTTTGCAAGTTCGGTAGCATTTTTTTCATTGGATGCTTTTGTTGCATTAAGACTAGCATTATTAATAGTTACATCGCTGGCTGTAATTTCTTTACCCATGTAAGCTATCTTGTAGGCAGGCTTAAAATCTTTTTGGTTAAGCACTTCAATTATATGGTAACCAAATTGTGTTTGCACTACTCCTCTTGAACCAACGGGCTTGGTAAAAGAAAACTCATTAAACTCCGGAACCATCTTTCCATATTCAAAAGTTCCAAGATCGCCACCTGATGTTTTACTTCCGTCTGATGAATACTGCAAAGCAAGTGTTGCGAAATCTGATCCTGCATTGATCGCTGCGAAAAGACTGTCTGCTAATCTTTTTGCTGAAGAGTCTGCCTGTACCTGCTGACCTGTTTGCGGATCCATTACAGGAATAAGTATATGCCTCGCTCTTACGCTATCTGGTTGTTGCTTTATGCCTACCATCTTGGCTAAAACGTAACTTCCGTTATCAAGATATGGACCATAAACTTCACCTACAGAAAGTTTGGTTATGGTGTCAGCTGCCGGTGAAATTACTTTTGATTTTGGCATATATTCATCCTTATACTCTATAGATGAAGTATTTCTTGCCACAAAAGCAACAGTGTTGGTGTCTGTTGCGAACTGATTCTTTAAATCTGAAATATAGGTATTCATCTTTGCGCTATCATCGCTGCTTGGCAACTGGCTAAATGATACATAAGAAATATTACGGCCCGCTTCCTGCTTAAACATGTCTTTGTGTTTGGCCACATAATCATTTACTTCAGCATCGCTCACTTTTATAGTACTATCAGATATATCTGAATAAGGCAGGCTTACATAAGATATTACTGCAAAGTTTTTTGTTTCTGATGCATCTTTCTCTTTCATCCATGTTGGATAATAAGCGCTGGCATTTAATAGCCCGGTATATTTTGCTACCGCAGTAGATATTTTTAATGGATCAATAATTTGTGCATCAACAGCTTCTCTTTGTTCACCTTTAAATTTTTTGATGTTAGTTACTGCTGCCTGCGCTTTTGATATATCCAGTTTTCCTGAGATAGAATCAAGCATACCTTGTTCTTTTAATAATGGGTTAACAGGATCATTACTTAATAATATAGATGACAATTCTTTAGAAGTAAATTCTATTCCAAGTTTTTCAGTTTCAGCAAAAAATATTCTTTCTGCAATGATCTGGTTCCAGGTTTGTTCTTTTATCTGGTTAGCCTGCGTACCACTCGGCCTTTGACCATTACGCTGAGCCTGCATATCTTCAGCATCTCTCACTCTTTTATTGAATTCACCTAATTCAATTTCCTGTCCGTTTACTTTACCAACATTTGATGATAAAGAATTGAACAGCTTGTCGCCTCCTTGTTTGGCATCCATTAATATAAAGCCAATCAAACTCAGGGCAATAACTACGATAACGATTGCTGCACCTTTATCACGAATATTTTGAATAATTTGCATATAACTTAAATGTTAGATTTTTGGATGGCAAAAATAGGGTAAAAAAGCATATTAACACATAAAAAACATAGTTTAAACCCTTGTCGGATTGCAATTCAGGACTATATTGTAATAGTTTTTTAAAAAACAAGCAAAAGCAGTACAGCAACGCTATTAACAGACCAAATGTGTATAAGCATGGTTTTAGGTGGATATCCATGCTTTTGTTAATTTAGAAGTAGGATAAATTAGGGGATAAGTAACGAAGCAATTTTTCCTGAAAAATATAATGTGTGTATCCGATATATTATCAAGGCAGTATTAACATAGCTTTTTGTAAAAAACATCAAAATATTATCCTCGCACAATATTATTAACAGCTGTTAGTTCTTTTTTTATTTTTACGGTAGGTAATCGCTCCGGGTAATATTATCAAGCCAATTTTAACTGTTTTTATGGATGTTAATTAAGTGTTGATGAACGTGGATAAACTAAACTTTTTAATTTTGCATCAGATGACTAAATAAATATTTCCACTTATTAACAGCCCTAATAGTAATAAGTGATTATATAAATAAATAGTATTAATACATATTATGGTAGATATTAACAATGAAATAGTAAGAAATTTACTTGTTGCAGAAAAAGGATTTTTAGACGTTGAGGTTGATCCGCGATTAGATCTGTTTTCAGAAATCGAAAAACTTAAAAAGGAAAAAAATGCCATTATCCTGGCGCATTACTACCAGGAACCAGATATTCAAGATGTTGCTGATTTTATTGGTGACAGCCTGGGCTTAGCACAAAAGGCAGAAAGCACAACAGCAGACATAATTGTTTTTGCAGGTGTACATTTTATGGCAGAAACCGCTAAAATATTAAATCCTTCAAAAAAAGTTTTATTACCCGATCTCAATGCTGGTTGTTCTTTGAGCGATTCTGCTCCTCCAGCTTTATTTAAGATTTTTAAAGACAAACATCCTGAACACCTGGTTATAACTTACATTAATTGTAGCGCTGGTATGAAAGCATTGAGTGATATCATCTGCACTTCTTCTAATGCACAGAAGATCATCGAGAGCTTGCCGCCGGAGCAAAAAATAATATTTGCTCCTGATAAAAATCTTGGGGCCTATATCAACAAACAAACCGGTAGAGATATGTTGTTGTGGAATGGTGCTTGTATGGTGCATGAGATATTTAGCCAGGAAAAAATCACCAAATTAAAAATCAGGCATCCGCACGCAAAGGTTATCGCACATCCTGAGTGTGAAGAACCTGTATTGGCTTTAGCAGACTTTATAGGGAGCACCACGGGACTTTTGAAATATACGCAGTCATCAGATAGTAAAGAATTTATCGTGGCAACAGAGACCGGAATACTGCACCAGATGCAAAAAGCAAATCCTACTAAAACATTTATTCCTGCACCTCCAAATAATGCCTGCGCGTGTAACGATTGCCCGTACATGAAATTAAACAGTCTTGAAAAATTATACCTGTGTATGAAGTACGAAACGCCGGAGATAAAAATGGAGGAATCACTTCGGTTAGCTGCTAAGAAGCCAATTGATAGAATGATGGAGATAAGTGCCCGTTACGGTTTATAATTCTTTTGGTAACTATTGATCCTGGTTCTCACGTTATTGCGGATATTCATGTAAAACAGGTTTATATCACCTATATGGTAATTTTTTGTACGAAGTAGAAATTTTCCAAATATATGAGGTTTGCTTGTCCACAAAATATTACCATGAACTTGTGCGCTTACAACATGAGGCACGACCTTATTAAAATTTTTTAAAATACCTCCTTTATTCTCACTTGATGATATTTCGTCAGTTGTATTTGTCCAGGTTAATGGATTAATTACTATTGCTTTAAATTTCTCTTGCTCCACGAATTCAGGTTCATAGCCCTGCAGATAAGTTCTCCAGGATACAATGCAGCCTGTAGAAAGTGAATCACTGCATGGTTTTAAAATAGAAAAATAGTTGTCGGATACGGGTAAACCGATAATGTATGCACAAACTAACTGCTCCTGTAATTTTTTTCCTTCTACAAATTCCTTTAGTAACCTTGCTGCGTGTAAAGTTCCCTGGCTGTGAGATGCGATTATAAAAGGCCTGCCGTTTCTTTGATATTCCAGGTAATACTGAAAAGCTGCTTTTACATCTTGATAGGCAATGTCGAAATAGCGAGTCGCAATTGTCTTATCGGTAAAAAAAGCTCTGATATGTGCCTGGCGATATCTGGGTGCAAATATTCTGCAGCTTTCATTAAATACACTAGCCTGATATAAAATACTGGATATGTCTGTTTTTTGATTGATAGCTGCATTATCAATTGCTGCATTCCAACTACTGTCTTCGCTATCCGTGAATGTAGTTGGATGTATAAAAAAAACATCTACCGATTTAGTTGGGCTGTATGATGAAGAAAGCGCTGCTGAAACACTATCCGAAGGATTTTTTTTACCAGGATTTGCCGCCCAGTAATCAAGGTATTTATAATCAGGTAAACCGGAAACTGATTTAAAAGAATATTGTTCAGTTTGTAATGGATAAGTCTTATTAGCACAAGATTGGAAAATAAATTGAAGGCTTATTAAAAAAACAAGTTGCCAACAACGATTAAATAAAAAATAACTTTTGTAAATTTTCATAATCAAATCTACATTCGTTGCATCAAAACAGAAAAATAATATGTCGATACCTACGGTAGACCTTGCTGCTTTTTTACAATCTGGCATAACAGAAAAGGAAAAATTTGTGCAGCAATTAGGAAAAGCCTACGAAGAAGTGGGATTTGTTGCGGTTAAGAATCACGGAATTTCCGACGAGCTTATTAAAGATCTTTATCAACATGTGCAACAGTTTTTTTCATTGCCACTGGAGCAAAAAAGAAAATACGAGTTGCCTGAAATGGCCGGCCAGAGAGGTTATACGAGTTTTGGTACCGAACATGCAAAAGGAAGCGACGCACCTGATCTGAAAGAATTTTTCCAATACGGACAAGTGGCATCCGATGGATTTACGACAGATAGTTATCCCTCCAATGTTAAGGTAGACCAGGTTGATGGATTTAATAAAACTTTTGATAATGCGTATAGAGCATTTGAAACTTCGGGAAAAGCATTACTGCAGGCAATCGCTTTATATCTTGGTTTAGAGGAATCTTATTTTGATAAATATGTAAGCAATGGTAATTCCATTTTAAGGGCCATTCACTATCCACCAATAACGCATGAACCTAAAAGTGCAATACGAGCTGAGCAACATGAAGACATTAATTTGATAACACTATTGGTTGGTGCTTCTGCAGATGGTTTGGAAATTCTGTCTAAGTCGGGTGATTGGGTTGCCGTTACTTCGCTACCCGACCAGATTGTTGTAAATGTTGGAGACATGTTGCAAAGGCTAACCAATAATAAGCTTAGGAGTACAACTCACCGGGTTGTTAATCCCGACAGGAGTTTATGGCATACCAGCAGGTTTTCTATACCATTTTTTCTTCATCCTGTTGCTGCGATGAGTTTAAAGTGCCTTGATAACTGCATTAATGAAGCACATCCAAAGGCTTATGATGATATAACTGCAGGTGAGTATCTTGATGAACGTTTAAGAGAAATTGGTTTGAAAAAGTAAAATCTTTATTTTATTTGAAATTATTGAGACACATACCTTTTCTGAAAGCAGTATTGATGTATACTATTACAGCTTTCGGAGGTCCGCAGGGCCACTTAGGTATGATGTTGAAAACATTTGTAAATAAGAGACGATATGTTACCGAAGAAGAGTTAATTGAATACAATTCTTTTTGTCAGCTCTTGCCTGGAGCTTCAAGTACACAAGTTATTACTTTGATCGGGTATAAGCGTGGAGGTGTTCCACTTGCGGTAATAACGTTATTAATATGGATTCTGCCAGCCTGTTTTTTGATGGGTCTTCTTTCTTTTTTACTTACAAAATTTACTGACAAAAATCTTACTGAAAATATATTCAAGTTTATCCAACCAATGGCAATTGGGTTTTTGGCTTTTGCGGCTGTTAGGGCATTTAAAATTTCAGTTAAGAATATTATCACGCAGGTGATTATGTTGATAGCAATGATGGTTACTTATTTTCTTTTTAAGATGCCGTGGATATTTCCTGTTTTGATTGTTGCAGGCGGCATCGCTACAAACTTTAGCGATAGGCGTATACCCATGCAGGTTGCCATTAAGCCTAAACAAATACGTTGGACAAATATCTGGTTATTTGTTATGATCTTTATTGTTGCCGGTGTGCTTAGTGAAACTGCGAGAAAGCAAGATTGGCCTAATAGAAAAGCTTATAATCTCTTTGAAAACTTTTATCGTTTTGGTAGTTTTGTTTTTGGGGGCGGAGATGTTCTGTTACCCATGATGCTCGACCAATACGTTGCCAGGCCTACGTCTCCGATTATTAAAGAGAACAATCCTAATGCAATACGCATTGATAAAACAGATCTGTTAACGGGCTACGGAATGGTGCGGGCAATTCCGGGGCCTGTATTTTCTGTTGCCTCATTTGCAGGCGGTATGGCATTAGAAAAGGAAGGACACCAAATGCAACTTTTGGGTTGTATTATTGGGTCAGTAGCAATTTTTTTGCCGAGTGCATTATTGGTTCTTTTCTTTTTTCCGGTATGGCAATTCTTAAAAAAATATGTGGTTGTTTTCAGAGCACTTGAAGGTATCAATGCTGTTGTTGTTGGAGTTATGTGGGCTGCTACACTTTACTTGTTAAATGGTGTTCATCTGGATCATGTGGATAGGACCAGTATGTTGAGTTTATTTGTAATTATTGCAACCTTTGTTTTACTAAAGTATACTAAATTGCCTGCGCCGGTTGTTGTTTTATGTTGTCTTTTTCTTGGCTGGATTTTCTAAGGCCGACAAATAATAGTGATTTGCTTCGATCTCATTTTTTACATCATCGGTTACCAGGTAACGTATTGATTTTCCTTCAGCAATTAACTTACGTATATGGGTAGACGATATTTCTAATAGTGGAGCATCAACAATTGTTATTCTAGCATTTATTTTATTTTCTATTTCAAAACCAGGTCTTTTATAAAGATAGATAGCGTAATTATTTATAATAATTTCTGCATTTTTCCACTTCTCCAGATTTTGGAAACTATCACTTCCCATTATGATTACAAATTCATGTTGTGGGTATTGCTCTTTTAAATAAGCGAGCGTATTTACTGTATAAGAAGGCTTGGGTAATTTGAATTCTACATTACTTGCTTTTAATTTCTTTTCTGACTCTATAGCGGTTCGAACGAGATTTAAACGGTGGTTCTCGTTCAGCAGCGTATTTGAGGGTTTAAAAGGATTTTGTGGAGATACTATAAACCAGACTTCCTGGGCATCTGTGTTGTTAGCAATGTGATTTGCGATAATTAGATGTCCTATATGAATAGGATTGAAGGAGCCAAAGTATAAACCAACTCTCATATGTAAATATAATATACTATATTATTTCTTCTACTATAATGTTTTCTGCTTCATTTAATCTTAAACTTAGCTGGTAGCCAGCTACCATAATTGAAATAGGGTCTTTAAAGGGCGAAATTTGATTTACGGTAATTATTTCTCCAGGCACACAACCCATTTCCATAAGTTTTAAATAAATATCATCATCAACAAATGATTTAATAATTACTTTTTTCCCAATTTTGATCTCGGATAATTTCTTTGTCATTCTTGCTTTATATAACTGTAAAAGTAGGTTGATATAACTGGTATACGTTCCGAGATTAGAAATATTAACAACATGGCAATTCAATTTAATTTTCAAAAAAAGACTCGCTTAATAAACAGGGCGAGGTTAAAATCGTTTATCGTTATATTGGCTGGAAAGGAGAGTAAGCAGGTTGACCACTTGAATTTTATTTTTTGCGACAATAGTTATCTGTTGGATATTAATCGGTCCAACTTGCAGCACGATTATTTTACTGACGTTATTACTTTCGGATCAAATGATGGGAATAGTAAGCGTATTGGGGGAGAAATTTACATTAGTGTAGAAATGGTTAAATCTAATGCCGAAATTTATAACAAGAGTTTTTCCAATGAATTGCAAAGAGTTATTTTCCACGCTGTATTACATCTTTGTGGTTATAAGGATAAGTCTAAGAGTGATATTAAGTTAATGAGAAGTAAGGAAGATTATTACCTTCAATTATATCAGAAATATAAAAACTAACCAAGGAACTTTCTTTAATGGCGTTGCAAAAATCACAGTTGTTCCACGTGGAACAAGCTCGTTATTTTATACATCAACTATCTCAATGTTTCACGTGAAACAACTATATCGAAACATGTTGAATTCTTTTTACGTTCCACGTGGAACAAGCTCGTTATTTTATACATCAACTATCTCAATGTTTCCCATGAAACGTGCATTCTAAGTTATAATAATTTTAAATTGACGCCTAGTTGCCCAATTAGTCTTTAAAAACAACCATGAGGGATGGTATTTTAAAATAAGCAGTAGTGTATTACCTTTGCGCATGTTTTCTATATATGATATTATAGTGGTTGGTGCCGGTCATGCTGGTTGCGAAGCTGCTGCTGCTGCAGCAAATATGGGTAGTAAAGTGTTGTTAGTAACTACCAACATGCAAACTATTGCGCAAATGAGCTGTAATCCGGCAATGGGAGGAATAGCAAAAGGTCAAATTGTGAAGGAAATTGATGCAATGGGAGGATATAGCGGCATAGTGACCGACAGAAGTATGATTCAATTCCGCATGTTGAATCGATCTAAAGGGCCTGCAATGTGGAGCCCAAGGGCCCAAAATGATAGAATGTTATTTGCAGCCACCTGGCGTGAGATGTTGGAGAATACCGCTAACGTGGATTTTTACCAAGATACCGTGAAAGAGTTGATTGTTGAAGACCAGATTGTTAAAGGTGTAGTAACCGGATTAGGCCATCAAATTTATTCGAATGCAGTGGTGCTTACTAATGGAACCTTCTTAAATGGTGTTATTCATATAGGAGAAAAGAATTTTGGTGGCGGAAGGGTAGCGGAGAAAGCTGCAACCGGGATAACGGAACAATTGGTGAGTCTTGGTTTTGAATCTAACCGGTTAAAAACAGGAACTCCCCCAAGGGTTGATGGAAGAAGTCTCGACTACAGTAAGATGGAGGAGCAAAAAGGAGATGATGAGATGGTTGGATTTAGCTATTTGGCTAAGCCAACTCTTAAAGCTGCGGATCAAAGAAGTTGTTGGATCACTTATACTAACCAGAATGTTCACGATATATTGAAAACCGGATTTGAATCAAGCCCTATGTTTAAGGGGCGTATCCAGGGAACGGGACCAAGGTATTGCCCAAGTATAGAAGATAAAATAAACAGGTTTGCTGAAAGAGACAGGCACCAACTGTTTGTAGAGCCTGAAGGTTGGAATACCGTAGAAATATATGTTAACGGATTTTCTACCTCCCTATCAGAAGATGTTCAGTTACAGGCACTTAGGCAAGTTCCTGGCTTTGAAAACTGTAAAATGTTCAGGCCGGGATATGCTATTGAATATGATTATTTTCCACCAACCCAACTAAAATTCAGTCTCGAAACGAAATTGATCAGTAACCTTTTCTTTGCTGGGCAAATTAACGGAACTACGGGATATGAAGAAGCTGCTTGCCAGGGTTTAATGGCCGGAATAAATGCTCACCAAAAGAGTATCCGGCAGGAACCATTGGTGTTAAAAAGGTCGGAAGCCTATATCGGAGTGTTGATAGATGACCTGATCAATAAAGGCACAGATGAGCCATATAGGATGTTTACCAGCCGGGCAGAATTCAGGACATTGCTTCGGCAGGATAATGCAGATATGCGCTTAACAGAAATAAGTTACAGGCTTGGGTTGGCCAGTCAGGAAAGGATGGATAATCTTCAGGATAAAATGAAGAAGGTTAATGAGGTGAAGTCAACGCTTCAACAATTAAGTCTGGATGGGAAAGATGCAAACGATTATCTAAATAGCGTTTGTTCGTCACCGTTATTAATGAAGCAGAAAGCAGCGCAGCTATTGTTGCGGCCGGGAATTGATCTTAAATCTATGATTTTACAAATTCCATTGCTGGGAGAAAAGCTGGGTAGTTTTCCTCCTGATGTAATTGAGCAGGCAGAAATACAAATCAAATATGATGTGTATATTGAAAAGGAAAAAGAACTGGTTGATAAAATGAGTCAGCTTGAAAATCTTTCTATACCTGAAAATTTTAATTATAGTAAATTGGTATCATTGAGTAACGAAGCAAGGCAAAAGTTTCTGAAAATACAACCCCGAACACTTGGGCAGGCATCCCGTATTTCAGGAGTGAATCCCAGCGACGTGCAGATACTTATGGTTTACATGGGCAGGTAGCAAACTATAAAAAAATAAATAACTTGTATGAAGGATAGGGAGAAAATATTTTCTGAGATTCAATTGATGCTAAACAAGAATAAACTTGCTGTAAGTAAAATTGATAATGAAAGGCCCTGGGGCGGTTTTTTTGTAATTGATGAAAATGCGTCAAAAAAATTTATTGATTTATTTTTTCCCGAGCTTGATAAGAAAATATTGATGCAGGGAAAATTAAGTCCTAAAATTTTATTGGTCGCACCTGATAAAAAATTAAGCTGGCAATATCATCACAGGCGTTCAGAAGTATGGAAACTCATTCAGGGAAGCGCAGCTGTTGCCACCAGCGATACAGATATTGAAAGCCAGCGAACAAACCTGGTTAAAGGCAATTGTATAACGTTAAAAAAAGGAGAGCGCCATCGCTTGATAGGTTTAAATGAATGGGGCATTGTTGCAGAGATCTGGATACATACCGATAACAACCATCCAAGTGATGAAGACGATATCGTAAGATTACAAGATGACTTTGGCAGGTAAAATTTGACTTGACACAACTCCTGTTCTCTTTTGGAAAGCGATCATCCATTTTAACTCTGAATAGCTAATATCAGGTAGTTGCTCTTTTAAAGCCGTGAGCGTTTTATTTTCTATGGTTTCTATAACCTTACCAATAGCTTGCTGTTTTTTTTTATCCAGTAAGTCATCAATATTAATATCGCCTGTTTCAATAAAGTGAATCAAGTGTGAATCAATTGTATTTGCGCTGAGGTTTCTTTCCTGTGCTATCTCAAACACAGATTTACCCGAACGGAAAAGATCAAAGCTGACTTTTTTCGTGTCTAACTTTTTAACCTTCTGCGTTTTGATTTTCTTTACTTTTATCGCTGCGGAAAAATTATTTTCTTGTCCTAATTCGATATTATTCAATTCACAATATTCCTGAATAATCTTTATAAATTCATTGCCGTATTGTTTTAATTTAACAGCACCAAAACCAGTAATTCGGCTCAATTGATCTAATGTGCCCGGCAGAAATTGAACCATCTCTTCAATTGAAATAGTATTACAAACCATATATACCGCAACGTCTTTAGCGGAAGCAATTTCGTTTCTTTTGTCTTTAAGTTTTGTGAAAAGCTCGGGATATTTTATGTCCTTCGACACATAAGAGGATTTTCCAGAATAAGCGCTTATAGTGAATGATTCTCTATGAAAGGCAGCTTTTTGTTTTTTATATCCTGAAAGTGAAAAACCAGTTCTGGATTCATTTAATAGATGAAGTTTATAACACAGCAAATCAAAAATCTTCTGTAATTTAATATTGTAATCAGCTGCCGATTGCCTGTTGTCGGTTGAAGCAGGAGATTGTAATACAAACTTCTTTGCTTCTTCAACTTCGTTATAAAACCATGCTGCCGCTTTTTTAAAACGCTCCTGCAATAGCTCATCATTCTCTGGCAAACCATCCTGCATAAAATACTTAAACAACACATCTTCAAATTTTCTGCCGTGACCGCTAAAAACACATAGTTGAGCTGTTAATGATTTTAGCCATACTGGCAATCCATCAGTGAAATTATTATTGTTGCTAATCCAATCAGCTAACTCAATTGCCATTTGTTCAAGAGCTGTGAAATTAAATAATTGCAGAATAATTTCCTGTTGGTATTGTTTGGTAGCATTCAATAATATTTGCTCCTGCATCTTATTACTCTGCTGTTTAGTGGCAAACTCAACGATACGCTCATCGCTATGGAGGCTGTTATAAGAAATTTTACTTTTTAATATTATTCCTTCCAGCGATGTACATCGGCTTAATGCAACATATACCTGTCCTGGCGCAAAAGCGCTTCCTGCATCAATAACAGCATTTTGAAAAGTAAGACCCTGGCTTTTGTGTATCGTGATTGCCCAGGCAAGCCTTAATGGATATTGTATAAAAGAGCCAAGTTCTTCTTCTTCAATTTGTCTTGTTTTATTATTCAATGAATATTTTATGTTCCGCCAGGTTTCTTTTTTTACCTCTATAAGTTGGTAAGTTTCATCCTGGCTACATTCAACCCAAATTTTATCGTCCTCAATTTTTTTTACAACACCAATTTTCCCATTATAATAGCGTCTAACTTTTTCCAGATCATTCTTCAGGAACATTACCTGTGCACCAATTTTTAAATTAAGCACTTCGTCGGCAGGAAAAGAATTTTCATTGAAAGAACCATTAACACTTGCAAAAAAGGAATGCGTTTTTTCAATTAGCTTGGCCAATGCCTGAACATTGATGGCATCAGCTTTATTATTATGTGTTGTTAATGTAATAAAATTTTCTGCATCACCTGTTTCAAAGTCTGGGAGATAACGACTATGAAGTAATTCATAACCATCTTCATCCATCTCATTATTACGAACCTGGTTGAGCAGATTTATAAATCCTGCATCATTTTGGCGATATACTTTTTTTAATTCGATATAAACAGGATACGCTTCGGCAACAACAAGGCTGCTGAAGAAATACTGGTTATTGTAAACAGTGCTTAACATTTTCCATTCGTCATCCTTTACCACCGGTGGCAATTGATACATATCTCCGATATACAAAACCTGCACGCCTCCAAAAGGTTTTGCGTATTGTTTTCGAACATGTCTTAGTATTGCGTCTATGGCATCCAGTACGTCGCATCTCACCATACTGATCTCATCTATAATCAGCAGTTCCAGCAATTCCATTATTTCCCTTCTCTCGGCCGTAAGCCTTAAATTTCCAAGTAAACTATTTTTGTCGCCCGTGCTACTGCTGTTAAAATGATTATTATTAACAGGAAGATAGGGTCCAAAAGGAATCTGGAAAAAAGAGTGTATAGTAGTTCCTCCTGCATTTATTGCCGCAACACCGGTTGGTGCAACTACAGCTGTATTTTTTTTAGTATTCTCTTTTATAAACTTTAAAAAAGTGGTTTTTCCTGTACCGGCTTTTCCGGTTAAAAAAACCGGATGGTTACTGTTGTTGATAAAATCTGCCGCTGTTTTAAATATTATATTGTCCTCATCTGGCTGTTGCATATAGCAATGTATAAAAAATTATTTTGTTGATGATATAAACTGCTAATTATTACAAGCCAATATATAATTTCTTCAAATAAATATCCACGGATATGTAAAACCTGTAATTATTTTAATACAAATAAATATTGCAGAGATGACAGTTTAATCTGATCAACACAACTACTTTTCTAACGCACCGATATAATTCCTTCAAATCAAAAGCCATCTTCTGCAATAAATAACTACAACACATAAAAAGCCCGGAATTAATCCGCTTGTTTACCACCCAACAAAAGCAATTCATTCAATTGAACTTCCGTTACATACTTTTTATTCCCCTCTTTATCATTATAGTTTCTTGTAATGAGTTTTCCTTCTACGGCTACTTCAGATCCTTTGTGAAGATATTTTTCGGCAATTTCAGCAACCTTTCCCCACGCAATTACATTGTGCCATTGTGTTTCTTTCACCTTTTCTCCCTTGTTATTGTTATACACTTCGTTTGTTGCTACAGAAAATTTTACCAGTTTTTTACCGGATTCTGTATTGCGTACTTCCGGGGCATTGCCCAGGTTGCCTATCAGCTGAACTTTGTTTCTTAATGCATTCATTGTTTTACTTTTTACTTTTTAGTAATGATGTTTCTTTAATTACCGGTACCGTTTTTACTTAACAAAGATGTGCGTTACCACACAAATGAATCGTGTTTTAAACATTTATAGTTGTATAAAAGCACTTGTAAACGTTTGTGTTAATAGTTAATCTTGTAGTGTACTTGTAAACGATAAACATCATACATAATGATCATTCAAAATAAAATATGTATCTGTTGCGAAAAGCAGATCAAAGGAAGGGCAGACAAGAAATTTTGTAACGATCATTGTAGAAATAACTACAACAATCTTTTAAATGCGGAAGCAAATAATCTTGTAAGAAACGTAAATCACGCTTTAGGAAAAAATAGACGGATTCTGGAAAGTTTTATTCCGGCTGAAGAAGAAATGGGTAAGGCTTCAAAAGAAACTATGTTACAATGTGGATTTCAATTTAAATACTTTACGCACATCTATACAAATAAAAAAGGTACGCAATATTTTTGTTGTTACGATTACGCATACCTGCTATTGGATAATGACTGGTATTTAATTGTAAAAATGAACGATTGAGGTTTAAATATAGCTCGGACTTCAATGATATTTATATATACAATGTTTTGTGAGATCAGCTTTTAAGTTTCATCGCCCTGCTATTAACAGAATTTCCCGGAATGCCGGAGATTTTGCCCTTGCAGTTTTCTGAACCACAATTGCAATTAAATGGCTGCATGTGCTCATCCAGAAAAAGAGCGTAATCAAGTGTTAATTCCTCTCCTTTCTGAATCTCTCTAACAGCATATACATTTAAGCCATGATAAGCAGTATTGGCATTGCAACTATGATTTTGAGGAGCCCATTCCGCGGGATTCTCGTCCCATAAAATAAAAACTTCTTCACTAATAGGGTAAGCGTATTTTTTGAAGTTAATTAATTCCTTTGCGTTCCAATTATTTGAAATGTATGATTTGGTAGCTATTCTTTGTGCTTTTTCTTCTCCTTGAAAGATCAATTCATTTTTATTAATCTTTTCGATAGCATAAATTCCATATCCAGCAACAGCATTTCCTTTCATAAAATATATTTTCTGCTTTCTGCGATGCCTCGCAATGCCTTCGCTGATTATCTTCTCTAAAAAGCCGGCTTGTCCTGTTCCGTCTATTTTTAAAATATAGTCGGCAGATCCTTCGTAACCATCTGTGTAGAAGACAGAGCAGGTAAAATTGATTTCAAGGAAATAAATACAACCATCCGTGTTCATTCTAAAATCAATTCTACCATAACCAACGCCTCCAAACCC
This sequence comes from uncultured Ferruginibacter sp., assembly GCA_964496585.1. Lineage (GTDB taxonomy): Bacteria > Bacteroidota > Bacteroidia > Chitinophagales > Chitinophagaceae > Ferruginibacter. The sequence goes on from CAZCAA010000008.1 coordinate 90,482, forward strand.
CAAAAAAATATTTTCTGCTGCTGTTGTTAGTTTTGCTGCAAGCGTTTCATCATTTACAGGCACATTGCATTCCGGGTGTAATTCAGACGTTTTTAAGGTATAGGTTTTAAAACTTCTGCCGAGGGGGAAAATATATTCTACAGGTTTAAAAACATGAACCCTCTTTGAATCAGTTGCATCAGCTACCAGCATTACGGTAAATTCTCTTCCTTGCACATATTCTTCTATTAACAATGGTGAGTATTCATCAATAATGGAAGAAGCTTGTTTGTACAACTCTTCTTCATTTTGTACGAGTGAGTGTTCGTTTATCCCAAGGCTATCTCCCGCTTTTGCGGGCTTTACGAAAAGTGGATAAGCAAGTTGTTTACATGAATCATGAATTTCTGAAAGTTGATGAATAATGGCAAAAGCCGGGGAAGCAACTCCTTGTGTATAAGCCACATATTTCATCAGGTCTTTTGGCGGGTCATATAAAACAGAAGACGGACCTGTAAAAGGAAGGTTTAATAATTCCAGAAAGTAAATAACATCGATGGATGGAATCTCCCATTCCAGATAGCCTTCACATAGATTCACAAAAATATCAAAGCTCTTTTTACTAAGCTCTTTTAACTGACTGTAAGTAGTAAGCTTATTTAAAAAAACATGTTGAACCTCATCATTCGGTCGCAACGCTGATAAGTTCCTGGGCGGATCGTAATTTTTATAATCTACATTGCTGGTAGAATAATCCGGTTGTAATACACAAATTTTCATAGCAGTTCCTTCCTCCTTATTATCTGCTGACCTTGGGAACGCCATGAAATTTTCGAAGAAAAAACAACTTGCATGAGAAATGAAAAGTTATAAGTTGATAATAATTTATTCAGCAAATAAAGCAACCTTTTCGCTGTCATGTTAGTCGCCCCGACAAATCTAGTAAAAAATGATTTTAATAGAAATAAATATAAACCTATGCGATCTTTCGGTTTGATATTTTTTTCTTTTTCTCCTTTTTTGAAGCTCTGTTAAAGGCGTCATTCAAAATTTCAATCAGCAATTGTGAAAATGTTTTCCCTTCAAAACGTAGAATAGCGCCAATAGAAGTAAAATTCTCGTCTTCACTTATACCACATTGTGCATTTACTTCCAATACAAATATTTTTTTAGTTACGGCATCCATTCTAAGATCTACTCTTGTATAACCTTTTCCCTTTGTTGCACAGTAAGCATCCCAGCTTAATTTTTTAATTTCATCTAAGATCGCGGTTTCAGGAAGCTGGTATTCGTAAAAGTTTTCTTCATCGGGCATAGCATCTTCCTCTTCATAAATTTCCCAGAGTCTGTCGAAGGATAAAAATTTTTCTTTATCAGGAAGCGAAGCATGAAAAACTCTTTCTACGGGAGTATAAATAACCGCTTTATCAGGTTCATTGTAGGAACCAGTTATCAATGTGGTAAATTCTCTTCCGCAGATAAATTTTTCAGCAATAATTCCATCAGCAGTTAAATTCCATCCACGGTATCCTTCAAACATTTGGTTTAATAAAGTGGTAAGGCTTTCCTCGTTGTCAACAATATTTTTAACTCCGATGCCCATACTTCCACCCGAAACGGCAGGCTTAATAATCAGAGGAGAACCGAGTTCTTTAAAAATAGTTGAGCAATCTGTTTTTTCATTAAGAATTGCTTTCCAGGCAGCATTGGGAACTGCAGCATTATCAAATGCTGTTTTCATTGGGATTTTAGAAGTGGTAATGTTGTAAAAATATTCGTCAGCACCCGTAAAAATTATATCTTTCTCTTCTAATAATTTAACAACAGAAATGCCTGGTGTACCGTTTGTTTCATCACCATCACAGAGATTCAATACAACCGGAATATTAATACCTTCTTTTTCGGCTTCTATATTCTCAATTACCTGGCTAAAATTCAACATAGTTACAGGTTGCCATTGCCAGTTTATATTTAATTCTGAAAACAGTCTGGTATACTCTTCGATACTTTGAGTAAAGTCGTAGTAGTAGTCAATATTATCGTCCTTACTTTCTAAGGTGGGCGATAGTACCCAAACCTTTATTTTCTTTAAGGGAGATTGTTTAAATAATAACGGAGTAAGTATCATCTTTAAATTGTTCCATGTTTTTCAACTGGTTTTTAATAAAATCTGCAGGGCAACGAATAAAATGAATGAATCAAAAGACTGTTATTTTGAATGATCAAATTATTGTAACTCGTAGAATTTATCAATAGAAAGGTAAAAAGTATATTAAACTTAATCTATAAAACTTATACCAAAGTTTTCAACAAAAAATAAAAATCACTTGATTATAATACTGTAAAATCTAACAGCGGTGATTAGGCATAAAAGCTGTGCAATCTGGTTATTCACATTTCGGTTTTGTTAATAGTTTCGGAATTTATTCATTTTCGTAAACACTTCGTTTAATCCTTTACGTTATATTTATCTCACTATGATATAAAAAAACCGGTGAATGTTTCACCGGTTTTTTCATATTTATTTATGCTTGCTATTGAACATTTAATTTTAGAATCTGTCGATTATAAATAGATTCAATTATGATCAGGTAAGTTCCTTTTGCTAGCCGTGATACATTAAAACTGTGTTGATTTATTCCGGCTGTTGATTGCAACCTATCTGTTATCAATTTTCTTCCTGTTATATCTGTTACCGATAAATTGAAAAGTTCTTTTTCTTTAGCAAAAAACCTCACGTTGGCTATATCGTTCGCGGGGTTTGGATAAACATCCGCTTTGCTATCGGTTGAATTTACGAACGCTTCAGGTCTGGCCGTGCATGAGATAACAACTTTCACAGATCTGGAGCCTGAAGTTCCGCAATTATTTACTGTTTTGGCGGCAAGTGTTCCTCCCCTTGTTCCCCAAAGAATGTTAATGCTGTTCCCTGTGGATGAGCCCTGGGCAACAGCTCCTGCAGGTAAAGTCCACAAATAAGATGTTGCACCCGAAACTACAGGAACAGTATAAGATGCAATGGTTCCTGCGCAGGGAGCAAGATTACCCGATATTGACGCTGGAGATGTTGGAAGATTTCTTGCGATCGTTAAGGTTCTGGCAGCACTACTACCACAAGCGCTATTTGCAGTAACGCTTAACGTACCGTTAGCAGTAAAGTTTGGGGTAAATGTAATGGAAATAGCAGCAGTTCCCTGGCCACTCGAAATACTGGCACCAACAGGAGCAACCCAATTATAAGTAACTCCTGCCACAGCAGTAACACTATAAGATCTTGTATCACCACTGCAAACCTTTACAATGCCACCCGCCACCGTTATCGTTCCCGGCTTGGAAAGAACAGCTTTACTAATACTAAGTGTTCTTGCAGCACCAGCTCCACAGTTATTAGATGGCGTTACTGATAAAGTGCCCGGACTTGTGAAGTTTGCGGTGAAACTTAGGTCGATGCTGTTTGTTCCCTGACCGCTGTTTATTGTTGTTCCCGCCGGAGTTACCCAATTATAAGTTGTTGCTGAAACCTGTGGTACGGTGTAAGTTCTGGAATCGCCCGTGCACACAGTAGCTGCACCTCCCGTAACAGTAATTACTCCCGGAGTTGAAGGTGTTGTTCCACCGGCAGTAACTGCCAGGCTTCTTGCGGCACCTGTTCCACAGCCATTAACAGCTGTAACGCTTATATTCCC
>CAZCAA010000008.1:94246-102468 GCA_964496585.1 uncultured Ferruginibacter sp.
ATATTTCCGCCTCCGGTTCCGGAGGTTACGTTAATGGAATTAGTAGTTGAATTGCCAGACCAACCTGATGGTAACGTCCACGTATAGCTGCTAATTCCATTAACCGCAGTAACGGCATAAGTTTGTGCAGTGCCAGGGCAAACTGCAGTATTTCCGGTAATAATAGCCGGTTGCAACGGAACAGCTGTTGTAACTATTGCCAGCGTACTTGCGGTACTGTTACCACAACTATTTACTGCAAGTACAGAGATACTACCATTATTTGTTCCGGTGGTAAGCGTTATTGAATTTGTTACTGAACTGCCAGTAAAACCGGAAGGCAATGTCCAGGTGTAACTAGTTGCACCTGAAACAGGAGCAACAGAATAAGTTTGTGAAGTTGCTGCACATACTGCAGTATTTCCTGCAATTGTTGTTGGTTGATCGGGAACCGTACAACCGCTGTTGCAATTGGTTAAGCAGACAGAATTATTTACATTATTTATTATCAGCGCAGTTGGCTGAGGGCCGAAGCCAAGATTAAAATTAATGCCCACTCCTGTTAGGTGGCAATAGCTCATTATGGTACCGCCTCCAACAGGATTTGCAGGAACAGCACAGGTTCCAGATGTATATCCCGCATTATCGCCGCAGCCATCAATTTTTGTATTATTGCCATTCCAAACACAATCGTGTGTATGTCGTGATCCAAGCTGGTGGCCCTGTTCGTGAGTAATAACCTCTACTGTCCAGGAGTAAGTAGGAACAGAAGAATAACTTGTATAGATGCCACAATAGGCCATTTTATATTTAGTTTGACCGTTGCATAAACCATTTATCCACGCAACACCTCCGCCACCTTTGGTTCCAATAAGCGTAGCCAGGTCGCCATCAAAAGTTGTTCTGTAAACGCCAAACTGATCAAGGTATCCGTTGGTGTTTGTACCGGTATAAGGATCAGTTGTGGTCCAAACAAACAGCGTTTTTAATGTTATGCTTATACCATCGTTGGCATACAATGTTTGTACCTGGTTAAAAATTGCCTGCATGAAAGTATTCACATTGGCAAGAGAGCCTTTTGCTGTAAAAATATCCTGATCCGTTTCCCAATACCAGTTCACACATTTAGTGGTGAGGTTGGCAGTGTTTGCAGCGGCTTTGTAATAATTACCCGGACTTAGCGGTATATCTGTATTTGTACCACAGGATTGAATATTATTTTTTGTGAGATCTTTATCGTTGTAAATAATATGTTCACCAGAATTATCCTGAAGCTTTCCAATCACAAAATTGCCATCGGCGTTACTGATAAAACCAGCGATCTCGCTATTTGAAAAACTAAAAGCTGCAACGGAATTTGATTGCCCATCAACAGCACCTTTGTAATGAACAATATCACCGGCATTACTGGTATTGCCATCACTGCTAATTAAAGTAAAACCATTAGAAGAAATAGATTCTTTATAAAGGAGCACCCTGGCAGGTATGCCATTATCAGGCGAAGGAACAGTGAAATTCAGAAAATCCGGTTTTGATTTTACAATTTCATCTACACTGTGTATATCAAGCAATTTAAATTTCTTTACCAGCTTTGTTAGGTCTGTGTATGCCGACCTTGAGCTTTCTTCAAAAACATTATATTCTTTAGAAAAAGATTGTTTTTGTTTAAACGAATTTACCTTTTGAAAGATTCTTCCGGTTGATTGACCTCCCTGAGCAAAAGACAGATAGGAAATAAATACAAGAACGAAGATGGCACAATACACTGCCATGCCCTTAGTGGTGAAGAGGTTTCTCATTTTTCAGATTGTGTTTTAGATAGGTTTTAAATTTTGCAACTGGTTAGCTGTTGCGTTAACAAGGTACAATAGGCAAAAACTAATATCTGTATATTTTTGACTTATAATTATGTAGTTCTTTTATTACAAGGAAGTAAAACTAAAAGTAACAACATGATTTTTGGATTAACGAATTTGTTAATAGCATATTATTTTGAAGTGGAGCTTTGATGCGAAGAATGCTATTTAAACCACGCTCCGAATTAATTAACTTCGTAAAGAGGTTATACTTTTAAAATTATCAATTTAATAGATGATACAGCAGGTTTCTAATAATACTCTGGAACAATACAAAAATCTTGTTGCTTTAAAATTTCAACTTTACAACAGTCTTTTCACAGCTTTACCATTTCATAAAATTGAAAAGACGGGCATACTGCTATCCCTGCTATTGGATAATTGTGAAGAAGGTTATGCTGTTGGGCAAAGTCCGGCAGCGATTATGGATAATTTTTTTACAAATTATGTAAAGTATGTTGAGGAAGAAAAAAGAATAGACCTTCTGTTCCGGCTCATCCAATTTATTGAAAGACAAGTGGTGTTATTTGATGCATTAGAAGATGCTGCCTTTTCTGAAGTGCATGATACAATGGGACCTGGTACATTAAAACATCTGCAACTGGAAATATTGGAGGAAAACAAGGAAGAGCAGTTAAAAAATAAATTAAAAGATTTTTCGGTAACGCTAATTTTAACAGCACATCCAACACAGTTTTACCCTGATGCTGTATTGGGTATAATTAATGATCTATCCAGGTCGCTGGCAGAAAATAATGCAGCGCAGATAAATATGTATTTACAGCAACTTGGTAAAACTGCTTTTTTAAAGAAACAAAAACCAACTCCATTAGACGAAGCAGCCAGCCTAATCTGGTACCTCGAAAATGTATTTTATAATGCTGCCGGAAAAATACTTTCATTTATAAAAAATAAATTCCCTGATGCTGCAAACATCAATAATCCGATTATAAGAATGGGGTTTTGGCCGGGAGGCGATAGGGATGGTAACCCATATGTGCAGGCGGGCACCACATTAAAAGTAGCAGAAGCATTAAGAAGTGGCATTATAAAATGTTATTACCTGGAAATAAGAAGGTTAAGGCGTCGGCTAACTTTTAAAGGCGTAGAAACTATTTTGGCGGAAATGGAACGGGAGTTATATAAAGACGTATTTTTTGAAGGCGAACGAACTGTTTCAAATGCTCAACAGATAATGGAACCATTAAACAAGGCAAGAAGAATCATCATGGAACAGCATGAAGGATTGTTTTTACCGCTGGTTGATAATCTGATAAACAAAGTTCAGGTTTTCGGATTACACTTTGCAACATTAGATATCCGGCAAACCAGTTCTATACATTCGGTGGTATTGGAAAAGTTACTTCCTGCAAATTATGCTGCTTTAAATGAGGTGGATAAAATGCATGAACTTGTAAACCTGCAGCCAATAAATTCTTCTGTTAGCATTGAAGATAAAATAGCCATAGATACTATAGAAACAATCAAGAGTATAAAAATTATCCAGCAGCAGAATGGCTATGCTGGTTGTAACCGATATATAATCAGCCATTGCGAAAGTGCCTTACATGTAATGGAAGTGTATGGATTGTTTTTATTGGCGGGATGGAATCAACAAATGCTTACCGTTGATATGGTTCCATTGTTTGAAACAATTGATGACCTTCAACAGGCTGCCGTAATAATGAAAACACTATACGAAAACAAGCATTATAAGCAACAGCTTGCACAACGAAACAATCAACAAACGATCATGCTTGGTTTTTCGGATGGGTCGAAAGATGGAGGTTACCTAATGGGTAACTGGAGTATCTACAAAGCAAAAGAAGACTTAACCGCGGTTTCAAAAAAATATAATATCGATGTAGTATTTTTTGATGGCCGCGGAGGACCGCCAGCAAGGGGAGGTGGTAAAACAAACCGCTTTTATGCTTCTATGGGAAAGAACATATCTCAAAAGGAAATTCAACTTACCATACAAGGTCAAACCGTTAGTTCAAATTTTGGAACAGTGGCTTCTGCGCAGTATAATATGGAAGAGCTTATACACGCAGGTATTTCCAACGAACTATTTTCAAATAGACGAATAACGCTGCAGCCTAAAGAAGAAGCGCTGATTCAAGAATTGGCCGAGATCAGTTTAACTTCATACACTTCATTAAAATATCATCCACAGTTCTTTAATTATTTATCTGAAGTGAGCCCGCTTAAATTTTATGCAGAGGCTAACATCGGAAGCAGGCCAAGTAACCGCACGGGAAAATTGAATTTAACTGATTTGAGGGCCATCCCGTTTGTCGCATCCTGGAGTCAGATAAAACAAAATGTTACTGGTTATTTTGGTGTAGGAACGGCGTTGCAGGAAATGGAAAAAAGAGGAAAGTTTGATGAGTTAAAATCTCTGCATCAAAATTCTTTATTTTTCAGAACGCTTATAGATAACTGTGAAATGTCAATGATGAAATGTTATTTTCCATTGACAGAATTTTTGTCTGATGATAAAAAGTTCGGAGAGATATGGAATAAGATCCATGAAGAATTTGAATTAACTAAAAAATATGTATTGTTGCTTTCCGATAAAACTATTTTAATGGGTGACTACCCTGTTGATCGTTTATCAATAACAATGAGAGAAAGAATTGTACTCCCTCTGGTAACTATTCAACAATTTGCCATTACGCAACTGCGTAAAATGGATGATGCGCTTATTGATTCATTTCATAAAGTTAATTATGAAAAAATGGTGATAAGGGCTTCGTTCGGGATAATTAATGCCGGGAGAAATTCTGTATAGTATCTGCCATTTATTTACAGCCTTCTTATTTTAACTGGTATGAAACTTCTGCACTTTGCTCTGAATTGTATTTTATTCAATCATTTTACATAATATCAATTGAAATTTAAATGATGAAGATGCATTTCTTTAGACGAACAGCAATGAAAAATGATATCAATTGAGATTAAGTAACGAAGAGGCACCGGTCTGGAGACCTGCGAAAATAAAAAAAACCAGCTTATTAAAGCTGGTTTTAAACTAAGAATATTTTAAAAAATTTGAGATTAAGAATTAATAGAAGTAGCAGGTTCCCTAAACAATTCTCTTTTTCTTTCCATTTTTTTGATAAGCCATTCTGGCCATTGTGAGTTGTCTTCGGCATCATAGATGCGCACTTCCTGACCTTCCTGCCCCTTGGTCATGTCGTCTAATTTTTTATTCAGGATCTTTGCCGCTGTTTGAATTCCGGAGTTAATAGCACCACCAACACCATGCGCCAGAATACTTGCTCCACACAAATAAAGATTTTCAATTTCGGCTTTGTTGCTGTAGGTGAATGGCCCTACCTGCCAGATATTTTTTTCTGTTCCATATACGTTTCCTTTCGTTGCCCTTATGTAAAACTCATTGGTGATGGGTGTAGATACATCCATTTGAACAATATGTTTTCTTATATCAGGTAAAACCTGTTCCAGGTTATTGAGTAGTTTTTCACCTATCCTTTCTTTGTATTGCAGGTATTTTTCGGAGCGCACCGTACCTTCATTTTCAAATTTGCTGAATGAATCGTAGCTTATATAAGTTACCACTTCAATATTGTGATAGCGCCCATTGAAACTAGCCGGATCTTTTATGCTGCTGCAACTGATGAATACCGCAGGGAATTCATCTTCAGTAATAATATCAACAGCAGACATCTCTTTAAAAAGTTCATCAAGGCTCTTATCTCTCATCATCCAGATATTTCCTGAATCCATACCGGCTTTCCGAACGTCCATATCAACAGTTACAAAAAGCATGAGGGATGTTACAGAGTATTTGGTTTTTGCTAGCTTTGCATTTAGTTTTTTACTGAGGTTTTCTGTACCAATCATTTTATGATATGTTTGGTAAGGATCTGCGTTGGAAACGATTCTATCTGCTCTTAATTCTTCTCCATTTTCCAGCAATACGCCAACAGCCTTTTTTTTGTTGCCAGTTGTTTCCAGCATAATTTTTTGTACGCCAACACCGGTCTTAATTTCTCCACCTAGTTTTTTTATCGCTGTTGTCATGGCTTTTACAATGCCAGCTCCGCCGCCCATTGGATAAAATCCGCCATCAAAATAATGATCCATTGCTACACAATGAACAGGAAAGGCTGCCTGTGATGGAGGTAGTCCATGATCACCACACTGCACATTTAATATTTGCTTAAGTAACGGGTCTTTAATATGCCAATCAATCACACGCTTAAGTGTAAAAAGGCCATATTTACCAAGTTGCGCTGTTCTGAAAGGAATAGTAATGTTGTCCCAAAAACCGCTCATAGACGGTATCAGGTACAATTGTTCACTTACTTTTCTAACAAGGTCAAGGTATTTTCTAAGGTTCTTTTTTTCGTGAGGGAACTGTTCTGCCAGTGTAGTATATAAATTTTCTATTCCTGCGGGAAGATGAAATCTTTTGTCACCGATCCAGCAATGTTCGTAGGCAGTTGGCTTCATTCTGAAAAAAACCAGGTCGTTGGCGATTCCCAATGCTTCGAATAAACCACTGGTAGAGGAACCTTTGTCCATTTTACCGATATAATGTACACCCGGGCTAAACCTTTGTCCGTTAATATAAAAACTATGGCACCAGCCACCAGGAACGTAATGCTGTTCAATAACAACAACTTTTTGTCCGGCCTTTGCAAGTGACAAGGCTGCAGATAATCCGCCAGCGCCAGAACCAATAATAATAGAATCGATGTGCTTCATAAAATACAAAGATTAAGCAAATATTTACACAAGAAAAAAGTATTTATCACAACTTTAAAAGCCGGCATAACCATAGGTATTGCTTTATTAACATTTTGAAAGTACCAAAGGTTAAAGACCAGCACCAGATTTGCTTATGCTGTTGCTGTAATGGAGAAGAACAACAGCATTCTTCTTATCTTTGAATTTTTTAGAAAACGCGATGAAAAAAAGGGTTAACTATTCGTTGGTATTATTTTTTTCTGTATTATTTGTGAACGCAACTGCACAGCAAAAAAATTTCGATAAACTGGCATTTTACCAGGTGATGGAGAAGGCTGGCAGCGAAGAACTGGACAATGAGATAAAACTTATAGCAAGTACAACCGGCATAAATAAAGATGCTTACACAGGCGCTTTGCTGATGAAAAAAGCCGGCTTTGAAAAAGGGGCAGCAAAAAAACTGAATGTATTTAAACAAGGCCATGTAAAACTTGAGGCCGCTATTAAAAAAGACCAACAAAATGCCGAATGGCGATTTCTGAGGCTTATTATTCAGGAAAATGCTCCTAAAGTTGTAAAATACAGAAGCGAAATTAAGTCAGATGCCGCCTATATTCAAAGCTCATTCAAAGGATTATCTTCTGATGTTCAATCTGCTGTGATGGATTATCGCAAACATTCCAATACATTACAGAACTTAAATTTTTAATAGATCAACAGGATGAATAAAAAGGTGCTGGCTATATATTTCTCGCAATCGGGACAGTTGGGAGAAATTATTGATAATTTAACTTTGTCCATTTCAACGCCAGGCGTAACTATAGAGAAAGTAGTTGTTCAAACGGCAATCCCTTATCCTTTTCCATGGAAAGGCAATACTTTTTTTGAAGTAATGCCCGATTGTGTACTGTCTGTACCTACTCAACTGGAGCCATTTACTTTAAAAGAAGATAAATACGATCTGGTGATCCTTGGCTACCAGGCATGGTTTCTGTCGCCAAGCATTCCTTTTAATTCAATCTTAAACACTCCATCTGTAAGAGCAGTATTAAAAGATACCCCTGTTGTAATGATCACAGGAGCAAGGAATATGTGGATCACGGCATTCGAAAAATCAAAGAAAATACTAGCCGGCACAGGAGCAAAATTGAGTGGCCACATTGCTTTGGTGGATAAGCACGCAAATTTCATTAGTTTTGTAACCATTTTTTACTGGATGCTAAAGGGTAAGAAAGGGCGTTTTTTAAATATTTTTCCAAAGCCCGGTGTATCTGATGAAGATATTGCGGGTGCAAAAGATTTTGGAGAGATAGTTTCGCAGCATTTGAGTAATGGAGATTGGGAAGCATTGCAACCGGCATTGGTAAGTAAAAAAGCTGTTGTGATTAAATACAGCCTTATGTTCATAGAATCAAAAGCTTCCCGCATCTTTTCAATATGGGCAAATATTATTGTAAAAAAGAAGAACAGAGGCTTTTGGCTTAATTTGTACAAGTATTATCTTATCATTGCGTTGTTTGTTGCAGCGCCAATCATACTTACTGTAGATGCAATCTTTTTTAAACCATTTTCAGGCAGGAAAATAAAGGCAAGAAAACAATATTTATCAGGAGTGAAATAATTAAATAATAGTATGTCGTTGAACAAGGTTTACATTAATAACACATC
>CAZCAA010000009.1:0-11591 GCA_964496585.1 uncultured Ferruginibacter sp.
GAATTTGGTATCACCAGCATCTTCGATATTGATCTTACGCATCATCTGGCGAACGATTACTTCAATGTGTTTGTCGTTGATCCTTACACCTTGCAAACGATATACTTCCTGAATTTCATTCACTACATATTCCTGTACAGCAAAAGGCCCTTTGATTGCAAGAATATCTGCAGGTGCTGTTTGTCCGTCACTCAATGGAGCACCGGCTTTTACGAAGTCACCATCCTGCACCAAAATCTGGCGGCTCAATGGAACTAAGTATTTGCGTACAACACCATCTTTTGCTTCTACAATGATCTCCCTGTTACCACGTTTGATTGCGCCGAAAGTGGTTACACCATCTATCTCGCAAACAACCGCAGGGTTACTTGGATTTCTTGCTTCAAACAGTTCTGTTACTCTTGGAAGACCTCCCGTGATATCTTTCAGCTTGCTCAATACTCTCGGAATTTTCACCAATACCTGTCCGCTTCTTACTTCATCTCCTTCTTCTATTACGATGTGTGAACCAACCGGAAGGTTGTATGATTTCTTTTCCTTTCCTTCAACCATAATGACAGGAAGCTTCGTTTTATCTTTTGTTTCAATAACCACTTTTTCTCTGTGACCAGTTTGCTCATCAGCTTCGTCGCGGTACGTAATACCTTCCAACACAGCGTCAAACTTGATCTTACCATTTACCTCAGCAACGATAACGTTGTTGAACGGATCCCATGTACAGATCACGTCACCTTTGGTAACTTTTTGTCCGTCTTTTACATTCAGAACAGAACCGTAAGGAATGTTTGTTGTATTAAGTAAACGATCAGATTTAACGTCAAGGTTTCTTACCTCACCGGTACGTCCGATAACCACTGTTATCTTCTTGCCTTCTGCATTTTCAGTATGAACTGTACGCAATCCGTCAAACTGGATAGTACCATCAAACTTAGCGTAGAGTGAAGATTCAACAGAAGTTGAACCAGCCACACCACCCACGTGGAAGGTACGAAGCGTAAGCTGTGTACCAGGCTCACCAATCGACTGGGCAGCAATGATACCAACAGCATCACCACGTTGCGCCAGGTAACCGCTCGCAAGGTTCTTACCATAACATCTTACACAAACTCCGCGTTTGCTTTCGCAAGTAAGTACAGAACGAATTTCAACTGTATCAATTCCTATCTCATCTATTTTTTTAGCCTGGTCTGCACTGATCTCTTCACCTGCAGTAAGAATTAATTCTTCTGTTACCGGATGGAATACATCATGTAAAGATGTACGTCCTTCGATCCTGTCTGCCAATGGTTCAATTACATCTTCATTATCTTTCAAAGCCTGCGCTGCGATACCACGAAGTGTTCCGCAATCCTCTTCATTGATAACAACATCCTGAGCAACGTCAACCAACCTACGGGTAAGGTAACCGGCATCCGCTGTTTTCAGTGCTGTATCCGCAAGACCTTTACGGGCACCATGCGTAGAGATAAAGTACTCCAATACATTCAAACCATCTTTAAAATTCGCAAGGATAGGGTTTTCAATAATTTCAGATCCTGATGAACCTGATTTTCTTGGTTTAGCCATCAATCCCCTCAAACCAGCAAGCTGTTTGATCTGTTGTTTACTACCACGGGCACCTGAATCAAGCATCATATAAACAGAGTTGAAACCTTGTTTATCAATCGCCAATTCACGGATAAGCGTTTCAGTTACCTTCGTATCTACACGACTCCAGATATCAATGATCTGGTTGTAACGCTCATTATTTGTGATAAGACCCATGTTGTAACTATCCCAAACTTCCGCTACTTCACCTTTCGCATTTTCTACGAGTTCTCCTTTAATAGCCGGGATGATAAGGTCATTAATGTTGAACGACAATCCACCGCGGAATGCCATACGGTATCCCAAAGTTTTAATGTCATCCAGGAATTTAGCAGTAATAGGAACGCTTGTCCATTTAATGATGTCACCGATAATTTCACGCAATGCTTTTTTAGTAAGCAAGGCATTAATAAATCCAACTTCTTTTGGAACAAACTGGTTGAAGATTACACGACCAACAGTTGTTTCAATTAATTTATAAGTAAGGCTACCATCAGCATTACGCCAGTTTGCCCTTACCCTGATATTTGCATGAAGATCGATCTGCTTCTCATTGTAAGCAATGATCACTTCTTCTGCAGAATAAAATGCTTTTCCTTCTCCTTTAACGATGTCTTCACCGATAATCCCAAAACCATATCCTGAGAAGGAAGGGTGATTGGTGTACCATTTTGTGGGTTCAAAATGTTGTGTGAAGAAAGCATCAATAATTGTGCTTCCAGTACCGCAGCATTGCTTAATGGTACGTGAACTGCCATCTGATCACCATCGAAATCCGCGTTGAACGCCGTTGTTACCAAAGGGTGCAATTGTATCGCTTTACCTTCGATCAATTTTGGCTGGAAAGCCTGGATTGACAAACGGTGAAGTGTAGGGGCCCTGTTCAATAAAACCGGGTGGCCTTTCAAAATATTCTCAAGTATATCCCAAATGATCGCTTCTTTTTTATCTACAAGTTTGCGTGCACTCTTTACCGTTTTAACGATACCTCTTTCAATCAGTTTACGAATAATAAACGGCTTAAATAATTCTGCCGCCATATCTTTTGGTAAACCACACTCGTGCATTTTTAATTCAGGACCAACAACAATAACCGAACGACCAGAATAGTCAACACGTTTACCAAGTAAGTTCTGACGGAAACGTCCCTGCTTTCCTTTCAATACATCGCTCAAAGATTTCAACGCACGTCCACCTTCTGCTTTTACAGCATTAGATTTACGGCTGTTATCAAACAATGAATCGATCGCTTCCTGCAACATCCTTTTTTCATTACGAAGGATTACTTCAGGAGCTTTAATTTCCAACAATCTTTTCAAACGGTTATTACGGATAATAACACGACGATAAAGATCGTTCAGATCAGAAGAGGCAAAACGACCACCATCCAATGGAACAAGCGGACGTAATTCCGGTGGAATAACCGGGATGTATTGCATCACCATCCATTCAGGACGATTGTTGATTCTTGTATTAGCATCACGGAAACTCTCTACAACGCTTAGACGCTTTAAGGCATCTGCTTTACGTTGCTGTGAAGTTTCGTTTGCAGCAGAATTACGAAGATCAAAACTCAATTGGTCAAGGTCAAGACGCTCAAGCATACCATGTACAGCTTCAGCACCCATCTTTGCGATGAATTTTTCAGGATCTTCATCCGGTAACATCTGGTTTTCTTTTGGCAAAGTATCCAGGATGTCCAGGTATTCTTCTTCAGTAAGAAGATCACCATAATTTTGTCCTTTATCGGCACGGATACCAGATTGAATAACTACAAAACGCTCGTAGTAAACAATTGTCTCCAGCTTTTTTGAGCTCATGCCCAACAAATAACCGATCTTATTTGGAAGAGATTTAAAATACCAGATATGAACAACAGGTACTACCAGTTTGATGTGCCCCATTCTTTCGCGACGTACTTTCTTCTCAGTTACTTCCACACCGCAACGATCGCACACGATACCCTTATAACGGATACGCTTATACTTTCCGCACGCACATTCGTAATCCTTAACCGGTCCAAAAATCCTTTCGCAAAACAAGCCATCTCTTTCGGGCTTGTAGGTACGGTAGTTGATTGTTTCCGGCTTTAAAACTTCACCATAGCTCCTTTCCAGGATGCTATCCGGCGAAGCCAAACCAATTGTGATTTGAGAAAATGTTGCCCTTGGACGATTTTCTTTTTTGAATGCCATATTATAATTGATAATTGATAGTTATTTAATTAAGTCAAAACTCAGAAGTCAAAAATCAGAAGTCAAAATTCAAAAAAAAGTAGTTCAAAATATGTGAGCCATTTTTACTTTTGAATTTTTACTTTAGACTTGCCCACTTTTATTCGAACTTCAAATCCAATCCCAATCCCCTTAATTCATGTACTAATACATTGAATGATTCCGGAATACCTGCTCTTGGAATGTTATCACCTTTTACGATGGCTTCATACGTCTTAGCCCTTCCGATGATATCATCCGATTTAAGTGTAAGTAATTCCTGAAGGATATTAGATGCACCATAAGCCTCCAGTGCCCAAACCTCCATCTCTCCAAAACGCTGACCACCGAACTGTGCTTTACCACCCAACGGCTGTTGCGTAATGAGACTGTATGGACCGATTGAACGTGCGTGCATTTTATCATCAACCATGTGGTGAAGTTTGATGATATAGATGATACCAACTGTTGCTTTCTGATCAAAACGGTCGCCGGTTTCTCCATCATACAAATATGTATGACCAAATTTAGGCAAGCCAGCTTTTTCAATATTCTCAGCAATCTCATCTACAGATGCTCCGTCGAAGATTGGTGTTGCGAAACGCACACCTAATTTTTCTCCGGCCCATCCAAGGGCAGTTTCATATATCTGTCCAAGGTTCATACGACTAGGTACGCCCAATGGATTCAATACGATATCAACAGGTGTTCCATCTTCCAGGAACGGCATATCTTCCTGGCGAACGATCTTGGCAACAATACCTTTGTTACCGTGACGACCTGCCATCTTATCTCCCACTTTCAATTTACGCTTAACAGCCATGTACACTTTAGCGAGTTTCAATACACCTGCTGGTAATTCATCACCAATAGAAATATTGAATTTCTCTCTCTTATAACGGCCCAATTCTTCATTGAACTTGATGTTATAGTTGTGCAACAAAACGTTGATAAGGTTATCAGTTTTCGGATCGCCGCTCCAACCTAATGGATTAACGTTCTGGAAATCAATATTAGCTAGGTTCTTCGCATTGAACTTGGCAGCTTTACCAATCAGCACTTCACCGAAGTTGTTGCTAACACCCTGACTGGTTTTGTCTTTCAACAAAGTCTGCAGTTTGTTCTGCAACAGTTCCATCAGATCCTCTTCGTTCTTTTCGTGTGTTTTTTCGATCTTATCCAACTGTGCTTTCTCACGCACTTTTGCATTCTTATCTTTCTTTGCACGCTGGAATAATTTCTTATTGATCACCACACCTTCTGTTCCACTCGGTGCTTTCAAAGAAGCATCTTTTGCATCACCTGCTTTGTCACCAAAGATGGCACGCAATAGTTTTTCTTCCGGTGTTGGATCACTTTCACCTTTAGGTGTAATTTTTCCTATGATGATATCGCCTTCCTTAATATTTGCACCGATACGAATAATACCATTCTGATCAAGATCTTTGGTAGCTTCTTCACTAACGTTCGGAATATCCGGCGTTAATTCTTCTTCTCCCAATTTGGTATCACGCACTTCAGTTTCAAACTCACTGATATGGATAGACGTAAACCAGTCATCCTTTACAACTTTTTCAGAAATTACGATCGCATCCTCGAAGTTGTAACCTTTCCATGGCATGAACGCCACTTTCAGGTTACGTCCAAGAGCAATTTCACCACCTTTGGTTGCATAACCTTCGGTTAAGAAATCACCTTCAGAAACTTTTTGTCCTTTTACAACCGCCGGGCGAAGATTGATCGTTGTTTCCTGGTTGGTACGAACGAATTTGGTTAGTTTGTATATTTTCAGGTCGTCTTCAAAAGAAACCAACTGTTGCGTTTCGTTTCTTTTGTAGCGAACATGAATTTCAATTGAATCAACATATTCAACCACACCATCACCATCTGCATGGATCTGGATACGGGCATCACGTGCAGCTTTTGCTTCAAGGCCTGTTCCCACGATCGGAACTTCCGGACGCAACAATGGAACAGCCTGACGTTGCATGTTTGATCCCATCAACGCACGGTTGGCATCATCATGCTCCAGGAACGGAATTAATGAAGCACTCAAACCAACAATCTGGTTTGGAGCCACATCCATGTATTCCACTTCGTCTTTCGGCAGAACAGGGAAATCACCTGTTTGACGAGAGGCAATCATATCCTCTACGAAGTTTCCTTTTTCGTCAATATCGATATTCGCCTGGGCGATCTTTGCGGTATCTTCTTCTTCAGCACTTAGGAAAGTAATCTTCTTCATGTCTACCCTACCGTTATCAACTTTGCGGTATGGTGTTTCAATGAAGCCCATGTCATTGATCTTTGCATGTACACACAGTGTAGAGATCAAACCAATGTTTGGACCTTCCGGTGTTTCAATTGTACACAAACGACCGTAGTGAGAATAGTGAACATCACGTACCTCAAAACCAGCACGCTCCCTGCTTAAACCTCCGGGTCCGAGTGCGGAGATACGACGCTTATGCGTGATCTCACTCAACGGATTTGTTTGATCTAAGAACTGAGACAACTGCGATGTACCAAAGAATGAATTGATAACAGAAGAAAGTGTTCTTGCATTGATAAGATCTACCGGAGTAAATACTTCATTGTCACGAACGTTCATCCTCTCGCGGATGGTACGTGCCATACGGGCAAGACCAACACCGAACTGTGCATACAATTGTTCTCCAACGGTACGTACACGACGGTTGCTAAGATGATCAATATCATCCACTTCACTTTTACCATTGGTTAATAAAACCAGGTATTTAATGATAGAGATGATATCTTCTTTTGTTAATACTTTTTTCTCTAAAGGATAATTTAAACCAAGGCGGCGGTTGATCTTATAACGGCCAACTTCACCAAGGTCATAACGTTTATCGCTGAAGAATAATTTATCAATGATACCACGGGCAGTTTCATCATCCGGGGCATCAGCACCACGCAATTGCTTGTAGATGTGCTGAACCGCTTCAAGTTCACTGTTAGAAGTATCTTTATTTAATGTGTTGTAGATAATTGCATAATCACCACTTACTTCTTCTTTCTGAATAAACACGCTTTTAGCATCCATTTCCAGGATCATAGCGATGTTAGATTCATCAAGGATGGTATCTCTTTCCAGCACGATCTCATTTCTTTCGATAGAAACAACTTCACCGGTATCCTCATCAACAAAATCTTCCACCCAGGTACGTAATACGCGGGCAGCAAGGCGTTTGCCGATATGCTTATCCAATGTTTTCTTATCAGCTTTAACTTCATCAGCCATACCGAATAATTCCAGGATGTCTTTATCAGTTTCAAAACCAATAGAACGTAGTAAAGTGGTAACAGGGAATTTTTTCTTACGATCGATGTAAGCAAACATCACGTTATTGATATCTGTTGCAAACTCCATCCAGGCACCTTTAAAAGGAATAACCCTGGCTGAGTAAATTTTCGTTCCGTTTGGATGCATTGATTGACCGAAGAAAACGCCTGGTGAACGGTGAAGCTGGCTAACAACAACACGCTCAGCACCGTTGATAACAAAAGTACCACGCGGTGTCATGTAAGGAATGTTTCCAAGGAATACATCCTGAACAATTGTTTGAAAATCCACATGCTCTTCATCGTTACAACTAAGGCGCAGCTTAGCTTTTAACGGCACGGCATAGGTGAGGCCTCTTTCGATACACTCTTCAATTGTGTAGCGTGGCGGATCAACAAAGTAGTCGAGAAATTCCAATACAAAGATGTTACGTGTATCAGTAATAGGAAAATTCTCCTTGAATACACGGAACAATCCCTCAACGTTACGTTTATCGGGCGTAGTCTCTAACTGGAAAAAATCTTTGAACGATTGGATCTGGATTCCGAGCAAATCCGGTTGTTCTGCCAAAAGTTCAACTTTTCCGAAATTGATACGTTTAGCAGCTGGTGATTTTGTTGCAGACATATATTAATTAAAACTTTTAGTGAAGGCCTTTTATTAAGTAATTACAGCTTGCGCCACTAATCCTAAATTAAAGGAGGGCAAAGGTAGGGATAATTTTATGAAAAAGCTACTCCGAATTCCGAAAATTATATGATTGGTAGGATTTTTGCTAAATTAACAAAATTCATATAGCATTTTTATATAATTCATGGATATTTTTTACTTCCTGTTATAAAACAACAGGCCCCGGACAAATCCGGGGCCTGTTAAAATATGTTGGAAAAAATTAAGCTATTTCAACATCAGCACCTGCTTCAGTTAATTTAGTTTTTAATTCTTCAGCTGTTGCTTTATCAACACCTTCTTTGATTGGTTTTGGAGCTGTATCAACCAGGTCTTTTGCTTCTTTAAGTCCTAAACCGGTTAATTCTTTAACGATCTTAACAACCGCTAATTTGTTTGCACCACCACTCTTAAGGATTACGTCGAATGAAGTTTTTTCTTCAACTGCAGCAGCGCCGTCGCCACCTGCACTCATTACAACTGCAGCTGCAGCTGGTTCAATTCCGTATTCTGATTTTAAGAATTCAGCTAATTCCTGAACGTCTTTTACTGTTAAGTTTACTAAACTTTCTGCTAATGCTTTTACGTCTGCCATTTTGATTTGATTTTTTCCGGCTTCACACCCCAATTTGCGGGATCCGACGGAGCGTTTTAAAAAATTGTTTTAGTTATAATTTACTCTTTCTATTTAGAAACAGTTATTATTAATTATTAAGCGTCTGGCGCTTTTCCTTCCGGAGCTGCGTCTGCTGCCGGTGTTTCTGCAGCTGGTGCTTCCGGAGTCGCTTCTGCCGCCGGAGCTTCTGCAACTGGCGCTTCTGCTACTGGTGCTTCTGCTACTGGAGCTTCTGCTGCTGGTGCTACTGCAACCGGAGCTTCTTCTGCTACTGGAGCTTTTTCAGCATCTTTATTTTGCAAGGCGCCCAATACACGCTGTATTGGAGACTGCAATAAACCGATCACTTCACCAATCAATTCATTCTTGGTTTTGATCTGAGTAAGTGCTTTCAGTTGGTTATCGCCAACAAATACATCACCATTAATGAAAGCTGCTTTTAACACAGGCCTTTCATTGTTGTTTTCCTTACGGAAACTGCTGATGATCATAGCTGGCTCTTTTGGATTCTCGCTGAACAGCAATGCTGTTACTTTGTGCAAAGAATCGTAAACACCTGCATATTTTTCTGCGTCTAACCCTTCCAGTGCTTTTCTAATCAAAGTGTTCTTAGCCACTTTCATTTCAATTTGCTTATCAAAGCAAACCTTGCGTAATTTACCAACCTGGGCAACCGTAAGGCTTTCAGTATCGGTAATGTAGAAATTATTGTATTGAGAGAATTTGCCTTTCAGCAATTCTATCACTTCATTTTTCTCTTGTTTAGTCATAACAAATATTTTTGTAAAGGCCTTTGTTCCTCTCCTTTAGGGGAGGTTAGGTGGGGCTTTAGTTTTGAACAGATTTTGTGTCAACCAGGATGCCGGGGCTCATAGAGCTTGCCATGCTAACACCTTTCAGATAAGTTCCTTTAGATGTAGCTGGTTTTAGTTTAAGAATTGCATTTATAAACTCCTGGCAGTTTTCAACTAATTTATCTGGTGCAAAACTTACACGGCCAATAGATGCATGAATAATTCCAACTTTATCAACTTTGAAAGCAATTTTACCACCTTTCAGGTCGTTTACCGCGCCTGTTACGTCGTTGGTAACGGTTCCTGTTTTTGGATTCGGCATTAGGTTACGTGGCCCAAGCACTTTACCCAGCTTACCTATTTTAGGCATCACCGATGGCGTAGCTACGATCACGTCAATATCTGTCCAACCACCTTCAATTTTTGTAATGTATTCGTCCAGTCCAACATAATCAGCACCTGCTGCAGTAGCTTCTGCTACTTTATCAGGGGTACAAAGTACCAATACTTTCTTCGTTTTACCAGTACCGTGAGGCAATGAAACTGTTCCACGGATTGCCTGATCGGCTTTCTTTGGATCAACACCCAGCTTTACGTGCAGGTCTACTGAACTATCAAATTTTGTTGTATTTATTTCTTTAACCAGGTTTGAAGCTTCCTTCAGCGTGTATGCTTTGTTAACGTCAACCTTAGCGTTTGCTATTTTCCTTTTTTTAGTAATCATTTTTTTTAGAAATTTTTAGGTTGCCAATTAATTTTCCCAGGGAGCTTTTCCTTCAACAGTTAATCCCATGCTACGTGCAGTACCTGCAACCATGCTCATTGCGCTGTTAAGCGTAAAAGCGTTCAGGTCTTCCATTTTATCCTTGGCGATGTCTTCCACCTGAGCCCAGGATACTTTTCCAACTTTTACACGATTGGGTTCTTTACTACCGCTGGTAATCTTTGCAGCGTCCATAAGCTGAACGGCAGCGGGTGGGGTTTTAATAACAAATTCGAATGATTTGTCTGCATACACAGTGATCAACACTGGTAAAATTTTACCGGGTTTATCCTGGGTTCTTGCATTAAATTGTTTGCAGAACTCCATGATGTTCACACCTTTAGAACCTAGAGCTGGTCCGATTGGTGGTGCCGGGTTGGCTTGTCCTCCTTTACACTGGAGCTTAACATAGCCGGTGATTTCTTTTGCCATTTTATATGTTTTTGGTGTTAACGTCCCGCTTTTAGCGGAACTCCCAAACCTGTCTAATAGTAAGACAAATTCAATAAAGAACTAATTGGGGCGGCAAAAGTAAGGGAATTTTGGGAATATAAAGCAGGTTTTGCAGAAGTATTTTTTAGCACTTACGCAAAAGCGGAGGCAATGATTAGAAATGATTGAAATTAGTACTTTTTTTAAACATGAGTTATTTTCATCCGTTGTTGCAGCAAGCATTCAGCCTGCATCCGGCAATAATATATGTTGTAGCCTACAGAAAACCTGTAACCAACTCCCGTTAAATACTCGATTTGATATTTGACCTGCGAAGACCGTTCACAAACCAGCAGTTTTAAAAAGTGATATTTACAAAAGGAATTACAGGGCTGGAATAGATACTTTCTCCCTCTTTGTATAGCAAATTGTATTTTGCTCCGAGAGATATTTTGTTTGTAATATTATATCCGGCTCCAACAAATAAGGCTGAATCCCAATAGTTCCTGGAGGTATTATCTATTTTATTTTTTGTTAAAACCCTTAATTCAGCAAATTCCAGAGAGGTTAATATTTTCTTTGTTGGAAAAAACTGTCCAAGTACGTTTGCTCCAAACGTGCTGGTGTTTTGAATCTTTTTTAACGCCGTATAACTACCTTGTATTCCTCCACCGATGGCGATTTTATCGCTTACTTTATACGTTAAATTGGGAGACAAACTAATATTAGTACCACCAACAAAGTTGAGTCCGAATCCACATCCGAATTTTAGCTTTTTAGGCTTTTTTACCAAAGGAGTATCTACTATTTTTGTAGGAATAGAATCATAGTTTACCTGTGTAAATGCACTCTTACTGAATAAGAATATTCCAACAACGAGTAATAATTTTGATTTCATTTCTATTTTTTTCATGATTTATATTATTGGTTTTTCTGACTTTTCGTTTGCTTCAAACATAAAGTTTGAGCTTTCGCCAGGCAGGAAATTAAAATTCCTTTCGCAACGCTCGTCATACTATAAAGGAACGGAATTTTATTCAACAACACGCAAGTGCGACGCACTACATGCGGGTTTATTATTAATTTACTATCATAGAATGCTACAAATTGGGATGTATCCAGATATGAACCGTGCCTACGGCACTTTTAAATAACGACATCTTGTAACAACGGGTTAAAACCCGTTGTTACAAGACTTGCCGAGCCTACCGCT
>CAZCAA010000009.1:11691-98909 GCA_964496585.1 uncultured Ferruginibacter sp.
AACAACAGATTTTAGGCCGTTGATAAAGGCACTCCAGTAAAAAAATAGAACCGTAGGTTCGGAACATAACATAAAGAGGTATCCAGATATGAACAGTTCATTCGGCACTTTTAAATAACGACATCTTGTAACAACGGGTTAAAACCCGTTGTTACAAGACTTGCCGAGCCTACCGCTCTTTAGGAAAGCTCTGGTAAACAAGTGTCAGGATAGAAAGGTTGGTGGTGACTAATATCAACCGCAGCTGGCAACCTAGCTGCTCAATAAATAAAATAATGCAAATGCGGAGCATCGACCAATTTTGTAACAATGGACTTTAGGCCGTTGATAAAGGCACTCCAGTAAAAAAATAGAACCGTACGTTCGGAACATGTAGAAGAATCAAGATTCAGGCCTTGCCTAGTAACTTCCTAAAAACCCATTAACTATACTACTTTATCTGTGATGACTAATTCGTAAAACAATCCAGCCCTGGCGAATATTTAATTTTTAATTGATACCCTATTCATATACCCTTCACTTGTTTTAACCCTGCCGTTGGTACAGGAAGAGCAATTTTTAAGACTATAAAAAGTTGTTGGTGCATTTCTCGTGGCACTGTATTGGACATAATTATTTCCCAAATCCTTTTTTTCAAGAACTACTGCACCACCAGATGTAGTTACCCCTTTATTTATCAAACCTCCCCCACCACAAACCTGACAAAGTTTATAACTGGCAGACACAAACTCTTCCCTTTTAATATTATTTGGATTTGCCACCAGTGTTCGCTGGCCATTTACATACATATAAGGATACTGAAACCGGCCAGTTACCTTTGTTCCATCGCTCCTGGTAAAACTGCCATTGCCTTTAAGTTCAAAGTCTCTGCTATAATGAAGGTAAGGTGAAGGAAACTCATAAGGCATGTCCATAGCACCCGTAAATGAACTACCATCTTCATATGCGTAACGTGCATACACGAGTGTGTCCATATTAAAAGTTCCACAAATGGAAACGATCGGTATTCCATATCTTACATTAGGGTAATCCATACCACTGCTGCGGGAGGAGCGTTCATATTCTAAAGAACTTCTATCAACCTCTGGCCTCCCATTACTATAGCAGCCTTCGCCGTTTCTTTTAGCCATTGATATGCTGCCTTTGTACAGACACTCTTCTAACATTAGCGCTTTTACATTTAAGGTAAGGTGGTCAAAACTGCCAAAATAATCTGGAATTCCATTTTTTAAATACCCGGTGTAATGAATGTAATCATGGTAGCCCTTTGGATTCAGGTCCATATGAATTCGGCCAATGTATAATACTTCATTCAATCCATTTAAGCCATCACCTCGCTCAACAAATGGGTAATTGGCTTGTGTGCGTTCCACTTTATCAATAATAACACCTTGCACAAACTTTTCAAAAGGGTATAAAGTAGCAATTTTTTCCGTTTTCAAAAACCAGCCTATTAAAGTAAATTCATACGATTTAAATCCCTTATGTTTTTTATAGTAATTGAAAGGAAAGTCCTGGGCATATTCAACGGTGTCATATACCAGGTACGACGGCATAGAATCTGATTTGTTTGGATACCTCAC
The DNA here is from genome assembly GCA_964496585.1 of uncultured Ferruginibacter sp. Classification (GTDB taxonomy): domain Bacteria; phylum Bacteroidota; class Bacteroidia; order Chitinophagales; family Chitinophagaceae; genus Ferruginibacter. The sequence continues at coordinate 13,275 of CAZCAA010000009.1, forward strand.
TTCATTTTTAGAAAAAAGTTCGGTGGTATAGATTTTTACTCTTTGTGCGCTTGCCATGCCTGCTAATACAAAAACACAAATCACTAATAAGTTAAAAGCTTTCATAAACTAATTTTGATAAAGGTAGCGTTATAATGCAGGGTATGAAATACCGTCTGTTGGGTATATCATTGGAATTTTAAATTGATTTTACCTTATTGGCGCAGCTTCATTATGCAGTCTTCTTCGGAGGTAACAGAATTTTTACCAAAGGAAGTTTTTAAAGAAGTAATAAATATCAACAAAAAAGCGATAGCCGAATCTTCACATTGCTATGAAAAAAGTTGAAAAAGTGATAATGATTTAAGTGAAGACCAATGAAAAGATAAATAAGTGTTTTAAACTACCTACATCAGTACCAGGTGTTGGAACGAAATCTGTCGTTTATCTTATCATCAAAACAAGGTGGCTTACAAGATTCAATAACTGGCGTAAACTGGCTTGTTATGAAGGAATAGCACCGTTCGAATATAGTTCTGGCAGTAGCATAGAAGGGCGTACGAAACTCAGCCATATGGCAGAAAAAAAATGAAGAGTTTACTGCATATGGCGGCCTTAAGCGCAAAAAATCAGATAATGAAATAAGTGATAATCACGATAGCAAAGTGAAGGAAGGTAAAAATAAAATGCTTGTGATGAATACCGTAAGATGCAAGATTCTCTGTAGGGTATCAGCTGTTACTGACCGGTAAACACCGTTTGTGAACACAAGCTTGCAGCATAATAGCAGCTTTTTTTATTTGTTTACTATCATAGAATCGCCAAAGCTGGGTTCTTCCTCATTTAGAACTGATCAACATAAGCTGGTAAGTATTATTTTCTTTTAGAATTGTTCTGCCGATAAACTGGTTCTGGTTAATCCTATCAAATTGTGTGGGATGAACCATTAATTTTTCATCACGTGTGTTTAACAAAATTTCTCTTGTTATTTTTCCGCTATTGCTGATTTTGACAGCGATCAAAATACCCCCTACTCCATCCAGGTGTTGTTTTGGCAGCTCGTCGTCTTTTAAATGCATATTCGCTTCATTGTCTATGTACAGGATAGAATAGCCGGATGAATCATATACTGTTTTAAAACCAATGCCGGTTGGGTAGAAGGTTACCTGTTTTTTGGGTATCCGCCTGAACCAATCAAGTTCTCCCGCAGCACTGATTTTAGCAGTAAAAATGTCTGTAAAATAATAGTTGGTGCTGGTGCCAGACGGCGTAAGTGTGGTATATGCTCCTTCCCCGGAAATGAATATGTTCCCATCTTTGTCTACTATGAGGTCGTGTAATTTCGATGGTGAATTGGTGTATTCATTAGTTTTTTCCATGTCTTTTAGTTCAGATTTGCTCACATGTTTTTTTAATTCTTCATCAGGGAATTCATAGAAACCTTTCCCGAACTTTGTGATCTTACCATCGCGCCCTAACACACTCAGGAATAATCCCTCCTCACCGTACCAGTATTTATTTCCGTATGTGCATGCAAAGAGCATCTCGTTACCATTTATCTCCATGATAAGGGCATCTTTTAAAAAACGGTTTTCCGGATCCAGTTTAAAAATTTCAGGTTCCGTACTTCCATCCTTAAATTTTAATATTTCATAATGATAGCCTGCTGTACCGTCTTTTTGATCGTGTTTACGATCTTTGGAATTGAAGATCTTTATCAGCATGTATGCATTCGCCTCGGCATCTATTGAAAAATCAATGACGTCCATAAAGAAGTCACTGTAGGGCATTGTAAATTCATTTCCCCACACTTTTTTCATTTTGTCGTCAAATACATGAAAGCCTATGTTTCCGTATACTTTCTTGGGGTTTCTCTTGTCAGGATCGGTCCTGTATTTTATCAATACCAGTTTTCGGTCTGCTGAAAAATTGAAAGAGTATTTGTAGTCTGTTTTCCACTTTGGCCGAAATCCTGTTTTACGCACTTTTGAACCAACCAATTCTTCCGATTCAAGTATCAGGGTCGGCTCACCGATAACGTTACCCTTAACTACATCAATTTGCTGGCAGTATAAAAGATCCTTTTTCCCCGGTTTTTTAAAATCACTTCGTACCCAATAATAATTTTTCCCGTGATTAATTACGATCTCGCTTACCAAATTACGGGTAGCATTGGGAATTTCAATGGTCTTTTCACCAGACAACTGCAACGTTTTTGGATTGAAACGCAGGATGTTAAGTTCATCATCTTTTATGGATAAATTTATTATCCCGTCATTTTCATTCCCGAAGAAAGCAAGGTTATCGGATTTGCGTGGGAGCTCGTAAGTAGCACCCATCTTTAATGTAAATTTTTTTTCCTGGGCAAATACAGTTCCAGAAAACAGGCTGAGAAGGCAAAATATAAATTTCATAAGGCTGTTTGTTTTAGAAATATTTACAAGCTAAGGATTTTTTTAATATCTGGTGCAGTTAAGTGTACTTTATACCTACCAAATAAAAATGATTTTGATTGAGAGGATTATCAACGTCAGTGTGGCGGGATAATTTGTAACTATTTCCGTTTAATAAGGATGCCTAATTTTATGCGGGAGCAATTGTTTAATCTAGATCTTTTAAAACATCCAACATTGCTAAACGAGTTGATTAAATCTTTAAATGTTGGCGCACAGGATGGTAATATTCCCAATGCATTCGCGTTTAAATCATTACACTTAATATTTGTATATTGCTTTATACTAAAAACGAACTGATGAAAATCTTTGTCATTTTATTTGCCTTTATTGCAAATATTATCTCTATTTCTGTACAAGCCCAATTTAAACAAATAAGTGAAGGACCCGAATTTGAGGAGCCTGTTGATGGGTATGCAAAAATCCTGCAACTTAAAAATGGATCTACTTTCTACCTGCATGTAACCATGAAAGATGGCGTTAACGTACGCATTTATGATTCCAGCCATAATGAAAAAAAAACAACTTCCTTTCAAACCAGTTATGGCGAGCTGAGTGAAAAGATGCGTGATAAAGTATTGGCGGCATTTGAAATAAACAATGAGGTAATTGTCTTCGTTTATCATACCAATGAAAAAATACCAACGCTTTACAGGCTTATTATTGATGGTGCTACAGGAAAGTTGAAACAACAAAAAACTATTTCTGTAATTAAAAAAGAATGGCGCGTTAGCACTTTTAATGCAGCATATGTAGCTGATTTCTTTATTATTAAAAAAGATCCAACCAATGATAATTATGCCGTGATCACAGATCATTATTGGGAACATTTTAGAGAAAAAGAACCTTCAAAACAAATTCATATCGTTCATTATAATGGGGATCATACAGAGATCAGTAATGAATGGCTTCCTGCAACAACAGAAACAGGTGAGAAAATCGTTTTTAAAGATCTGTTAGTAAAGGGGCCAGAAAAATTATTAGCCATCGTTTCGGGGTTGCAAGATAAAGTTCAAAATTTTTATTTGGTCGATATAAAAAAAGGAGCAGTTGCATTAAATAAGATCAATATAGAACCTGGAGGTATATACAATGGTTTTTACGCTTTCAAATTTAATCCGGTTTCAAAAAAACTGCTTTTTTTGAGCACTGCTGTTCCGGCTGAAGCTAAGCTAAATGAATATGCGATTGACATGTTCATGATTGACGCTGAGACAAAAGAAGTGCAGTCCGTAAATAATATTGGATTGAGCCAAAAATCGCAGGATTTTTACAAGGATCAGTTCAATGAGAAAAAAGGATTTAGGGGAATGCCCCAAAATATTGTTATAAGTGCAAATGGAGGCTTCACCATACTGTACGAGGACAATTTAATTATCCCAAACGGCATGGGTGTTGAGACCTCACTGGAAGCCTTAGCCGCAGTTAGCTTTGATAAGGATGGCAACAAAACATCAGATTACGTTATCCCAAAATCACACAGGATATCCCATAAATCATTTTACCCGATGTATCTCTATCGGGAAGAGCTAGCCGCAATTGAACTTTTTGAATCAAATCAATATAAATCGTTTGTTTACCTGGATGCAGGTACAAAAAAATTTATTTTGTTTAATGATAGCGAAAAAAACAATAATATTGATAGGCATAAATTCAATGGTCGTGCCACCGGCGTTGGGCTGAAAGGAGTAACGGCAATAATTTCTATGAATTCGGATATAGATGCATTCATGTACCAACTATCTGGTGATAATCCAATTCCTGAACGCAATTATTTATTTGAAGAAAAAAATAAAATCCGAGCAATGGCATTATTAAAAGCTGCTGTTTACGACCCGGTTAAGAATATATATATCACGCTTCGATTCGATAAAAAAACGGGAAAAGGTATTATGGCCAGAATGGTGTGGCTTGAAGTAAACTGAATTTCAATTAATTTTTCAACTACTGTGCATTGTATTGATCCATCATGTCATTTACTGTCGCAACTTTTGGGCAAATTCATGACAGTGGGGTGAAACCACACAAAAAAATTGATGGCATTACTAATTGTAAGGAGTTCCAGAATAGGACCAGGAACAGCGGGACAATAATTTAACTACGCCGTCGCAGTAGCGTTTTGTAAAATTAGCCTCGTAGATAGTGAAAGTGTACATCTACCATGCCGGGGAACCGAAGCTTCAGGATATTTATAGAAAACCTTATAGGATTCGTGCCTACGGCACTACAGCAAATTACGCTATTTGTAACAACGGGTTAAAACCCGCTGTTACAAAATGTACGAGCCTACGGCTCTTACGAACATCCGATGTGACACAAGAATAGAGGTAGTGGCAGCATTTTTTTGGGTTATGCTCCCAAACTATTACTCAAAACTATAAGTGCGGAATTAAAGAGAAATGCAGATGCGGAGCATCGATATATTTCGTAACGACGGACTTTAGTCCGGTGATAAAGCAAATCGAAAAAAGGAAAACCCTAGGTTCAGGACATATAAAGGAATTTCCTTTACTGGCTCTTACGAACATCCGATGTGACACAAGAATAGAGGTAGTGGCAGCATTTTTTTGGGTTATGCTCCCAAACTATTACTCAAAACTATAAGTGCGGAATTAAAGAGAAATGCAGATGCGGAGCATCGATATATTTCGTAACGACGGACTTTAGTCCGGTGATAAAGCAAATCGAAAAAAGGAGAACCGTAGGTTCAGGGCATATAGAGGAATTTCCTTTACTGGCAAGTGTTTGGAACGATCACTAGCCAGATTGTGACACTTCGAAAAGTTCAGCCTGACTGTAATGTATAAACGAAAAACCCACGCTGGTGTAAATGTGAATGAAATTACTATATTAAAATCTTCGATGCATTATCTAAATGCTATTGGTGCAGGAAGACAGTGGAACGATGAACATATTGAGTTGGAAAAAACCCAAATTACCGGCACAAAAAACCGCCTCATAAATGAGGCGGCTATAAACAGTTGGTTTGGTACCTTATGCAAGTTTTTCTACCTGCATATAACTTAGTTCTACCGGAGTAGCCCTTCCAAATATCTTTACCTGTACTTTTAATTTTTTCTTTTCATCGCTAACTTCTTCAATCACTCCATTGAAATCATTGAATGGTCCGTCGATGATCTTGATGGTTTCACCAATGATGAATGGCTCACTCATCGTTACGCCACCGATATCACTTAACTCATCTACCTTACCCAGCATCTTGTTAACTTCGGCTTTTCTCAAAGAAATAATATTTCCTTTTGAACCTTTACCATCTGTTAAAAAGTGCATCACGTTACTGATGTTGCTAACGTGCTGGATGATATCATCATTCAACTTATCACCTGCAACTTCAATCATAATATAACCAGGATAGAAGTTTCTTTCACGCATCACTTTTTTACCATTCAATACCTTGTACACTTTTTCAACTGGCAAAAATATCTGCTTGATCACTTTATCCCATCCGTTGCGAATAATATCTTTATCCAGGTATTCTTTTACTTTTCTCTCTTTACCACTTACCACCCTCAAAACATACCATTTGCTTTCCTTTTCTACTTTATCTGCAGGTTTTACGCCCGTCTGCTCTACTGCTGATGTTTCTTCCATAATTACTTAAATAAGGAGTAAATAAATTTCATAGATCCGTTTGCGATAAGGTCCATCAGGGCTACAATACCCGTGATAAACAACGTTGCGCCCAACACGATCATGGTAGACTGCTGCAGTTGTTCCCACTTAGGCCAACTTACTTTCTCCATCATTTCTTTGTAAGACTCTTTTACAAAAACAGTGAATTTGTTCATTTTCTTAAATCGTTTAAATCGTTTAAAGGTTTCAATCGTTTAAGGGTTGGTTCAAAAAGAAGGTAAACTTTAAACCTTTAACCATTAAACCTTTCAACCTTTTGTTGTTAGCACGGGAACTAGGATTCGAACCAAGATCAAAGGTTTTGGAGACCCGTATGCTACCGTTGCACCATTCCCGTAAGAAAGCTAAAAGCTATTAGCGGTTAGCCAATAGCTCTTAGCAGTATGTTGTAAAGATAGCAAATTATTCATTAGAAAAGCCTTTCGGCTATCTAAAAGCTAAAAGCTAGTTAACTATCTCTTATTTTACAATTTCAGTAACCTGACCAGCACCAACGGTACGGCCACCTTCACGAATCGCAAATTTCAATCCTTTTTCCATGGCGATTGGTTGAATCAACACAACATTCAATGAAGTGTTATCACCAGGCATAACCATTTCAGTTCCAGGATTTAAAGTAACTTCTCCTGTTACATCCGTAGTACGGAAGTAGAACTGAGGACGATACTTGTTGAAGAATGGAGTGTGACGTCCACCTTCTTCTTTGCTTAATACATAAACCTCACCTTTGAATTCAGTGTGCGGAGTGATAGAACCTGGCTTACAAAGAACCATTCCACGACGGATCTGGGTTTTCTCAATACCACGTAATAAAAGACCTGCATTATCACCAGCTTCACCTTCGTCCAATAATTTCTTAAACATTTCCACACCTGTACAGGTTGAAGAAAGTGGTTTTTCCATCAATCCTACGATTTCAATCGCTTCACCAACTTTGATACGGCCTCTTTCGATACGACCAGTTGCAACAGTACCACGACCAGTAATTGAGAACACATCCTCAACACTCATCAGGAACGGAAGATCAACTAACCTCGGAGGTAATGGAATGTAGCTATCAACAGCATCCATCAATTCGTTGATTTTAGCAATCCATTTGTCGTCACCAGCAAGAGCGCCGGTAGCAGAACCCTGTATGATTGGTGTGTTATCACCATCAAAACCATATGAAGTTAATAATTCACGAATTTCCATTTCAACTAGCTCTAATAGCTCAGCATCATCAACAAGATCTACCTTGTTCATGAAAACAACGATCTGAGGTACACCTACCTGGCGTGCCAACAAGATGTGTTCTTTTGTTTGAGGCATAGGGCCATCAGTTGCAGCCACTACAAGAATAGCACCATCCATCTGAGCAGCACCAGTGATCATGTTCTTAACATAATCGGCGTGACCCGGACAATCTACGTGCGCATAGTGACGTGTATCAGTAGCATACTCTACGTGTGCAGTATTGATCGTGATACCCCTTTCTTTTTCTTCAGGAGCACCATCAATATCATCATAATTTTTTTTCTCCGCTAAACCTCTTTTAGACAAAACATCGGTTATAGCGGCTGTAAGTGTTGTTTTACCATGATCCACGTGACCGATGGTACCAACGTTAAGATGGGGCTTATCCCTCTTGAATGATTCTTTTGCCATTGTTTATATTTTAATAATTGTTTTGAAAATTGGTTGTCATTTAATGTCTGTAAACCATCGACAATTATTTTTTGTACTGTTAGTACGATCGTTATTTTAAGAGCCATCAGTGAGAATCGAACTCACGACCTCTTCCCTACCAAGGAAGCGCTCTACCCCTGAGCTACGACGGCTAATTACTTGAGCCATCTGTGAGAATCGAACTCTTTCGACCTTCCCGATATTTATCGGGTCGGTCTACCTATGAGCTACGACGGCTGTTGCAATCCCCGACAGCGGTTGAAAACCCTGTCGGCGGATGCAGAGCATAGGAGCGGAAGACCAGGCTCGAACTGGCCACCTATAGCTTGGAAGGCTATCGCTCTACCAAATGAGCTACTTCCGCTTGATGTCGTTTAAAGGTTTAAATACGTTTAAAGTTTAAAAAGTTCGTTCCAACTGATAGAAAAACCTTAAAACTTTCAACACTTAAACCTCAAACCTAATTTCAAAAGAACTGTGGGCAGAGTAGGGTTCGAACCTACGTACACTTACGTGAACAGATTTACAGTCTGTCGCCTTTAACCTCTCGGCCATCTGCCCTAAACATTTTACCTGAGCCGAAAACTGGAGTCGAACCAGCGACCTACTGATTACAAATCAGTTGCTCTACCAACTGAGCTATTTCGGCAAAATACGTTTAAGAGTTTAAATCGTTTAACAGTTTAAGGATTATATAAACCTTTTGAACCATTAAAACTTTCCACCTTAAACCTTCTAAAAGAACTTTCCACAAAATAGTGCCCGCAAAAACGCACCCTATTTTTTGGGAAGGCAAAGGTAAGAGAAAATGATTAATACAAAAACTTTGTAAAAGATTTTTTTGAAGGTTTTTTTAATAATAAAAAATCCCCCGGATTTCGGGGGACTTAATTGTATCAAATTTTGTGTTTATGCTGCCATTCTTTCTTTTTTCTTTTTTATCTGCGTAATCACCGCATCCATTGCCCCATCAAAGCTTTCCTCAAATGACTTGGAAGATTGCTTTACAAAAAACTCGTGCCGGGGTATCATAACTTTTATCTCTACAACCTTATCTTTTATCGTGTGAACAATGTTATCAAGCTTCAAATAAATATAGACTTTCGTAATGCGCTCATGGAATTGTGTGAGTTTTGCTATCTTTTTTTCAATATAATCCACGAGTTTGGAATCTGCGTCAAAATGCACAGTCTGAATGTTTACGTTCATAACTTCTGTTTTTAATTAATGAAAGAATAAATAATAGGTAGCATTATGGCATAGGCAATATTTCTTGAAACCAACATGATTTTATAGCATATTCAAGTTACCAAATTAAACGTATCATCCAAAATAAAATTACATTTCATAACAATTTTATTTTAACGGTTAAATCAGGCCTTGGGATGTGCCTTACGATGAACATCCTTCAACTTTTCAATGGTATTGTGTGTGTAGATCTGCGTGGCCGCAAGACTGCTGTGCCCCAGCAACTCCTTCACCGCATTAAGATCGGCTCCATTGTTCATCAGGTGCGTAGCAAAAGTATGACGAAGTATGTGCGGGCTTCTTTTATCAATGGTTGTTACGAGGCTAAGGTATTTTTTTACAATATGATATACATATTTTGGATATAATTTCTTCCCATCTTCCTTCACCAGCAGGAATGTTTTATCAGCCTCAGGAATCAAACCTTTCTTTTTATTCATGTACTGCTGCAGGTCGTTCATTAATTCACTGCTTACCGGTATAATGCGCTCCTTACTTCCTTTACCTAACACCTTTATTACAGAATTGGCTGCATCTACCTGGGTTTCTTTAAGGCTGATAAGCTCTGCCTGCCGCATTCCGGTATTATAAAACAAGTTGATTATCACGCGCTGCGTAAGCCCATTCCAATCATCTGGAAATTCAACATGGTCAAATAACGTGTCCATATCTTTCTTCTCCACAAACTGAGGCAGCCTTTTACTTACCTTGGGCGATACGATTGTAGCCATCGGACTCACAGTAATTACTCCCTGTTTTAACTGTTGCTTAAAAAATGACCTTAAAGAGGAGATTTTCCTGTTGATGGTTTTAGAACTGATACCCAACGACTTATTCTCTGCCAGCCAGCTTCTTACAAAAGCTGGTTTTATATCAATAGGATCATTTACCTGATACTGCTGTTGGAGGTACTCAAAAAAAACACGCAGGTCTGTTTCATAAGAGATAATAGTGTGTTGTGAATACCTTTTCTGGTACTTGAGATAATCCAGGAAGGATTGAATATGTTGTTGCGGAGTTTGGGACATAAAAAAACTGATAACAAAGTTAGTGATAACCTGTTACCAGTTCAATATATTTGCCGGCTTAAATAATTCTTATTTATCTAACTGACCTGTGTTCAGTTGTTGCTTGTAAACAGCTTTCAACATCTCAGTTCTACGCCTGATTGATGGCTTAATGAACGCCTGACGCTCTCTTAACTGAAGTAAAACGCGGCTCTTTTCGAATTTCTTTTTGTACTTCTTAAGTGCTTTGTCGATGTTTTCGCAATCTTTTGAATCAATAATTAACATGTATATACCTCCTTTAGGTGAATAAATTCTGCCCATTGTTGCAGCAGGGCGGCAAAGATAGTAGAATAATTGAAAATAAAAAATATCTGAATAAAAATTAGCCAATTTTAATTTAAGCTATCCCAATACATTCCAATAACTGCATAAACTGATATTATTGCGCAAATCTCAACACTCAACCTATTTATTTAACTAAAAGCTTTATACAAAAATACTTTATAATTCCACGATTTAAATTCCTACAATTTGAAATCCTGTTGTAAAACCCGAAATTCGCCAAATGTTTACAGGAATTATTGAAGCAACCGGCATTGTGGAAAAAATCAGCTCTCAGGGAACCAATAAAAGTTTTTGGATAAGGTCGGCCCTGTCGTCATTGCTCAAAATAGATCAAAGTGTAAGTCACAACGGTGTTTGTCTTACTGTAGAAGCTATCGAGCAAGACTTACATCGCGTAACCGCCATAGAAGAAACACTTAAAAAAACCAATTTGGGCCATTGGCAGGAAGCGGATACCATCAACCTGGAACGATGCATGCAAATGAATGGAAGAATTGACGGCCACATTGTACAAGGCCACGTAGATACAGTAGCAACCTGCACTCAGATAATTACAAAGGAAGGAAGCTGGGAATACAGCTTTAACATAGATGAAAATTTTGCTGCATTGATAATTGAAAAAGGATCGATCACATTAAACGGTATCAGCCTTACAATTTTTAATGTGGGCACAAATTCATTTACTGTTGCGATTATACCATATACTTATAATCACAGCAACATGCCTGGCATTAAAGTGGGCTCTAACGTAAACATAGAATTTGATATGATTGGTAAATATGTAAGCCGTTTTATGCAATTAAGGTAAACGCACCAATCCTATGAGCAAAAGCACTTCGCAAAGTATATATTTTAAAAACCTGGATGCACTCCGCTTCCTTTCTTTTTTCAGTGTTTTTATTGCCCATACGCTGATGCTGCCCGAGCCTGCTAATATTCTCGGAAGTTTAATATTCTCGTTATTTACAATGAACTGGCTGCTGGCATCTTTTTTCTTCTCCTTATCAAGCTTCCTTATAACCTTTCGCTTACTGGCAGAAAGAGAAAGAAAAGGAAATATTGAACTGCTTCAATTTTATAAAAGGAGAATTTTCAGGCTATGGCCGGTTTATTATATTTTGATGGGCTTCTGTTTTTTGGCAATCCCTTTCTTGTCTTCGCTTTTACATATTCAACAGGTAACATTGCCTCCCGCCCTGCCCTTTTTATTGTTCTATGTAAATTTCTATGTTATTGAGCACGGTGCTGCGTTCACATTTATTTTACTAGTATTATGGACGCTCTCCGTGCAGGAACAATTCTATATTTTCTGGGGATTTGTATTAAAATATTTTATAGAAAAATGGCTGCCGGCATTGATAATTCTACTGTTTATCTTTAGCGTTGCCTTTAGCTATTATTACTTGCAGGTTTTACATAAAGACCCTCTCAATCTCGCTATACACAGTATTTTTCTTTTACAAAATTTTTGTATTGGTGCAATTACTGCTTACATCTGCCTGAAAAAACAACGGGCCTTTTTATGGCTCCAAAAATTACCGCGAGCTTTTTTTCCTGCAATCTATATCGTATTAATATTGTCTATTTATTTTGTAAAAGATGTAGTACTATTAAACGTTATTAAAAGTGTTTGCTATGGATTTATATTATATGATCAAACCTTTAATGAGAAACGTTTTTTTAATTTTTACAGACTTGTCTTCTCACCTTACCTCGTAAAGATATCGTACGGCTTGTATGCTTATCATGCAATTATATTTGTATTGCTGCAAAAACAATTTCACCTTTTTGAATATGGAGAGCACGTTAATATTTTAGTTAATTTACTTCATATGTTGCTGGCTTTTATGCTAACTTTTGTTATAGCCCACTTTAGTTACAAATACATAGAAATTAAATTCCTTTTTAAAAAACATCCTGCTTAAAACAATTTTGAAGGAGATCAACTGCTATTTAAAATTTAGTTCTATTTTTAATCAACCTAAATAAATTATTCTTCTACGTGTCATTACTAAGTATCGTTATACCGGTTTATAATGAGGCTGCCAATATTCAGCCATTGCATGATGCATTGCTGCTGTATTGCAAAAATGAGTATGAAATTATTTTGGTTGATGATGGAAGTACTGATGAAACTTTCTCATTAATTGAAAAATTATCTTCCAAAGACAATCACTATAGATGTATTTCATTGAGTCGAAATTTTGGGCACCAACATGCGCTCATGGCAGGACTAGAACATGCATCCGGTGATCAGATCATAATGATGGATGGCGATCTGCAGCATCCACCATCGCTTATACCTGTAATGTTGGAAAAATTAAACAACGGTTTCGACATCGTAATTACCAAAAGAAAAAGTACAGCGGATAGCGGCCTGCTTAAAAAAATAACAGGAGCTGTTTTTTATAAATTCATCAATTTAATTTCTGAAGTAAAAATAGAGGCAAACGTTGCCGACTTCAAAGCTTTCAACCGGAAAGTACTTCAGGCAGTGTTACAATTTAAAGAGCGGGAACTTTTTTTAAGAGGTATTTTTAGTTGGGTTGGATTTAAAACAACAAGTATTACGTTTGATGCACCGGCCAGGCTGTATGGAAAAACAAAATACTCTTATGCAAAAATGCTTAGACTGGCTTTAAAAGGCACTACATCTTTCAGCTTTAAGCCTTTACGGCTTGCGTTAATGATCGGAACATTTATTTCAATGGCAGCATTTGCCTTTGGAATTTATGCACTTGTTGCTTACTTCAAAGGAAACACGATACCCGGTTGGGCCTCACTTATAATTGCTGTGATGTTTTTAGGTGGTACGCAGTTACTAGCCATTGGGTTATTAGGAGAATATATTGCCAGCCTATTTACTGAAACTAAAAAAAGGCCACTTTATCTAATCGATAAAAAAATAAACTTTAGTTAATGCTCTTTTGCTATCTATCTAACAAAGAAAAAGAAGAGTAGAAGGCCGTTTTACTAACACTCCGACAAACTGTAAGATTCAAAAATAATAATTTACAAAAAATAACCACAGAGTTTCAAAAAGTTAAGAATAGAGTTTCACAGAGGTTTTATCGCACGAATGAAATATTGTCCTCCCAAAGGCAACCACTGTAAATATTTTTCTAAAAAAATAAGTTTACTTAGAAATCCTTTCCTGGGAAAAAAAATAATAAATTGTTTTGTATCGATTTTTAATCGCGTATTTTTTAACAGGTTTGTTGTGTAACTGCTTTTTAATAAACGGGCATCTTTATCAAACACACAGGTATTTACAAGGTATTTTGTAACAGGATTCAACGGATTATGTTCAAAGAGATAAAGCCTTCCGCCGGGTTTTAATAACCGGTAAATCTCCTTTAGTATCGTACTATGGAGACTGAAATCTACATGATGTAATACTCCTGCTAAAAAAATGATATCAAAACTATCGTCTGCAAATCCTGTTTCACTCCCATTGTAAACTTTAAACTCCACGGCAGAGAGACCGCGTGCTTTTGCTACGGCAATACTTCTTTCTGATACATCAATTGCGAACAATTGCCACTTAGGAAACAATTGCTGCATGAACAATTCAGTTGCTCCATCTCCACAACCTATATCAAGTGCTTTTAAAGAAATGTCTTTTTCTGATTGTTGAAGGAGCTCCACTTTCATTCGGGCGAAATAAAAACTATTGGCACCGGATAATTTAATATTTTCTGTATGAACGGATCTATACCCATCGGCATGTGCATCAAAGTCGTCAAAAGTTCTTTCGTTCATTTTTTTTGAATAGTGTATTTTTATCCAATGCAAGTTTACGCAAATTCAAACAGGCTATCACTAAAAACTATCCTATTTTTTATCCTGGTATTATTTGTTGCGTTTCTACCTGTAAGCAGTTTCCTCTTTTTTTTAAAAAATGATGCTTTCAATGGCTATTTTCCTCCCAAATTTTTTATGACTGAAAGCCTCCATGCTGGTTACCTTCCACTTTGGAATCCTTATATCAATTTCGGCATTCCTCAATATGCAGATATGAGCAGCGGCTATTGGAGTCCTGTTACCTGGCTGGTTGCATCCACTATTGGATACAATGCTTACACGCTTACGCTGGAAGTGCTGCTTTATATATTGATTGGAGGTATCGGAATGTATCAACTTTCTGGATATTGGATTTTCAACAAACAGGTACGTATATGCGCAGGTATCGCATTTATGTGTTGTGGTTTTAACGTTGGCCATCTGCAACATTTTAACTGGATAAGTGGCGCTGCATTCTTACCCTGGTGCCTGCTTACCTATCTTGGATTGCTTAAAAGTTTTTCTTTGCGTAATGCAGTTATTTGTGTACTGGCCTTTTACCTGCTCCTTTCATCTGCTCACCCGGGAATTTCCATCAGTGCATTCTATTTTTTTGCTGCTGTTGGATGTTTACAGCTCGTACGTTCATCTTCTAACCGAACGTTAAGTGTTGCATTGAGGAGATCTGCCAGAACACACCTTGTTTTTTTAATATTATTACTATTATTAAGCGCCGGTATGATAACTGCTTATCTGGATATTTTACCACATTTTGTGCGGGGAGAAAAACTAAACCTGGAAGATGCCTTAGGAAACCCTACTACAGCGCAAAGCTGGATCAGCACCCTACTACCCTTTGCCACAGTAAAAAATGATGCATTTTTCAATACTGATCCAAGTATGCGCAACGGATATTTCAGCTTAACACTACTGCTTTTTTTCCTGCTAGGTTGTATACAAGTTAAAAGCAATTGGCAAAAATTCTTTTTGGTTACAGGTATTTTATTTGCTTTACTGGCAAGTGGCGGAATATTTAAAACCGCAGCATATTCTGTAGTTCCACTTATAGGTTACGTAAGGTTAAATGGAGAATTCAGGATCATTTCATTGATCTGTTTCATCATCATGGGAGCGATAACAATGTTCAATTGTATTCGAAACAATCAAAGTTTTGAAGGTCGCATTAAATGGATTTACTACTTCCTTGAAATCCTGTTGATAGCATTCATCAGCTTTGGTCTATATAAAACGTTTCACGAAAAAGACAGTTTCCTTTTCCAATTCAGCAATATTAACGCACAACCCGGAGTTTCGTTAAAATTGAAAGCACTGATAGATGCATTCAGTTTTTATGATACATTATGGTTACAAGGTATTCTTCAGCTATTATTTCTATGGGGCATAAAATGGTGTTTGCAAAAACAAAACTGGCTGTTACTTACCAAACTAACGGTAATCAATATGTGCCTGGCAAGCCTGATGAACATACCATTTACAGGTGTTGGCAAGTCATCAGTAAAAGACGTTCAGGCTGTACTGAAAAAATCGCCTCAAGGTATTCCTATTCCGCCTTTACATCCTATTTATGAAAATGACAGCCTCTCAACGGAAGAAAAAGGACTGGTGGGCGATTGGAGTTTTTACAGTAAGCAGATCGGTGTACTAAAAGCAGCTCCATACCCGATAGTGCTAAAAAATATGAATGAGTATTTTGAAAAGAATGAATGGGGAACAGCACTCAATTTTTTAAATCAACCATTTTTGTTCGTAGAATCAGGTATCGATAACAAAGTGAAAATTGATCAATACAGTCCCAATAAAATAGTAGCGACTGTTCAATGTGAAACTTCATCGGAAATAATTTTACAACAGAATTTTTACCCACACTGGTATTATCAAAACGGAATAGATAAAAAACCAGTAAACGGCGCTGGAATAAGCTTCATGAGTGCGCCTGCAAAACAGGGAATAAATAAGGTTATATTTTCCTTTGAGCCCACTCTGGTTAAATGGATGATGCTTTTCAGCACAATTTGTTGCTTGCTGGCTATAATAATAGTAATTAAGCCGCTATTTAAACGGTCTTCCCTTTCATAGCATTGGCTATTGCTGTATCCATTATCCTTTCTGCGTATGGCCGGGAAATATCATTTAGTTCCTCAATCTTTCTGTGCACGAGATCTTTATCATCCATGGTAATAGCTAGTTGCAAAGATTGCATGGCTGCTGCAGTATTTAACAACTCTTCCTTAGTTAACACTCCTGCATTTTTTTGAAGAAAACGTTCTGTCGTTTTTAATAATTGTTCGCCTTCCGTTTTGGCTTCAGTAATTGCCCTGGTGGCAATATCATCTTTTGCATGGGTAATAGAATCAAGCAACATTTTTTCTACATCAGCATCGGTTAATCCATACTGTGGCGTTACTTCTATGCTTTGTTCCACTCCACTCCTTAATTCCTTTGCAGCAACCGTGAGAATTCCATCTGCATTAATTAAAAAACTTACTTCCACTTTTGGAAGGCCTGCAGGCATTCCAGGAATATTACTGAGATTAAATTCTGCCAACTTCCTGTTATCTTTTACAAGGTCACGCTCACCCTGGAAAACACTGATTCTCATGCCACCCTGACCATCAACCTGTGTTGTGTATTGCCTCGCTGCCTTTGATGGAATTTTGGCGTTGCGGGGAATCAATACATCCATCAAACCTCCGGCAGTTTCAATGCCCAGACTTAACGGGGTTATATCCAACAAAAGAAATTCTTTATTATTTCCCGCTAAAATATCGGCTTGTATGGCCGCTCCAATGGCAACTACTTCATCCGGATTTACGGTATCATTTACTTCCCTGCCAAAGAATTTACTAACTAATTTTTTTACCAGCGGCACCCGTGTACTTCCCCCCACCATAACGATGGTTTCAATTTCAGAGGCTTTTAAACTTGCGTCTTTTAGCGCATTGCTGCATCTATCAATCGTTTTTTGTATCAGTGGCGCAATTAATGTTTCAAAACCTTCTTTGGTAAGTGTTAAAGTACCTGCATTGATATTAGCAGAGAAACTATCGTTAAAGGACAAGTGCTTTTTTGCTTCTTCAGCTTTTAAACGAAGTATTTGGGTAAGGCTGTTATCGTTTGACAGAGACGCTGCATCTAAACCCAATTCTTTCATCCAATGGTTTATGATCATACTATCAAAATCATCACCGCCCAGGTAAGTGTCACCGTTAGTAGACAATACTTCAAAAATTCCACCGGCAATCCTTAGTATAGAAATATCAAAAGTCCCTCCACCCAAATCATACACTGCAATTAACTTGTTTTCCTCTTTATTAAGGCCTACACCGTACGCCAGACTGGCCGCTGTAGGTTCATTGATAATACGAAGTACATCCAACCCTGCAAGTTTTCCGGCATCTCTTGTAGCTTGTCTTTGGGCATCATTAAAATACGCAGGCACAGTAATAACTGCTTTGTTTACCGGTGTTTTTAAAATATGTTCTGCTCTTTGCTTTAACTCTTTCAATATCAGAGCAGAGAGATCTACAGGAGAATAAAATTTATCAGCTACCTGCACTTTTACCAGGCTTTCAGCATTATCATCAATCACTTTAAATGAAAAGAAAGAAGCATTATTTTTGACGTCGTTATAACTTTTGCCCATCAGCCTCTTGGCAGAAAACACGGTTCTTTCAGGTGCGGAGATAAGGAAAGGTTTTGCCTGCTCGCCAACAATAACATTCCCCGTTTCATCAAAATAAATAACAGATGGAACAAGCGAACTGCTATCGTGTTCCTTTAATACTACGGGCTGTCTTGTATCCGGATGAATGATTGCGATAAGGCTGTTTGTGGTTCCAAGGTCGATGCCTACGATGATCTCTTCCTGTTGCAAACTTCCTGTTGCAATATTGATTGATATTTTTGCCATTTTCTCTGTATTAGTGGCTTTCAACTAAATAAGCCTCTTTTTTTTGCAAAGCTAGGATGTTTTTAATTGCTACCTGTTATTCTGTTCTATTACATGTCTTAATAAAAACCAAAAGCCACCCGACTGTCGGATGGCTTTATAGTAAATTTTGCTTATTTATCGCATCAGGTACATTTTACCATACCCTTTATTAAACAACTTATCTGTATTACCATTTTTAAAATTAGTATTAAATTTATCTAGTTTTTTGCCATTTAAACTACTGATCACTCTATAAATATAAACGCCGTTTGCAAGCTTTTGGCCAAACATATCTGTTCCATCCCATTTGTATTGGGTGATGTTGTTGCCAATATGTATCTCGCCCAACTCGCTGGAAGATATCTCTTTTACAACCTTACCCGTAATCGTTAGTATTTGAATACGCATTTGAGGGATTTCACTTCCTGTTAGCGTAAATACAAATGCGGTAGATGTGGTAAACGGATTAGGATAATTAAACAAATTAGAGATCATTGGCTTGTTAATAACCTTAAAGGTTACATGAAAATCGAGTTCGCCTGCTTTGTTACCAACTGCATCTTTACCCGTAACGATCAATTCGTAATCAGCTCCCTCTTCACTATTATCCGGATCGAGGAAACTTGGATTAAAATCTATACTGGCAGTATTTTCTCCTGTTGCAAGATTGGCTGGATTAAAACGCATGCTGTCTCCAAAGGAATAATTATGCAGTGTATTATCGGGATACCTGATCTGAACTCTAATTAACGCAGTATCCTTTAATTCCAGATACCGGCTTTCATCTTTTAATTTGATTAGAATATGCGGCTTTGCTGATACAATGTCTTTATTAAGAATATGAATACCATCAAATGTAATATCAAGCAGCGGATTAAACCTGTCTTCTGTTACAAAAAAATCTTTGAACAGCACATTGTTATAATGATATTGCTCAGGCTGGTCATTATCTGGATTAAAGTCTACCGCCAAAGTATTCAACCCCGGAAGATCTTTTGTATCTATCATGTAAGAAAGTGTCAAAGTATCTCCAGCCACCAAAGCTTTTCGTTTTGGTACCGGCAAAATATGCAAAACGTTGTTCCTGTCTTTTACGGTTAACTTCACTTTTAACAGGCTATCAAAATTACTCTGACTGATATTCTTAAATGCAACTTTTAACTCCAATGGTTCCCCCTGTATGGCACTGTCTCTCATACTAAACAATATACCGGGAGCTACGGCTCCTTCCGGAACCAGGTCAGCATTTACTCTTAAATATCTTAATTGATGTGGCGTGATATTCACCAGGTCTTTATTTCGCATCACCAAACGCACATATGGATAAATGGCAGCATCCACAAAGCTTAAACTGGTATCCTGTGCAGGTGCTACAGTTGCTAGTTGCTGTGAGCTTCCGTCTGATTTAACACCCCACACTTCCACTTTAACAGTGTCTGTTTGAGGATCACTATCAATACTGAACCCACGCCAATGCATAGACGTCCAGTTTCTCGCCGGGCCATATGCCGGTGACTGAATATTACCATCGGTACTTTTGCTGGTTAGCGTAAATGTTTGATCAATTTTTGTAGTATCCTGCGGACCCATCACTTGTGTAGGCGGGTAACTGCTTACACCCTTTTGATAAAAATACAGGAACGGCAAGTTGTGGTAAAAGCTATCGATTTGCGTAAATCCAATCTCCTTTAATTTATGATACAATGAATTTCCAGTTCCAAGTATAGCCTGATCTGCCTGCCAATTACTGATAAATGAAGTATTAACAGTTTGGCCCAAATTGGTGATGGCAACATATTTTCCGGCAGGAATCTGATCTATAAAATCCATTGCTGCTTTTCTGTGAGTAAAATCAGTATATGGGAACTCAAAAAATGCTCTGGTAGTATCGTTAGGTGTTCCACTGTTTTGACATACCGGCCAGCTTCCATACAATCCGGAAACACCTGAAGGCGTAGCAACATTTCTGTTTCGCATAGGCATCAACGTTGTAGAGTCAAACACATACACCTGGATACTCTGATATTTACAGCCGTATATTTCTAACTGGTTAATATCAAGGTTAACATTTATTCCAAAAGCTGTATAGTAAGGGAACAAACCTGTGCGAATTATAAGATTACGTGGCACTTCTTTAAAGCGGAATTTCCTGTCGGCATCTAAACCAATATTGGTATAATCTGATTTTAAGTGCTGATAATAGTGCGATTGATTGAATCCTGTGGAACTATTTGGCAGGTATATAAACGAATAGCCGTTCCAGATATAATTGGCTGTACCAGAAGGTACCATTGCTACCCGCCAATAATAAACAGTACTATCGGTAAAGGTTAGGTTTGTTGGTGTAAATTCTACAATTCCACCAGCACCATTTTGATTATATGTTTTCTTAAACGCTGAATTAAATAGTTCAGTTGTATCCAATTCCATCACATACTGGCGTTGCCCGCTGAGTGGATCTGCCGTATTTGCCACATAAGTAATATTCTGCTGGTTTACGATGGAAAGATCGTAGGGGAAAGACGGCCTTAACTCATCTTCAAAAATATAAAAATCCTTTGTAACGGTATTGTTGGTTTCATACAGTTCATCTACACGATTGGTAGCATCAAGTGTTACGATCAGTTGATTCAATCCTTTGTCTGAGGTAGGATTGATAGGTACTGTAAGGTTAAGTGAATCAATATTCCGAATGCTTCGAATCAGTGAATCTACCAACACCCTAACGGTGTCATTTGCTAGCCTTCTCTTAACTGTGATATAAATTGAATCACCTGTTGCCCTTCCAATGTTATGCATGTTGATTTTAACATTGAAATTATTATCAGCAACAGAAATGATATTTGGCGTGATGCGCACATCCTGATCTTCCACGGCATAATCTGGTTTTTCAAATGCATTGATCCTGAGTGCAGGGTCTCCGTGCAGGGTAACCTCTTCTAAATGTATACGGGTATAAAAATTAATATTTGGATCGGCTCCTCCAAGGTTTTGCACAACCTGCTTAATCTGGTTGCCAATGGTGTTTCCATACATAGTTTTGCTTAATGCATTGTATAAGGCCGTATTATAAGGATGCAATATTTGTGGAATTCCAAAATGAGTATCTGCTAAAAATCCAATACTGCCTCGCTCATTGGCTAATACATATTTTTCAGACAGTGATAAATTGCCTGATAAACGCAGTGGATCGAAAATAAAAAAGTTGCCGGCACTGCAACCACTCACATTAAAGAAAGGGTATTTTCCGGGGTTATTATAAATATCGGGATTACTTAAATTAAATTCGAATGTGTTGGCGCTGGAGTGTCCAAAATAGCCAATAAAACCAAGCCCTTCGGCAAACAACTGTTCTATCCTCGCGCTGCTGGCCTGCTGAATTGTACCAGTAGAACTTTTAAGAAAGGTTTCAACCTTGCCACCTAAAAGTGTGTCTTGTGCAATTGTTTTGTATTGATTAAGATAGTTTTGAAACAGCAAAGCTTCGGCATCATCTTTACCTCCGGCCACATGTATAAAGCTTTTCATCCATGCCTTATCATTTACAGCAGATGCTGGTGTTTGCTGGGCCAACTCATATTCCTTTATTTTCAACAGGTAATGGTTAATCTCCGTGCCGTTTACTGCACCCAACCTGCCAATTGGCACGATTGGAAGAGATGTTCCGGGCAAAGATGCCAGCAATCCATCTGATGCAGGCCATCCGAAAGTAGTTACCAGATTTAATTTGGCTGCAAGCGGATCATCTTGATGCTGCAGTTGGTCTATATAATCCATTCCCCTTCCTATCAGGAAAACGTATTGCGGCTGATCGGCAAATTGTGCCTGTGAAAAACGTATAAAATCACGGATAGAGCCCGGGTGATGTTTTATTCCAAACGCAAACTGATCAGTAAGTTCATTGATGTCGTAAATTTTTGTATTGTAGCTTCCTCCTTGTGAAGAGTTACGGTAGGTTTTATATTCCTCCACATAATTATTTCCACTTCCATCATTAAATAATACCGGGTTTGTAATGATCATATAATTTCCCTGGTTGGCAGGGTTTGAATAATCAATAAAATTTCTCTGGATAAAATTATTAACAGGTTGAAAAGATTCCTGGTTTACCAGCATACATTTTCTCACCGGTTCACTGGAAGCGGGCAATACGAACTTTACTTTACCAGGTGTAGAAATAATATCTCCTGTGTACCTGGCGCCGGTTGTTTGATCATATAAAACAGGAGCTGTTGTTCCATAATTAAAATTATCTATCAGCAGGTAATTACCTGTTGCAGAAGCTGCGAGATCAAAATTAAATACACGCTGATTATTGAAATTAAATGTTGCAGGATAAGTAACGCCCAAACTGGAAACGATAATTCTATCGGTTGCCGTTGATGAATTATCAGCCACATTAAAGATCAGGTAAGCCGGATTTATCAACAAGCTGATAGGCAGGTTATTCAATACTACTTTCCTGTAGTTAAAGAAAGACATGTCTATCGGGGTGCCGTAAGGTGCGTCGGTGATATCTGTGGAAAATAATTTGATCTTAAGCGTTCTCAGGTTTCTTGCTGTACCTGCAGCGTTCACCCTAACGGTTAACCCGTTTGCCGGACCTGCCGTATACAAATTCAGGTTAAAAATCTCCTGCGTAAGATCGAACCCCGGCGCAATGGTATTACTTGCCCATCCTTCCGCTTCATCGTAAGAAGAAGAATATATGTACTCTCCTACAACTTCTGCATGGCCACGGTTAATCTGGTTGCGATAGTAATAATCTACATTTTGCATAAAATAAGCATCTGGTACTGCGGTTCCGGGGCCCGGATTGGCGGCATTGGTAAAACGCAAATTTCCGCCAGCCGTATTAATCGTGAGAAAATATGCAGCGGTATCTGTTTCCAGACTGTACCTATCTGCCAATTGGAAATCACTGTTGCGGAAAAGTTGGTTATCTGGTTTGCCATCATTCATCTGACCCCAAAATTCTATGTAGTCGCTGCCGCCCAAAACACCCGAACTAACGGAAGTGTATAAACGAATTTGTTCGCCATTTCTCCAAAGCTGAAACTGCTCTACTGGAGTACTTCCCAATCCGGCAGTAACAAGGGCAGACTGAGGAATCCTGCACAAAGTATCTTTAACAAGCTTGAATTTATAATAGGTCTTGCTATAATCAATCCATTGATTGTTTAACTGGCCATGGGTTACAGAAGCCAATAGAATAAAAAATGGAATTAGTATTTTCTTTATCATCTGATACAATTATTATTAATATTTATTTCCCTTTACTAAAACTAAAATTCAGAGAAAAAACATGGGTATATAATGGGTTATCCTGGTTGGCCAGGTTAGAAAATGCATAATCGAAACCAAACTTTTTAATTTTAAAACCGGCACCTAAGCTTGGCTGGTAGATCCATACAACTTTCTTATTTATCAGGTCGCCATCAGACAATGCTTTTTGAAAATTCGTGATCCCGGCTCTTACAAAAAAGATGTCTTTGATACTTGCTTCTATTCCAAGATGGGGATCAATGCTCACTGCATTGCTGCTAACCACCGTGTTGCGTTTGCCATCAAAAGTAAAATCAGCATTTGCTTCCACAAGTAATTTAACTGCTTTACTAAGCTTTAACCGGTAACCTCCACCAAGCACCAGTCTTGGAGCTGTTAATTCAGACGACTTAACCGGAATATCATTATTGGTTAAGTATAAAGTTTGCTTTTCTCTCTCTGTAAATTTAAAAGACCAGGCATTAAAAGTAGTAGTTACATCGCGTGCAACAAGGCCCACATGCCATTTGTCGTTATCGCCATGCATCTGAACGCCCGCATCAAGCCCGAAACCCCATGCCGTAGCAAATTTACCAACCTTGCGATAGATCACTTTCGCATTTACGCCAAAGCTGAGCTTCTTTTTTTCTGCATCAATAAGATTTTGTGCGAAGGAAAATAAAAAGGCATAGTCAGCCGAAGAAAATGTTTCTATATTATTGTAATTGATACTGCCATTAGGTTCTACGAGGTAAAGCGTATTTGGAATATCATCAACCGCAAACCTGATCAAAGAAAACCCCAGCGTACGTTTGTTATCCTGCACCGGTACAGCAATCGAAGCATACTCGTATTTGGCAATCCCGGCAAAATAATCGGCATGCATTAAAACCACATTCGGATCATCTTTTACACCGGTTAAACCTGCAGGATTCCAATAACCTGCAGTTGCGTCTTTTACATAAGCAACCTGCGAATTACCCATTGCAAGACCACGTGCACCTGCACCCACGTTTAAAAATTCATTAGAATATTTTCTGAATTGTGAGAAACTAATAGAGGGAAGTATAAGTAGGAATAATATAAAAACAGAACCGTTTTTTCTCATGTTGAGTGGATTGTTAAGCTGATTTTTGGATAACTAATATTTGAAAACGTAAATTTACCTGAAAAATTGTACTTATTTCCCACAGTTAGCACTGTTAAAGCTATTTCAAAATTACGATTAAAAACTGCTTTTAACTTAATTTTATTCAGCATTTGTTCAGTTTTAAGACGGGTTTTGTCTTGTTTATGCTGCGTTGCAGCGAATGAACTAAAAAGTAAACAACATTTCAATTTTGTTATTTAATTAAGAAATTCTGCCCATTTTTGCAAACCATAAAATGAATAATTAATTGATGAAAAATCTGATAAAGGAATTAAGCTGGAGAGGAATGATTCAGGATATTATGCCTGGCACTGAAGAACAACTATTGAAAGAAGTAACAACAGCATATATTGGGTTTGATCCAACAGCTGACAGCTTACACATTGGCAGCCTTGTTCCTATACTATTACTGGTTCACCTGCAAAAATGCGGTCATAAGCCTATAGCGCTTGTTGGCGGTGCAACTGGAATGGTTGGCGACCCCAGCGGAAAAAGTGAAGAACGAAACTTATTGAGCGAAGATGTGCTGAACCAAAATGTGGCAGGCGTAAAAGCACAGTTGGAAAAATATTTAAACTTCGATCCTTCGTTGCCAAATTGTGCTGAAATGGCAAATAATTTCGATTGGTTTAAATCAATCAGTTTCCTGGATTTTATCAGAGACACCGGAAAACATATTACGGTAAATTATATGATGGCAAAAGACAGTGTGAAGAAAAGGCTGGAAGGCGAAAACGGTATGTCATTCACTGAATTTACTTACCAGCTTGTACAAGGCTACGATTACTATTGGCTATATAAAAACAAGCAATGCAAATTGCAAATGGGTGGCAGCGACCAGTGGGGAAATATTGTTACCGGCACAGAATTGATCCGCCGGAAAGCAGGCGGAGAAGCTTTTGCATTCACCTGCCCGTTAATAAAAAAAGCAGATGGCGGTAAATTCGGGAAAACTGAAAAAGGAAATATCTGGCTAGACGCTGCTAAAACTTCACCGTATCATTTCTATCAATTTTGGTTAAACGCTACTGATGGAGATGCAGAAGGTTGGATAAAGATCTTTACTTTTTTAACTGAACCGGTGATCAATGAATTACTGGATGCACACAGGCTGGACCCTTCAGGTAGAATGTTACAAAAGAAGCTGGCAGAAGAAGTTACCAGCTTTGTTCATGGTGCAGATGAATTGGCAAAAGCCATTGAAACAACGCAAAAATTATTTGCCAACCAACATGCTCCGGCAGATACGATGAGTGAAACAGACCTAGAATCTATTGAAGGTGTTGTAAAGATCGATGTTGGAGTTGGAGAATTAACTAATGGCATCGATATTATTAGTTTCCTGGCAAATACCGGAATATTCCCCAGTAAAGGAGAAGCAAAAAAAATGCTTCAAAACGGCGGCGTAAGTATCAATAGAATTAAAGTGGAAGATCTGCAACTTAAGATGGAAGCCTCCATGCTATTACACGGTAAATACCTGTTAGTTCAAAAAGGAAAGAAGAATTATTTTTTAGTGAAAGTTAACTGATATAGATAAAAAAATGCCGCCATCGGCAGCATTGTATTCAAAATAAATATTGTTTAGTTAACCATATCCGTTAGTTACTCTATATGAACCTGCTTTTTCACAACTGCACCTTCTTTTACTTCGGGAAGGAATAGACGCTCATTCACCATATAGCCATTACCTTTTTCGCAAAAATGAACTTTTAAATTTTCTATGCTGATCGGATTGCCATCAGGGATATCTGCAATATTGCTATGGCGTATATCATGGCCATCAACAATCATCACCAATCCACTGCCAATGGCTTCCATTTTGTTACCACCTGTTATCAGCATACCGGTATCTTCCCCCAATCCAATTCCAATACAGGAAGGGTTAGCTGCAATTGCCTGTGCAAGCCTGCCAAATCTCCCTCTTTTTTCAAAGTGAGAATCAAAAATTACATCGTCCATAAATCCTAGTCCGGTAGTAATTTTTACTTCTCCTTTTAAATGCGCTTTGGTGGCATTGCCTTCATAAATCATTGTATTACTCATCGCCATTGCTCCTGCAGAAGTACCGGCAATTAAGAACTGGCTTTCTTCGTGGTAACGTTTTAATAGTAGCTCAAGGAAGGGAGTTCCGCCGAAGGTACTGGTTAATCGCAACTGATTTCCACCGCTGAACATCACTGCATCTGCTACCCTTATTCTATCAATAAATGAAGGATCAAGAGCATCTACCCTGTTGCGGATATTTAGCACACCAACATCGGAGCAGCCGATTTTACCGAATGCATTCAGGTAATTATCTCCTACCTCCAAAGGAATCATACTGGCTGTTGTAATAACTTCAATACGGGTGTCAGGCCCGCCAATTTCTTCCACGATACGTCGTAGTATCCCGAGTTCAAAAAAATTAAGGTTGTTTCTCTGTATCTGGCCTGTCTCTAAATTCGTTCCTTTATCTTCTGCACCACCAATGGCAAGTAATTTCCCTTTAGCAAATTCCATCTAGTCATTTTTGATAAAACGCAAAAATACGGGAAATCGTATTTTGCTTTTATTTGTAACTTATACAGCAATGTTAATTACCATTTAAATCAGGAATAATTTATCAGATTGTATGCATCCCATGCCTCTTTCAACTATATTAACGATCCTACGTGATTTGATAAATGATTTTCAACTGTTAATTTCAGATTAACTAGATTAACCAGCCATTATAAACTTAGCAAATACCCGCTTTTAACTGATTTAAGAGCTATACTGAGCTCAAATACAACCACAAATTTGCAATATCGGATTAGTTAAAAACAATACAGATAATCCAGTGAAATTCATTTCTCCCAAACAAATAATTAATCGAAGCACTCCTTAATCTATCGCTTTTAATTTTGAAAAGCAGGCTGATTATCCTAAATTACCAAACTTAATAACCAAAACAACCCTCTCTGCATTTATGAAGATCGTAGAAATAAAAATATTAAGAGGCCCTAACTACTGGAGTGTACGGCGTACTAAGTTGATTCAAATGAAACTGGACCTGGAGGATATGGAGCAGCGGCCAACAAATGAGATTGCAGGCTTCAGGCAAAGGCTTCAGGAAATGTTCCCTACAATGATAGAACACCGTTGCAGCGTTGGTACCCGTGGAGGTTTTTTTGAACGGGTAGATGAAGGCACCTGGATGGGCCATGTGATTGAACATATTGCACTGGAAATGCAAACACTTGCCGGAATGGATACAGGATTCGGAAGAACACGCGGAACCGGTACAGAAGGCGAATATTATGTGTGTATTAGTTATACAGAAGAGGATGCAGGCGTTTATGCAGCAAGAGCCGCTGTGAAAGTGGCACAGGCTTTAACAGACAATGAAACATACGACCTTGCTGCCGATATCATGCGTTTAAGGGAAATCAGAGAAGATACAAGACTTGGACCCAGTACCGGTTGTATTGTAGATGAAGCAGCAAAAAGAGGCATTCCGTACATTCGCCTTAATAAACATTCGCTGGTACAATTAGGGTATGGTGTTCATCAAAAGAGGATCAGGGCAACCATTGCGAGCACCACAGGAAATATTGCTGTGGATATTGCCTGTGACAAAGAAGAAACTAAAAACTTACTGGGAGCAGCAGAAATACCAGTACCAAAAGGCGACGTGGTAAGAACGGAAGAAGGCTTACAGGAAACCATAGACGATATAGGCTACCCGATCGTAATTAAGCCCATAGATGGCAATCATGGTAAAGGCAACACTACCAATATTACTACCTGGGAACAGGCACTGGTTGCATTTGCTGCCGCCAAAAATTACGGAAGAAATGTAATCGTAGAAAAATATATTACCGGATTTGATTTCAGAATACTTGTAATTAACTACAAATTTATATGCGCAGCATTGCGTACACCCGCTTCCGTTATAGGTGATGGAAAAAATAATATTCAATATCTAATCGACGAAGTAAATAAAGATCCGCGCCGTGGGTATGGACATGAAAAAGTGCTGACGCAGATCACTATTGACCAGTTTACTCAAAAAATGCTGGATGAAAAAGGTTATAGCCTTGAAACCATTGCTGCGAAGAACGAATTGGTTCTACTAAAGCCAACAGCAAATCTCTCCACAGGAGGAACCAGCACAGACGTTACTGATGAAGTTCATCCGGCAAATATTATTATGTGCGAACGCATCGCAAAAATAATCGGATTGGATATTTGCGGTATCGATATAATGGCAACAGATCTTCGTAGCCCCGTTACTGAAAATGGTGGTTGCATTCTGGAAGTTAATGCAGCACCGGGTTTCAGGATGCATATAGATCCATCAGTTGGTATCCCACGCAATGTAGCAGAGCCGGTTGTAGATATGCTGTTCCCTAAGGGAAGCGCGGGCAATATTCCTATTATTGCTGTTACCGGTACCAATGGTAAAACAACTACCACCAGACTTATTGCACATATTGCTAAAACTGCCGGATACAAAGTTGGCTACACCACCAGCGATGGCGTTTATATTCAGAATCAACTGATGATGAAAGGTGATTGCACGGGACCTGTTTCTTCTCAGTTTGTTTTAAAAGATCCAACAGTAGATTTTGCAGTATTGGAATGTGCCCGTGGAGGAATCTTAAAAAGCGGACTTGCATTTCAAAACTGCGACGTGGCAATTGTAACCAATATAAGTGCAGATCATATCGGACTTGGCGGAATTGATTCAATGGAACAAATGGCTAAAGTAAAAGCAGTTGTTCCCGAAACGGTATTCAAACAAGGTTATGCAATTTTAAACGCTGACGATGACCTCGTATATGCGATGAGAAAAGGGCTCGACTGCAATGTGGCATTTTTTAGCATGGACGAAAAAAATCCTCGTATTGTAGAACATTGCAAAAGTGGCGGATATGCGGCAGTATTTGAAAACGGCTATATCACCATTATGAAAGGAACCTGGAAGATCCGGGTTATTAAGGTGGCCGAAGTACCTATTACTTACGGAGGTAAGGCATTGCACAACGTAATGAACTGTTTACCCGCCGTACTAAGCACTTACTTCTGGAGAAATATTGAAATTGATGATCTTAAACTGGCTTTACAGACTTTTATTCCATCTGCTACGCAAACTCCGGGAAGGTTGAATATGTTCCAATTTAAGGAATTTAAATTTCTGGTAGATTTTGCCCATAATCCTGCCGGACTGGAATTGCTTTGTGATTTTATCAATAAAATGGATGGAAGTCCAAAAGTGGGTATTATCAGTGGAACTGGCGACAGGCGCGACGAAGACATCAAAGAACTAGGAAAGATATCAGGAAGATGCTTTGATGAGATCATCATTCGCCAGGATAAACACCTGCGAGGAAGAACAGCTGAAGAAATTGTTGGACTTTTAGTAGAAGGCATCAAAGAAACACAACCAAAAGAGATACCGATTACAACGATATTTAATGAGAAGGAAGCCATCATGCACGCCTATAATACGGCAAAAACGGGTTCATTAATAACAATTATGTGCGATGTGGTAACTGAAGCTTTAGACCTGATAAAGGCTTTAAAAGAGAAAGAAGACGCTTCTTAAAAATATGTTACCTGATCTTACAACCTTGGTGTTAGCGAGATCAGGTAACTTTCTTATTAAAGATTAGAGAATTTTACTATGTAGGGTCAATTCAACAACAAAATGAGCTTATAAATAACAATTTGGCAATTTTACAAAAACATTTGGTACATTTTTTCACATCCCCTATTTTTGCAATCCCAAATTAAGTTTGGGTGTTTGATTGGGTTATGGTGTAAAGGTAGCACAACAGATTTTGATTCTGTTTGTCTAGGTTCGAATCCTAGTAACCCAACTTTTTACTTCCTGAGAATTTATCAGCAACATACAGCAAATGCCTGTAATCTCTTCTCTTATTATTAGGTCATTCAAAATTGAAAATCCGCATTTAAAAGAATAAAAAAGAAATGAGATGCTAACCAAACTCATTCAGCAATTTAATTTCATTTCTATAGAGGATAATTTTCTTCTCATTTTCCAATTGCTTTAGTAACCTTGATACAACTACCCGTGATGTATGAAGTTCCTCCGCAATTAGGTAATGAGATGCCTTGATAACACTTGAACCGGAGAGGCGTTGCTTTTCTTTGAGATAGGAAATTAATCTTTCATCTAATTTATGAAACGCAATACTCTCAATTGATTTCAACAGTTCTAAAAACCTTTCATTAAAACTACGCATGATATAGTTTTTCCAACTTGGATATTTACAAAGCCATTCGTCTAATTTTAAGTGCGGTATGGCAACTAATTCAACATCATCCTCAGCTATCGCTTTAACTTCACTTTTTCTAGCTTCCATGCAGCAGCTATAAGCCATAGAGCAACTTTCATTACTGGATAAATAATATAGAAGTATTTCGTTGCCGGTTTCATCCATCCTAAATACTTTAACTGTTCCTTTGATCACAATCGGCATCATGCGAATGTATTTACCGTAATCCATTATAATATCTCCTTCTGAAAAAGATTTAACCTCCGCAAATTGCTCGATTTCTTTTAGCAATGCAGGTTCAAAGGTTGAATTAAAGTTTGCAATTTTACTAATCATAATTTTAAAATGTGGTAACTCAGAATGTAATAATAAATTAAAACTTTATAGTTATTAAATCTATTCTGATTGTTGTTGTAAAGTTTTTATTTCCACTTTAAAGATCAGGTAAATGAATTTATCATGTGGAATCTTACTGGCAAGTACGAAGTTACAGCATACTTATTTAAACGATAGTTTTAAAGCTACGGCAGGATACAATTTACAAGAGTGAGGGAATTGTAAATAATAATAAAATGAGGTGCATATAATTGAATGCGGAACAGAAATTTAAAAATTGTTGAAATTAACTGTATTTCTGAAGTGTTGATTTTTAGTTTAAAGTAGCAAAAATTAAGAATACTATATTTTCAATAATAAATAGTTTTTCTAATGCTGAGAATATAGCTATCGGCTCTCATGCTTCATAAGCATTTTATTGCAGGCATGCACAAACCATCACTATTGTTTGATTAACCATTTAGAATCTCCGGAATATACCGCTGAATATCCAGGATTAAAATTAAAAGAATCTCCGGCAACAAAATAATAATCTACTTTACCAGCTATAACAACATTGTTTAAATAATATTGAACGCAATCATATAATGTTACGATTCCAGGATAGTTGTTACGATAACCATGTCCAATTAAATAGCTTCCGGAATCTATTAAATTGTTGTTTTGGCTCTTTTGCGAGGTTGGCTTTTGTATGTCGGCATTGTGTGCTTTGCAAATGTGCCTGACTTGGTGCTTTTCCCAATTGGTACTTATAAATTTTTATTTCAAATTTTCAGTAAAGAAAGATGCAAGTTTGTTGAAAGGAATTAAATCAATTTTGTCATACAAATCAACGTGAACAGCATTAGGTATTATCACTAATTCTTTTGGTTCGGCAGCAGCTTTGAAAATATCTTCGCTCATATATCGGGAATGTGCTTTTTCGCCTGCAATTAAAAGCATTGGTCTTGGCGAAATTTCTTTTAGATGTGCTAAGATTTGAATATTTATTAATGAGATGGCAGATGTATTTGCCCAGGCTGCATTTGAATTAATTGAACGAGGATGAAAACCACGGGCCGTTTTATAATAGTCAAAATAACTTTTGATAAATTCAGGTTCATCACCTTTTAGTTTATCTGGATTTGGACACTGTCCATACGAAGTTGTTCCTGCTTCTGCATCTTTCCATCGTAGTTGGCTCAAAAGTTCCAACGTCTTAGTGCGTTCTTCTAAAGTTACTTTGTCGTTATATCCATTTGACGCAACTCGTGGAATTTCATACATACTTGTAGTTGCTACCGCTTTAACTCGTTTGTCTGCTGCAGTAGCATTTAGTGCAAACCCACCAAATCCACAAATTCCAATGATGCCGATTTTATTTCTATCTATATTCTTTTGCAGTCCTAAAAAATCAATGGCGGCACTGAAGTCTTCTGTATTGATATCTGGTGAAGCAATGTTTCTTGGTTCACCACTGCTTTCGCCTGTATAAGACGGGTCGAATGCCAATGCGATAAATCCACGCTCTGCCATTTGGTTGGCGTACAGCCCGGACGATTGTTCTTTTACCGCTCCAAAAGGGCCACTAATTGCAATTGCTGAAAATTTTGCGTTTTCGGTGTTTTTTGGAAGATATAAATCTCCTGAAAGTGTAATGCCGTAGCGGTTTTTAAAACTTACTTTTTGACGTATTACTTTATCGCTTAATTTAAAAGTATAGTGTTCTGTCGTTTCCATTTTTTTAGATTTTGATTTCTTGTTTTGTGCAAATGCTTGTCCTATAAAAAGGAATATCATTGCTAATACAAATGCTTTTTTCATTTTATTGCTTTATTTTTTTTTGATTAAATATTGTTCATCCGTTACAGCTTCCTTCCATTCTACAATTCCTTTTTCTGTGTTGGGTACAATGTAAAGTTGCTGTAAACCCACATCAGCACTTGCACCGTGCCAATGTTTTACATTTGGCGGACACTTTACTACGTCTCCTTTTTTAATAATTTCAACGGGCTTTCCTTCCATTTGGTGGTAACCAATTCCGTCTGTAATAATCAGGATTTGACCAGCAGGATGGCTATGCCAATTGCTTCTTGCACCAGGTTCAAAGTAAACGTTGCCTACTACTGTATTGTAAATGGAATCCGAATCCACCAAAGCGGTAGGATAAACATTTCCTGTAAATAAATCTTTTGAACCTTTTTCACCTTTCGGGAAAATGGCATTTAATACTGTTTTATCCGTTGTCATATTTTTTTGATTGTTGTTACAAGACATTGTTGCCAATCCAATAATTAGTGCTAATGCTATTATTAATTTACTTTTCATTGCGATTTTATTTTTATTGTTTTTCAAATTTTACAGTTACACTTCCTGCACCTAAAGCAGCAACAAGCCCCGAAGTATTATCAATGCGACCAAGCCTTGTATAGCTATACGAAGTGTTGAAACCTTCATAAAAAAGCACCAAACAATTATTTCCGTACAGCATTAAATCCCCAACTTGTATGTTACCTCCACTCGATGCGTTGGTCGGCAAAGTGGTTGAGAAATAATACATTTTTTCATTTCCATTAAGCTCACTCATATTGATGGTTAGCGGAAGCATCGCTTTGAATGCAGTTGTGGTCGCATTGTTGTTTAATGTTGCTGTAAAAACAGCAGAGCCAATTGTTATTTTCATTTTATTACTTGTTGTATCGCTGCCATTATTTTGTGTTGCTACATCATTCTTACTAAAAGCAAACAATTGCATACAGAAAAAACTCACTAAGAATGCTGATATGACTTTCATTTTCTAATTTGTTGGATTAGATATTTTTAATAAATTTTGCAGGTACACCGCCAACAATAGTATTTGGTTCAACATCTTTTGAAACTACCGAACCTGCTGCTACGATTGAATTTTCGCCAATGGTTACACCTTGCAAAATGGTTGCATTTGCTCCAATCCAAGCGTTCTTTTTTATATGAATTTTACCTGTTGTCAGCGTTTGTCTGTCTTTGGATGAAATGGGATGCCCTTCAGAAAGCAAACTCACTTTAGGAGCAAGCATTACATTATCTTCAATGGTTATGCCGCCCAAATCCAAAAAAGTGCAATCAAAATTGATGAAAACATTTTTGCCAATTTTGGTGTGTTTTCCATAATTAATTTGGAAAGGTGTAAAAACAGTTACGCTTTCATCAATTTCAGTTGCTGTTATTCTATTTAATAGTGTTTTGATTTCATCTGAATTTGCTGCATTATTTAATTGAACAAGCAGTTTTCTGGTATCATTACAAGCATTACCGATTTTAGAATAATCGGGGTCTTTAAATGGCACAGCTTCTCCATTTAATAATTTCTGAAATATTGTTTTTGCTTCCATTTTATCCGTTGCTTTTGTTTTAGAGTACAAAATTATGAAAATCATTAATTACATTTGTTACACAATTAGCGTGTATAATGTCAAATATGACTCATTTTAAAAAAATGCTTCAATGAACCTGAAAGTAGAAAAATCTCAACGCATCCTTATGCTGAAATTGGTAAACGAAAAAGATTTTCCAAAAAACTTTCAAGTCAATTATCACACACATTTACTTTGTGAGAGTGGTAATCTTACTTTTTCGTTCAACGATATAAAGATGAAATGTAAAAGCGGTGAATTTGTATTTTGGTTTGCTAAAAGTAAATTGACCGATTTACAATTTTCAAAAGGGTTTAAGGCAACGGTTCTGCTTGTGGAAAATCAATTTTTGAACGATAATGTACCTGACCAAAATTTGAGTATTGATGCAATTTTACATTCCCGTCAATATCCCGTCAAACAATTGAACGATAAACAGGACAAGCAAAATATTTTATCAAACTTTAAATTATTACACGACAAATTTAAGGATAGAGAACATCGTTTTTATGAAGAAGTTTTAAAGTTACAAATGAGACTTTTCATTCTCGATATGTGGCACACATTCGCTAATGAATATGAACGCAAAAAACGCAGCTTGCAAAGTGGAACGTTATATGAAAGATTTATGCATTTAATCCAGGAGAATTGTATTAAAGAGCGTGAAGTTAAGTTTTATGCCAATCAGCTCCATATTACCGCTAAATATTTGAATTATGTTTGTAAACAAAATTCTGGCGTAACCGCTTCGGAATGGATACAGCGTTACGTCAAAGAACGAATCGTGTTACTCTTACAAAACTCAAGCTTGAACATAGCTGAAATTGCAGATGAAATGGAATTTTCAAGTCGCTCATTTTTTACTCGTTATGTAAAAAAAGTTTTGAGTGTTACTCCGAGTACTTATCGTAATCGGTTGGGCTAAAAGGGTAATTTGTGCGATAGCACTCCTTGCACTTGTGTGCTAGGAAATTAGAGATTTCGAAGTGAATGTCCTGTTCTTGAAGTTGAAGGGAATGTTGGGTAGGGTTGCTTAAAACAATGTTATTACCGCAATCAAGTTACCATTATAATTAAAGCACCTCTTCGTAACTCGTCTCTTTAGAAGTAGTTGAAACATTTTTCTTAACCGGCGTGCTGCAACCATTAGTTCCGCAACAGCCTAAGTTAAATACTGGCATCGCTGTAAATAATATACCAATAACTCCCATTGTAAAATCACCTGCCATTGCTGCTTGTATAGTTATGGCTAAACCTAAACCTAACCTTAAGAATCTCATGAAATTCCAGTTGCTAAATATTGTCTGCTTCATACCTGTTTAATTTGATTTTCTAAAAATTTCCAATGGCACAACTAACGAATGATTTTGCTTTGCTGATTAAATTATTGCTACCTTTTTCAGGATAACCTAAAGATGAAAGTTTTTTAACCAGCATATCTTTGTCAATAGCAATCCCACTAACACACACTTTATCTTCCTCCAATAATACCTGAACAGCAGAAACTCCGTTCTCTTTTAACAGTGCGTTCTTAATGCTATTCATGCATCCTTCACATTTTATATTTTCTACAAATATCTGATGTGTTATCATTACACGTTTTTATAAAAGCAAAACTATCATTCAACAGTATGTTATTGGGTAACAAAGGTTACATAGCCCAAAAAAAGATGTTAAATGTAAATGCTAATTTGTATCAATGTTCAATCTTACACATCAAAGCATCAATCAACGGTTGTAAAAGAAAAAAAGACAACTAAAGTTGTTGTCTTTTTTCAATTAATTTTTAAACTGTTCTTAAAATTGGGCTTTAAATTCTTCTGCCTCCACTAAACCTTCTTTACGCCAAACTTCTTTTCCCTGCTTGTAAATCACAAACGTAGGAAAGCCGCTTACTTTCATCTCATTGCAAATAGCTGATTGCGCACCACCATCAATTTTTACCAGAACAAATCGCTGTCCATCGGTTTTTTCCAATGAATCTAGTAAAGGAGTCATTTTTTTACAGGGCGGGCACCATACAGCACTAAAATCTACCAATACGGTTTTATCTAATGGTATTTGTGCCATATATTCCTGCAATGTCATTTGTTGTGCTGTAACTGCTTGTTCTATGGGTTTACCATTTCTTTTCCATGCATTTATTCCTCCTGCCAGATTGAAAGCGGTAAAACCATTCTGTCTTAACCATTTCACGGCAGCATCGCTTCTGGCACCGCTAAGGCAATAGGCGTAAACAGGTTTACTTTTTTCTAATGATTTTGCCCGTTGCTTAAACTCGTCATCATTATTCCAATCTGCCAACAAAGCATTTTTTAAAAATCCTGATTTGTATTCTTCCGGTGTACGAACATCCAGCACCTGCACGTCCTTTTGAACCATACCATTTTCAAAGTCGGTTACAGACAAATTAGTTTGTTGAGCGTTGCTATTGCAAGCACAAAATATGCTTACGCAACTTAACGTTACAATGAAAAACTTTTTAAATTCCATATCTATTTCTTTTTTAGAGGGCAGGTATTTATTCCTACCAATTTATACAAAGGACAAAAACTGATTACACTTGTCAATAAAAAAACTGCAGCTAATACCATCAAAACAATACCCAAAGTACCGGTAATGGTTTTATTATAATATAGAAATGCTACAACTGCAGCAACGATTACTCTTATGATCCTGTCGGCAGCGCCCATGTTCTTTTGCATATTTTTATTTTTAATTGATTAATTAATGAACAAATTATAATAAAGCTGCACACATAAAACAAACTAAAATTAGCTTTAATAATTTGTGAAGCAAAGTGCAAAATCTGTCATTTCGGTTTTTAAATCTGGTAGAGTGGCTTACTATTAATATCAGTAAATAGAATGCTCCTTCAAACCATTTTTTTTGTAATTAGTAACTTCTCGATTAAGAAACTACAGGTTCACCGGCATTAACCCATTCATTTATACTTCCCGAAAAGTTGGCTACATTCTTATAGCCATTCTTCGCTAAGAGAGAATAGCCAATTGTTGCCCTATCGCCACTCTGACAATAAATTATTACTTTTTTTTCTTTACTCACTTTATCCAGGTTATCTGCCAATGTTCCTACAAAAACATTTTCTGCTTTGGCAATATGCCCTGAATTATATTCTGCTGCTCCTCTTAAATCAATCAGCTGCACACCGTTGTTAGTAATAAGCTCTTTTGCTTCTGATAGTGAAATAACATTAGCTTTCTCTAATATTTCTCCCGCTTGCGTCCAATCTGCCACGTTACTAAAATAACCATAAATATTATCCAGGCCAATACGCATTAATTTTCTTGTAAGGTCATCTAGTTGGCTTTCATCGGCTAAAATAATAAACGGCTCCTGATAATTTAATAACCAACCCGCCCATGTTGCAAAGGAATTATTACCTTGTATGTTAATAGTGCCAGGAATGAAACCTGCAGCAAAATCTACTTTATTTCTTGCATCAATTACTTTTATTCCCTTTGCCATAGCACCTTTTAATTCCTCAACATTAAGTTGTTTTAATTTCGGCACTTCGGTTAGCAATGGCCTGTCAACTTTATTAAGGCGTTTCATCATGGCAAAATATTTAGGTGGCTCCGGTTGATCTTCCAACAAATATTTTACAAATCCATCTTCATTTCCGCCATATTGAAATGCCCAGTTTCTAATTTTTTCATACCCAACTGTGGTGCTTGGCACGGCACCTAAGGCTTTACCACAGGCGCTACCAGCACCATGTCCGGGCCAAACCTGGATGTGATCTGCCAGTGCATTAAATTTATCAATAGATTTAAACATTTGATGTGCACCTGCATCAGCAGTACCTGTAATGCCGGCAGCTTTTTCTAATAAATCCGGACGGCCGATATCACCTACAAAAACAAAATCACCGGTAAACAACATCACCGGATCTTTTGAAGAAGGATTGTCTGTTAAAAGAAAGCTGATGCTTTCGGGCGTATGACCAGGAGTATGCAAAACTTCAATTGTAAGATTACCTAATTGCAGTTTTTCGCCATCTTTTAAACCGTGGTGTGGAAATTCATACTGCCAGTCCGGCCCTCCTTCATCACTAAGATACAATTCAGCACCCGTTAGTTTCGCCAACTCTCTTGATCCCGCTAAAAAATCGGCATGAATATGTGTTTCAAAGATGTGAGTGATCTTCATATTGTTTGCCTTTGCAATTTCGATGTAGGTATCTACATCCCGTTTTGCATCAATCACTGCGGCAACGCCAGCTTTTTGACAACCGATAAAATAACTTGCCTGGGCAAGGCTTTTGTCGTAAATGTGTTGAAAAAACATAATTATATCTTTTTAGACTTTAATAATTTTTGTGTAAAGATGCAGTAACTTTTCACTATTAATGGTAACATAGGTTACAATCGGTTTACGGAATATCAACATTGCTGCTATACAGATAGTAAAACATCCGTGCTACTACTTTTCCACTATTTTCATCGACCTCCTGGTATTACTTCTTCCAAAACTTTACCAACACAACCATTAGGCATTTGTATCCGCAGCATTGCGGCGAGTGTTGGAGCAATATCTGTCATGTACACCTCCCTGTTAGTTTTACCGTGTTTCACCTTCCAGCCATAAAATAAAAGTGGGATATGAGCATCGTAAGGATTCCATGAACCATGGGTAGTACCTTTTAGCCCTCTGTCGAAAACAGCTGGCTTTACAGTAAACTGAATAAAACCGCTTCGTTTTGCTGCATAACCATTGATCATTCTTTCCCGCTGAGGCTGTGGGATAGAAGCAACATTGATCTTTGCAGTTTCAAATGCATCTGTAACGAATGGTTTTTGTTTAAGAAGATTAATTACATCGCTTGTAATCTCATTTATTATTTTTTGCTCCGCAGCAAAAACCGGCTTGCCAAAATAAACCTGATAGTTCTGCAATGAAATAACGGCCTTCTCAATTCCATATTTTGTCTCAATCATGCTATTCAGCTCTTTTTTTATAGCAGAGTTGTTAAAGGTTTCCGCTGGAATACGATGCTCTTTTAAAAAGCCCGGAATATGAGATACTGCATGGTCGGCAGATAAAAACAGCAGGTAATTATCCTTCCCGAACTTTTTGTCGAGGTATTGAAGAAATGTTGCAATATCCTGATCAAGCCGGAGGTAGCTGTCTTCAACTTCAATTGAATTGGGGCCAAAATGATGACCGGCATAATCGGTAGATGAAATACTTACGGCGAGAAAATCTGGTGAAATACCATTACCTAACTTTTCATTTTCAATTACAGTTTTGGCAAAATCAAATGTGAAAGTAGCTGCAAATGGAGTGTACTTAAATGCTTCGTATTTATCCTTTTTTATTAAATCAAGTTGGTGTGGAAAAGTCGTGCTGCTTAAACCGGGAATTGGATCTTCGTAGCTTTTATCATCTTCATCACTCGCTGTGTATTTTGTTATTGGCAATAAAGTATTCCAGGAGGTTTTCATGATGGCACCTGCCTTATCCTGCTTATTAAATTCATCAACATATAAAGGAAGGCTTTTCATATAATAGCTGCTGCTGATCCATGAGCCTGCACTAGGATCAAACCAGTATGCTGCGTTGGCACTATGTCCTGCTGGTAAAATTGCCCCACGGTCTTTGAGGGAAATACCAATTACTTTACTTTCAAAATTATTACTCAACCGCAATTCATCCGTTATACTGTTAGCCCACATATTTTGAGGGCTCATCTTTCCTGCTTTACTGTTGCTACCAACAGATAAAACTGTTGAGTCATCAGTACAGTAAACGGATTTTCCAGATTCGTTATCGTACCAGTTATTGCCAACAATACCATGTATAGCCGGTACCGAACCCGTATAAATACAAGTATGGCCGGGAGCCGTATAAGTGGGTGTGTATGGTATCATTGTATTCTCGAAACTAAACCCTTCAGCCAGCATCCGTTTGAAGCCGCCGTTGCCATATAAAGCATTAAACCGGTAGAGATAATCCCATCTCATCTGGTCAATAACCAATCCTACAATAAGTTTCGGATTTGGCGCTACCGAATTATTTTTTTTTGATTCCTGGGCGGAAAGACCAGTTAAGAAAAAAAATAACAGTCCTATAAAAAAAAGTATCCTGATGCGCATCTGAATATAATTTGTACAAATATAACCACAATCGCGGGGGATAACCGCTAAGCCTGTTTGTTTAGTGAACCTTGTGTAATTAACCTTCAAAACCTTAATTTTGCAAGAAAATAATTATAACAAATTTTAAATATTAATCAGATATGGACGTATTTGAAAAATTAGTAAAAGATGGCGGACCTATTGGTCAGCACATGGATAGGGCTCACGGATATTTTGCTTTTCCAAAACTGGAAGGCGAATTGGGGCCGCGTATGCAGTTCAGAGGAAAAGAAATGATCGTGTGGAGTTTGAATAATTACCTCGGCCTCGTAAATCATCCTGAGGTAAGAAAAGTTGATACAGAAGCCGCAGCAAAATATGGTATGGGAAATCCGATGGGCGCCAGGATGATGAGTGGCAACTCCAGCAAACATGAAGCTCTGGAAAAAGTGATTAGTGAGTTTGTAAAAAGGGAAGATACCATGCTACTTAATTTTGGATACCAGGGAATCATGAGTTGCATAGATGCTTTGGTAAACCGACGCGATGTAATTGTATA
Organism: uncultured Ferruginibacter sp.; assembly: GCA_964496585.1. Classification (GTDB taxonomy): domain Bacteria; phylum Bacteroidota; class Bacteroidia; order Chitinophagales; family Chitinophagaceae; genus Ferruginibacter. Next base: position 54,415 of record CAZCAA010000009.1, read on the forward strand.
TGATGCTGAATCACACGCTTGTATTGTAGATGGCGTTCGGTTACATATGGGTCACCGTTATGCTTTTAAACATAATGATATTGAAGATTGCGAAAAGCAGCTTCAACGTGCAACTGAACTGGCAAATAAGCAAGGAGGTGGTATTCTGGTGATAACAGAAGGGGTTTTTGGAATGGATGGAGAACAGGGCATTTTAAAAGAAATAGTGGCACTAAAGAAAAAATATGAATTCCGGATTCTTATTGATGATGCTCACGGTTTCGGATACATGGGGCCAACTGGTGCTGGCGCAGATGAAGCACAAGGATGCCAGGAAGGAATTGATCTCTATTTTTCCACCTTTGTAAAAAGTATGGGAAGTATCGGTGCATTTATCAGTGGACCAAAAGCGGTTTTAAAATACCTGAGATACAATACCCGCTCACAAATTTTTGCGAAAAGCCTACCGTTATTAATTGTTGAAGGGATGCTTAAAAGAATGGAAATGGTAACCACGATGCCCGAATTAAGGGAGAAATTGTGGAGCAATGTAAAAAAACTGCAGGCAGGCCTGAAAGAAAGAGGATTCGATATTGGCAATACCAACTCACCCGTAACGCCAATTTATATGAAAGGCGATGTACCGGAAGCAACTCAAATGGTAATGGACCTCAGAGAAAATTACCACATCTTCTGCTCAATTGTGGTTTACCCGGTTATACCAAAAGGTGATATCATTTATAGAATTATTCCAACGGCTTCTCACAGTGATGAAGACATCGAACTTACACTGAAAGCTTTTGAAGAGACAAAGAAAAAACTGGATGCAGGTGAATACAAAGCTGCCCAGATACCTGACATGGCAGAAGTAGTTTAAAAATATTAAGGTTAAAATATTGGATGTAAAATGTAGAAGATTGCTTCAATTGAGCTTTTACATTTTACATTTTTTATTTGAACTAAATTAACAGAACAAGCCATTTATCTCAGCGTTCAATCACTTATATTTTAGTTGCAAACTGATAATGTTTGCGTGTAAACCATTGCTTCGTTCGTAATGGCCATATCTGATTTCAACACTGTTCCAATGTTTTTTTCCTAACAGGCCTTTGGGTGGAGAAAATCTTATTCCAGCACCGAAAAAATGACTGTCGAATTTCGAAAGATCGTAATTACTACTATAATAACTTTCACCAATCTGGTGCTGAGCATATCCCGCAAAAAAATCAATGGCTGATTGGTTATAATATCTGTAAAAAGGAGTGACCGATAAAAAAGTATTCATCTTTATCACAGTTTCTATATCTGCCGTATGAGCATTTAAACCCCAATCATCTTTATAAAAACGGTACAATCCACGAATTACCAATTTATCTCCTAAAAAATAGTTCGCTCTTACAGCAATTGGAATCTTAAACCTGGAAGCAGGTAATTTTTCTGTTGTTAATTTGTAACTATCCAGGTATACCCTGTGAAAAGGGAGTCCAAGAAATCCCTGCTGGTATGTCAGATCCAGCAAAAGCATGAACTGAAGCCTGGAATTTATTATTTTAGAAAATGTAAAAGAAGTACTGAATGTATTCCGGTGTTTCCAGGGATATTTATACTGATTGGGCGCTCCGGTAATACCACCGGTACTGAGTGTACGAAGTTCAATTGGCAGAATGATTTTTACATTATCCAGGTAAACCTGTGCCCTTGCGGTAAATTCAGCACTCTTGTCAGTTGATTTTTTTGAAAAGCCTCCTGCGAATCCATATGACCTGTAATCTGATTCATGTGAGTAAGATAGAGCACCAATTATTGCATTCCCTTTCTCTTCATCAGTAACTGTTTTACTTACGGATGGGTATAGCCGTAGATCGTGCCTTGAGGCAGATGAAATCGTAGTAGGATCAATTTTATCTGAAGAAGCTGAAGTGTAATAATCAATACCAATATTTACGTCGATATTTATTTTTCGCTGCTTTTTATTAAATTTTAAAAGTCTTACTTCAAGCCCGTTTGAATAATCTGTCAGTTTTTCCGTACCTATACCTCCAGTTATGGCAGAATTATTTCCATCCTGGCTATAGTAACTGCTCACGAAATTAATTTCGTCAACTTTTAGTTTCCGGGATAAATATTTTGCAGAATCAGTGTGCTGTGCAAATGCCGCTACCAGGTTAATATACAATCCAATAACCAGCAGGCATATTCTTTTCATCTTACCGGGAAAAAGTTATTTGAACCGTAAATTTAAACTAATAATATCTGAATTTAATCCGGTTGTTCTATTATAATGCCCATATCTAATCTCTACCATATTCCATTGTTTGATACCGAAAACTCCTTTGGGTGCCGCAAACCTAAATCCAGCTCCAAAAAAATGACTATCGAATTTTGACAGGTCATAATTACTGGTGTAATACTTGTCTGTTTTTGCATGAGTAGATTTTGCGGAAAAATAATCCACTGCCGACTGACTATACAAACGATAAAATGGCGATAAGGAAAAAAAAGGTGTTAATTTAATTGCTGTCTCAAGATCAAAAGTATGGGCATTCAAGCCCCAGTCATCATGATAGAACCTATAAAATGCCCTCACAATTAGCCCGTCGCCGATAAAATAATTTGCCCTTACTGCAACCGGCAATTTGAGCCTGTTATTGGGTAATTTTTCATTGCTTACACTTCCATCATTAAAATAAACGCGGTGAAACGGAAGTGATAAATATCCCTGCTGCTGCACAACATCCAAAAGGAACATTAACTGAAGCCGCTTATTAACTACCTGAGATAAAGAGACTGATCCGCTATAAGAATTTCTGGCAGAAGAACCTGTACCCTCATTTGTTCTCAGTTCAATTGGTAATATTAGTTTTACCTGATCAAGATATGCTTGCGCCTTAATGCCAAACTCTCTGTTCTTATCAGCTGATTTTTTATTAAAGTGAGCGCCGAATCCTATCGACGTATAATCAAATTCAGTAGAACCTGACGCGTTTAAACCCCAGTTGGTACCTTTTTTTTCATTTTCGATACTCCATCCAAGAGAAGGATAAATTCTCGTGTCGGCTGAAGAAGCTGAAGAATTCGCCTTAGTATCAATCATATCAGAAGAAGCGGAGCTGTAATTATCTATGCCAATCTCTACTGTAAATGTATGTTTGCGATTGCGTTTATCGTACTTCGTTAGTTTAATGTCCAGCACATTTGCTATATCAGTAAGTTTTTCTGAGCCTATGCCACCTTCAACCGAGCTGTTATTGCCATTTTGGTGGTAATAACTGGTAACAAGATTTACTTCTTCTATCTTTAATTTCCTGCTTTTATAAGTAGCCGAATCCGGCGTTTGCGAAAATGCACTCAGAATACCAATGTAAAAACCAACAACAACTAAACAGATCTTTTTCATTTATATTTTTTTAAAGCCGATTACATATAGCCTAGCCCAAAATTTAAACAGACGCCATCATACTTTATGGTCGATAATATATCAAATTGCAAAAGTCAATATTTAGTTACACCCACAACCACCACCGGTTTTGCCAGCATTGCCACCCGAAGCTCCTTCGCGGTAGGTTTGAAAACTCAATTCAGTTTTTTGAATTTTCCTCGCACCCAATTCCATCTCTGCATCATTGATCCTGTTCTTCTGGTATTCTTTAACGGTAGTACAACTGCCAAATAATAATCCGGTACAAAAAACAAGGAAACTGATTACTATGATATGTTTCATTTATTGCAGGTTTATGTTTTTAGATGTATAAATTTTGTCCTGGTTATCTATAATAATACAAGCGATATTCTTTATCTGGTTAATCATATCAAGACCAACCTCTATTCCCATTACCATAACAGGAGTAGCCATGGCATCTGCTATTTCTGCATTGGAACTGATAATTGTAACACTTTTAATCCCCTCTACAGGTAACCCGGTTTTCGGATCAATTGTGTGCGAATATCTCTTTCCATCTATCAGTACAAATTTTTCATAGTTGCCTGAAGTTGCTATAGCAGCATCAGTAATATCCAGATAAGAAAATGGTAAATGGCTGGCATCCGGATTGGCGATCCCAATCGTCCACGGTTTTTCGTTAGGCTGCAGGCCCCAGGTTACCAGGTCGCCCGCTGCGTTAACAATACCACTTTTAATTCCGCCTGATCTAAGTACAGCCTTTGCCATCTCTGCCGCATAACCCTTGCCGATACCACCAAAACCGATCCTCATTCCTCTTTCTTTTAAAAAAACAGTTTGCTCCTTTTCGTTTAAAATTATATTCCTGTAATTAATCAGCCTTACCATTTTTTTTGCCGTGAATGTATCTGGCAGTGAAGTCATTTCCTTGTCAAAATTCCATAAACTTTTATCTATCGACCCATAACTCAGGTCAAATGCGCCTTGGGTAATTTCTGAGATCCTTAGCGATCGAGCAATCAATTCTAAAACTTCCCTGTCTACTCTAACCGGATGAAAACCTGCAGCACGATTAATAAGGTTTGTCTGACTAGACTCATTGTAAGTAGTAAGCAATTTTTCAATCCGTTGTATTTCTGAAATAGCATTATCAATGCAGGCTTCAGCGAATTTATTATTATCACGGGATTCTACCACGCTAATCTCAAAACGATTACCCATCAATTTAGTAATTCGCTTATAAATTATCTGCGGCTGTGCCATACTGCTATTTCAACTTTTCGGTGTACTTCTTTATTTGTTCAACAAATTCACTTGCCCTGGCATCCGGTAAACCCTCCCACTCATTCAGTATCTTTCCATCGGCAGTTAACAACAAGGTAAAAGGAAATTTTCCATTGGAATTATATTGTTCAGCCATGCTGTCATTTTCTGCTGCTTGCTCTTTGCTCAACTTGTTTTTTTTGCTGCGGGGAAAATCAGCGTTTACCAATACGAGTTTGTCATTGGCAAAACTTTTAAATTCAGATGATCCAAATATCTCTTTTCTCATCCTCATGCACGGGCCGCACCAATCTGATCCAGAAAAATTCAATAATATCAGTTCATTTTTTTCGACCGCTATTTTTTTTGCCTGATTTAGATTAGTGAGCCAGGGCTGATCTATGCCTGAGTTAAGTAAAATTGAAGATAGAAATATCAATATGAGCTTCATAAATGGATTTTTGATAGTCAAATGTAAAAGAATCTTGCGGCAGTTTTATACTAATAACGTTCTTATAACACTGTTGAGACAAAGCCTATTTAATTGTATCAGCAACCTTGAACTATTTAATAAACGGCCATTGCTTCCTCAACTTCGACATAATAAGATACACTGTTAATCCACTTCCAAACACAATTAAAAAAGAAGCAATAATCGTTATTCCCGTTGCATAAAAAACGAGTAGCCACATCACTACTGCCAGTACCACCGGCAAAGGGTACAACGGCATCTTATAAGGAAGATGCAAACTTCCGTTCCTTTTTCTCAGAAGTATCACTCCCACAGCCTGCCCAACAAATTGTACCATTATTCTCATGGCTAATATGCCACTAATAATATCACCCATCCTAAAGAGCAAACTAAATATAAATGCCAAACCTGCCAGTACCAGCAAAGAGATATACGGAAAATTTTTAGTTGGGTGCAACTTCCCGAAAACTTTAAAGAAAGCACCGTCTATTGCAGCTGCATAAGGAACCCGTGAATACCCTAGCATAACTGCAAAAAGTGAGGCTAAAGCAACCCATAAGATCATAACTGTTGCAACAATGGCGGCGGTATCACCATAAAGCCGTTCGATAAAAATACTGACCACAAAATTATTTTGCCCGGTGACCTGCCAGCCCTTCACTTCTTCCCAGGAAATTACACTGCCAATACTTAGGTTCATTAACAGGTAAAGTATCGCAATGCCGATTACAGATATGAACATACTTTTAGGTATCACTTTTCCCGGATTCTTTATTTCGCCTCCCAGGTGACAGACATTGTAATAACCAAGGTAACTGTAGATAGTTTTTACACATGCCTGCCCAAATGCAAATGAGAACAATACCTGCCAGCTAAAGGAATCGCCCATCCTGCTTAAAGGCGCCAGGATATTACCGTGGCTGATACCTGCAAAAATGATCCATCCAAGCGTAGCAATTACACCTGCCCATAGTAAAACACCTATTTTCCCAATACTTTCAATTTTCCGATATAAGAGCAGTGTAATAAAAATGATTACCGCACCGGAGATCATCTTCTGCTGCCAATCTTCTAACGGTACCAGGTAAACGAAATAAGAAGAAAAACCAATAGCTGCAGATGCAGCAACCAGTGGAGCCTGTATTACAGTTTGCCAAACATATAAAAAGCTCATCATTTTACCGGCGCCGCTTTTTCCGTAAGCTTCTTTTAAAAAATTATAGCTACCTCCTGCAAGCGGATAAGCAGCACCCAGTTCGCTCCATACCATGGCGTCTACCAGGGATAAAACTGCTCCGGCTATCCAGGCATACAGGTACATCCCTCCAATTAATCCCATTACTATTGGCAAAGTGATGAAAGGCCCAATGCCTACCATATCGATCATATTTAAAACCGTAGATTGAAAAAGCCCTAACCTTCGTTGAAGCATTGAGGAAGCAGTTGCCATTTCGTAAAGTTAAGTAGGTAAAAGGGAAGCTGGTGCAGCAGGCGGATGATAGATTTACCGCAATGAACTGCCGGATAAAAAACAAATCAATAACATGACTATTGCCGTCAATTCAGTGCGCATAATGCCGGATTTTTTATAACAATTCGAGTAATTGCAGCCTGATCACCATTCTTTTTTCATTGCTTTATTAAACTCAACAAAAGTTTGTGTAAGATGCATACTACCTGCAAAATATTTAAGTGGTGCTTCCATATCTTTAGCTTTCATATACCCTGATAATGGAGCTGGACGGGCTTCGATCGATGGCATAAAAACTGTTGTAGGAAATTCCATTCGGTTGAATAAAAGAAACTCCGCAAGTTCGTTGGATTTATTGCGGGCATTGAAACCGAAAGCTTTTTTATTAAAAATCATACTATCAGGTGATTCCGCATCTAATTTTACTGCATAATAATGAGTATTTACAAAAGCAACAAGTTTCTGGTTGTGATAGGTTGTTCGTTCCATTTCTTTGCACCATCCGCACCAATCGGTATAAACATCTATCAGAATAGGCTTAGGATTGTTGTAATATTGTTCATTAAGCTGTTGAATAGTGATCCAGTTGATCTTTTCTTTTGGAGGATTTAAAAAAGATAATAAAGAGATGGCAACAATAAAAAATATAAATAAACGGATAACTTTTTGCATCAACGATTGTTTAGTAGCTTAGAATATAAAACGGAAAAATAATGCAAAAAATTGTAGTAGCAGTTACAGGAGCAAGCGGATCGGTTTATGCGAGCGTTTTATTAACCAAACTATCACAATTAAAAGCGCATTGCAGTGATATTTCTGTAATTCTTACTGAAAATGCAAAAAAGGTATGGGAAACTGAGCTTAAAAATAAAGCCTACGGAGATTTTGATGTGAAGTATTTTACGCAACAGGATTTTAATGCTCCATTTGCTTCAGGTTCGGGCCAGTATAACACCATGATTATTATTCCTTGTAGTATGGGTACATTGGGGCGGATAGCTACGGGGATATCGAATGATTTAATAACCCGATCAGCAGATGTGATTTTGAAAGAAAGGAGAAAACTAATTTGTGTGGTTAGAGACACTCCTTACAACCTAATTCATATAAGAAACATGGAGACTGTTACGCTTGCGGGAGGAATTATTTGTCCGGCAACACCATCTTTTTATAGTAACCCAACAACAATTGAGGAAGTGGCCGCAACCGTGGTAGACAGGGTGATAGACCTTGCCGGTCTTCCTGTTAATACATTCAGATGGGGTTCCTGATATTTATAAACTCACCATTATATTAATTATATAAAAAAAGCTTCCTTTTGGGAAGCCTTTTTTTATATATTGGAATGTTATTATCTAAGATCCACAACTTCCACGCCGGGATATTTCTTTGCATCAAATACAAATGTAGGATCAGAGATTGCACCGTTAGTTACCATACTATTTACACTGTACGTATAACGATTTCCTGTTTTCTCAAATACTTTAGTGGTATTAATAGCAGACTTATCAACGTAAAGCAACACTTTATGAAATGCCTTAGTCTTGTCAATGGGTGTTAACTCTATCTCCTGCATAACTTTTCCGCTCATTTTCACATTATCATTCATTTTATATAAAAAGTCTTTATCGTAAAAATTGGTAAAAAGTTTCTGAGGTGTGATTGAATTGGCAGATGGGTCTATTTTATTGATCGTTACTTCATTAGCTGATTTATCGTACGTCCAGGTATTTACACCATCTGAAAATATTTCCTGACCGGGAACTGTAATCCTGTACTTGGTACCTTTCATAAACACAGTACCAGCTTTACTCCCGAGGTTTTTACCTGCGGCATTCTCAATCTTTAATATAAATTTTGCCTGAACTGATTTAAAATTCTTAAATTTTGCACTCACGGCATCCAGTACTTTTTTAGCGTCGGGGTCACTTTTACCCATAGCCGCAGGCGGTTGAGCAAAGCTGCTTGCCATTAATAAAAACATAAATACAAGCCCACATACTGATTTGTTCATCGTTAAAGTTTAATTTTTCCTAAAAAATTTTGCTCGATTTTGCGCGGCAAAGATACTAAATAGACGGATTTAAGGGCTGATTGTTTACTTTGTTCCACATAAGAAACTGTTAATGTCTTAAATAGTTTAATAAACAACATTTTCTCACACTTTGTTGAATACAAGAAATCATACTTTACAGCTATTTCAATTGTCGTTCCTATCACTATGCAACTATTGGACCTATTATGCCAGATTTCTGCTAAAAATGAATTTGCTGGTATTCGCCTTTCCGTTTTTAAACAATATAACTTAATCGAGATTTACACTTTTTAGAATGATGAAAGTTTAAAATAGTGCTGGTTCTTAAGCGCCATCTGGTTAAATTTGTTGCCCATGGCAAAAGCGACATCAGAAACACCGTTAATGCAGCAGCACAATGCTATCAAGGCTCGTTACCCTGATGCTATTCTGCTTTTTAGGGTTGGGGATTTTTATGAAACTTTTGGGAAGGATGCTATCAATGCATCGTCAGTACTGGGAATTACGCTAACCAAAAGAAATAATGGCAATCCCGCGGCCGCAGAACTGGCTGGGTTTCCCTACCATGCGCTAGATACTTACCTTCATAAATTGGTAAAAGCCGGCTACCGGGTAGCAATATGCGACCAACTGGAAGACCCAAAAACAGCAAAAGGAATTGTAAAACGTGGCGTTACAGAATTGGTTACACCAGGTGTTGCAACAAACGACAAACTGCTGGAGCACAACAGTAACAATTTCCTCGCTGCCCTTCATTTTCAGGAGGAGAAAATTGGTATCGCCTTTCTTGATATTTCAACTGGCGAATTTTTTATTGCAGAAGGAGATAAAGAGTATATAGACAAATTACTTCAAAGCCTTCAACCCGCAGAAGTGATTTTCCAAAGAAACAGGCAAAAATTTTTTAAAGAAACTTTTGGCAATTCTTTCTTCACTTATACTTTAGATGAATGGATTTTTGCAGAGGCATACGCCACGGAAAATCTACTTAAACATTTTGGAACGCATAGCCTCAAGGGATTTGGAGTAGACGGGCTTAGTGCCGGTATTGTTGCCTCTGGTGCAATATTACATTATCTTAAAGACACAGAACATCCTAATCTGCAACATATAACCTCGCTGCAGCGCATCAATAAAGATGATCATTTGTGGATGGACAGGTTCACCATTCGTAACCTGGAACTATTTGGTAACGATAACGCTAACACGCTTTTTAAAACCATTAATAATACTGTTTCGCCAATGGGTGCCAGATTATTGAAAAGATGGATGCTGATGCCTTTAAATGATATCATCCGCATTAATGAAAGGCTCACAGCTGTAGAGTTCCTAGTAAAGGAAACTGAGATACGAAATAAACTAACCCAGCATATCAAACAGGCCGGAGATATTGAACGGCTTGCAGCAAAAGTTCCTCTAAAAAAAATAAATCCCAGGGAAGTGTTGCAGGTCGCAAAAGGCTTGCAGCAAACGGAGATCATTAAATTCATCTGCAGCAACTCTACCAATGAATTTTTAAAAAGAATGGGAGATTCGTTAAATTCCTGCAATTATATTCTGGAAAAGATCAACAAAGAAATAAATGAAAATCCACCTGCAGCAATAAATAAGGGAGGCCTGATAGCAACAGGTATTCACGATGAACTGGATGAGTTAAGAAATATTGCCAGCGGTGGAAAAAATTACCTGGTAGAATTACAACAAAAAGAAGCACAGCAAACGGGCATCTCTTCATTAAAAATAAGTTTCAACAATGTTTTCGGCTATTATCTGGAAGTCACAAATCTTCATAAAAATAAAGTTCCTGAAACCTGGATACGCAAACAAACACTTGCCAATGCAGAAAGGTATATCACGCCCGAACTAAAAGTGTACGAAGAAAAGATCGTGGGGGCAGAAGATAAAATACTTCAAATAGAACAACAGCTTTTTCAGGAATTACTGAATGAATTGCAGGATTATATCGGGCCGCTTCAATTAAATGGTCATGTAATGGCAGTGCTAGATTGCCTGAGTTGTTTTGCTAACAATGCGTTGCAGTACAATTATAAAAAACCTCAAATGCATGATGGCGATGAATTGGAATTAAAAGACAGTCGCCACCCCGTAATTGAACGAAATCTTCCTCCGGGAGAAAGTTATATAAGTAATGATATAAGCCTCGCTGCATCCGTTCAACAAATCATAATTTTAACGGGGCCAAATATGAGCGGTAAAAGTGCAATCCTGCGGCAAACAGCCCTCATAACGTTGCTGGCACATATGGGAAGCTTTGTTCCGGCAAGAGAAGCAAAAATTCCATTAACAGATAAAATTTTTACACGGGTTGGTGCTTCAGATAACCTGAGTGGCGGCGAAAGTACTTTCATGGTAGAAATGAATGAAACGGCCAGCATCATCAATAACCTTACTTCCCGCAGCCTTATTCTGCTGGATGAAATAGGACGGGGCACTTCCACCTATGATGGTATATCTATTGCATGGAGTATCGCTGAATACCTGCACCAATCGAATTTTGCACCAAAGACTTTGTTTGCAACCCATTATCATGAATTAAATGAACTGGAAAATAAATTCGACCGCATCAGGAACTATCATGTTACTAATAAAGAAGTTGGTAATAAAATAATTTTTCTAAGAAAACTTGCACAGGGCGGCAGCACCCATAGTTTTGGTATACATGTTGCACGTATGGCGGGAATGCCAGCTTCATTGATCAATAGAGCAAACGAAATACTGGCTCAATTGGAAGAAAGCAGGGAAAATCAGCAGGATGGTAATAAAAAAAATATAACCGAACGTATTAAAGATATCAGTACCGCAAAAATGCAGCTAAGTATTTTTGATGCACATTCAATAACGTTCGAGGAAATCAGAACCCTGTTAGAAGCGGTGGATATTAATCGGCTAACACCTGTGGAAGCATTATTAAAATTGCAAGAGATAAAGAGTAAAGTGAAATAAATAAACTTGTTGTTACCACAGCTGTTTAACTTCTTGCTTTATGATGGGCATATTTCCATATGATACTGTTAAAACTATTCTAACACTTGCAGCAAAAAACCGGGAAATAAGGTCTTTAAAATAACTTTACCGGCTCATGATGAGATGTTTACTATTTATATTTATTCTTCTTTCTACAACCGGTAGCAGTGTTAATGCTCAATGTACTACGCTGGGGCAAACGCCTTCATCTGCTTTTCCCGTTTGCGGTACTACGGTGTTTGAACAATCTAATGTACCGATATGTTCATCTAACAATCTCTTTGTGCCAGGTTGTTCGGGCGATGGGGCAGATTACGAAAACAAAAACCCTTTTTGGTATAAATTCACCTGCTACCTGGGTGGAACCTTATCATTTACCATTACACCCAATACCAACAGCGATGATTACGACTGGCAGTTATTTGATATTACGGGCCGGAATCCCAATGACGTTTTCAGTGTTAGATCGTTGGTTGTTGCCGGCAATTGGTCGGGCTCTTCGGGACCAACAGGTGCATCTCCCAGCGGCTCACCAGGTATTGAGTGCGCCTCTTCGCCTTCGGCCAACACTCCTACTTTTTCGCAAATGCCCACCCTTATCCTGGGGCATGAATATTTACTTCTTATCAGTCATTTTACCGATACGCAAAGCGGCTATTCGTTAACGTTCAATAACGGTTCTCCCGGTGCAGGTACCTCAAGCATTACCGATCCTAAATTACCAAAAATGGAGTCGGCTATTGCACCCTGTGATGCAAGCAGCCTGGTGGTAAACTTGAACAAAGAAATGAAATGCAGCAGTATCAGCTCTGGTGAATTTTCCATATCGCCTGCTCTGGCCACAGTAACGGGCATTAGCGGAATCGGCTGTAGTACCGGTTTTGATATGGATAAGGTTACACTCACCTTAAGCAATCAACTTCCTCCCGGAATTTACCAGGTAAAAATAAAAAATGGTACTGATGGTACCACGTTGGTTGATTATTGTGACAATAACATACCGGTTGGTGATTCTGTAGAACTTATAGTACTGGCGTTAGTTCCTACGCCCATGGATAGCCTTACCACGCCGGGCTGTGCACCTCAAACACTGGAGCTTGTTTTTAAAAAACCAATCAGGTGTAGTTCAATTGCAGCATCTGGATCCGACTTTGAAGTTACAGGCTCATATCCTGTAACGGTAACGGGTGCCAGCGGTGAGTGTACCAATGGACTTACCAATAAAATTATTGTTCAGTTGAATGCTCCGCTATATACTGCAGGAAATTTTCAGATAAGATTACAACAAGGCACAGACGGATCTACGATAATTGATGAATGTGGGCAGGAAACTCTTGCGGGTGCTGTATTAAATTTTTCAATTAAAGATACGGTTAATGCAGATTTTACTTATCGTACAAAGTTGGGTTGTACGCTAGATACAGTGGATTATTTTCACAATGGAAATAATACGGTAAATAGCTGGAATTGGAATTTTGATAATCTGAATACAAGTATCGCTCAAAATCCATCAGTTAACTACAATGTTTTTGGAAATCATCAAACACAATTGATTGTTTCTAATGGCGTTTGTTTTGATACAACTGCTCAGACAATTTTCCTGAGAAATACTTTAAAAGCAAAATTTGATGCTACATTACTTGTTTGCCCCAATGACCCGGCAATTTTTAAAGACCTCAGCGAAGATGCCAGCCCTGGAAATGATATTGTAGCCTGGGCCTGGAATTTTTCCAATGGGAATACCAGCAATTTGCAAAATCCCCCCAATCAATTCTATAATTTTAGTGCAGCAAGCTATTACACATCGGTGCAGCTTATTGTAACTGATTTTTTAGGTTGTAAAGACACAGCCAGGCTTAACCTTAATATCCTCAATAGTTGTTATATAGCCGTTCCCACAGCTTTTACTCCAAATGCTGATGGACTTAATGATTTCCTTTTCCCACTAAATGCTTATAAGGCAATTAACCTTACGTTCAGCGTCTTCAACAGATTAGGCCAACGAGTTTTTCATACGCAGGACTGGACAAGAAAGTGGGATGGAAGATTTAAAGGTCAGGGAGCAGATCCAGGAACCTATGTATGGATGCTCGACTATTTTAATCTGCAAACTAATAAGAAAGTATTTCAAAAAGGATACACTGTTTTAATTAGGTAATGAATAACTGTTATTCAAAAGATATCAGCTAGCTAATCATGTTCACTAACATCGGTATGATTATTTTCTGTTAACAGCTTCTGCATTAAATGTCAACTATTCTCCAAATCGTTTCTGTAAATTTGCAGCAAACTTGCACAAATGGAACACAAACCGGTTTACTATGGCGAATACCTTCAACTCAATAAAATAATTGATGCACAATATCCTGTTAGTTTTGAACCGGGAAAAGAGCCTGCGCATGAAGAAATGCTTTTTATCATCATTCACCAGGCATACGAACTTTGGTTTAAACAGATTTTGTTTGAAGTGGGATCAGTGATTGACCTGATGAATAAGCCTTCGTTAAATGACAATTCAGCTGAGTTGCAAACTATTGTTCACCGGATGAAACGTGTAGGTACAATTCTGAAAGTGCTTGTGCAACAGATAGATATTTTAGAAACCATGACACCCATGGATTTCCTTGATTTTAGAGACATGCTGCGTCCTGCTTCAGGATTTCAAAGCTGGCAGTTTAAAATACTGGAAGCAAAACTCGGATTAAAATTTGACCAAAGGCATGGCCAATCTTATTACACTTCACAATTAAAACAGGCTGATATCGACATTATAAAAGCCGCCGAATCAACGCCGTCAGTAGTTCAGTTAATAAACAAATGGCTGGAACGCATGCCCTTCCTTGAAATGACCGATTGCTGGAAAAACTTTCCAGAGCAAGCGCAAAATGATGTACATCCGTTTTGGGTAGCCTATGAAAAGGTATATAACGACAGCCTTTCTGAAGGCGAAAAAAACAATTCAACTTTTTTCAAGAATGTTTTCTTCAATACAGAAGCTAACCCCGAAAGAAGTTTAAGTGCGGCAGCCTGCAGATCAGCTTTGTTTATTCTGCTTTATCGCGGTTTCCCCATGCTGGAACTTCCTTTCCAATTATTAGAAACTTTACTTGAAATAGATAATCAACTCGGTAACTGGAGATATCGGCATATCAATATGGTTCGCAGGATGATTGGCACGCGTGTAGGCACAGGCGGTAGTAGCGGTGCCGGGTACCTGCAGGGTGCCATGGATAAACACTATATTTTCAGGGAGATCGTTCAACTAAACAGTTTCCTTATAGATAGAAGAAAACTGCCTGTTTTGCCTAAAGAGCTTGTTGAAAAATTAGGTTATAATTTCTAGTAAGTGGTATAAAGTAACTAGTATAGTAAAGTTAAAGTTGCAGGATTAAATCATTTCCTTCAACTTTTCTACTACCAGGTCAATTTCTTCCTTTGTATTATGTTTTGAAAAACTAAACCTAACGGTTATCTGGTTAGGATTATTATTGATGGCGGTTATTACATGACTACCCTGTTCTGCACCTGAAGTACAGGCACTTCCACCGCTAGCGCAGATATTATTGATATCCAGATTGAACAGGATCATTTCAGATTTTTCTGTTTTGGGAAATCTTGCGCTTAGCACCGTGTATAAACTATTCCCTAAAACATCGCCATTGAAAGTTACTTCGCTGACATTCTTTTTCAGTTGATCGTACATGTATTTCTTAAGCGTCGTAATATAATTTTTCTCAGTTTCAATATTTTTTGTAGCAATTTCCAACGCTTTGGCCAAACCTACAATACCGTAAATATTCTCTGTACCTGCCCGCATGTTTCTTTCCTGCGATCCTCCATGAACAAGTGGCTTGATACGCACATTTTCGTTTATATACAAAAGACCAATTCCTTTTGGTCCATGGAATTTATGTGCAGCTGCTGTAATAAAATGAACCGGCGTATTTCTAAGATCAAAAGGAAAATGCCCCACGGTTTGCACTGTGTCGCTGTGAAAAATAGCGTGATATGTTTTACAAAGGTTTCCAACTGCATGCAAATCTAATACATTTCCAATTTCATTATTGGCATGCATAAGAGTAACCAATGTTTTTTCTGACGAGTTGGATAATAACTTCTCAAGGTCTTTCAGATCGATGTGGCCATCAGGCAATAACTTCACAAAATCTACTTTTACAACATCCCTGTTGTCAAGGTATTCTACAGTATGAGAAACAGCATGATGTTCAATTCTGGAAGTGATGATCCTTTTGCAATCCAGATCCCGAATAGAGGCCTGGATGGCAGTGTTGCTACTTTCTGTTCCTCCACTGGTAAAAAATATCTCAGCAGGATGAGCATTGAGTAATTTTGCAATTGATTTTCTTGCATTTTCGATGGCCATCTTAGTTTCTCTGCCATAAGAATATATTGAAGAAGGATTGCCGAATTTTTCGGTGAAGTATGGCATCATAGCTTCCAGTACTTCAGGATCCAACGCTGTAGTTGCAGCATTATCAAGGTAAATGCGGTTAGTCATTTATTAGATTTTAGGTTTATCGAGTTACGCTTACATCGCTTCCTGAATATCTTTCATTAGGCGCATAGCTATATTATCAGCAGTTTTTTCAAAATTACTTTCAGCATAAATACGAATGATAGGTTCTGTGTTGCTGGTGCGCAAGTGAACCCAATCTTCATCAAATTCTATCTTCAATCCGTCTTCATTATTTATTGGATGCGATTTGTATTTCTTTTCAATTTTATCAAATACTTTTTTTACGTCTACTCCATTATTGAGCACCATTTTATTTTTACTGATAAAATAATCAGGGTATGTATTCCTTAATTGTTTGATGCTTTTTTTACTTTTTGCAAGATGAGACAGGAATAATGCGATACCAATAAGGGCATCTCTGCCATAGTGAAGATCAGGAACAATGATTCCTCCATTACCTTCTCCACCAATTACAGCATTAACTTCTTTCATTTTACTTACCACATTCACCTCACCTACCGCACTGGGAAAATATTTGCCGCCATGCTTGATCGTTATATCTTTTAATGCCTTGGTAGACGACATATTACTTACCGTATTTCCCTTCTGCAATCCCAACACGTAATCTGCCACAGCTACCAATGTATATTCTTCTCCAAACATGCTTCCATCTTCACAAACAAAACATAGCCTGTCCACATCAGGATCTACAGCAATACCGAGGGAAGCTTTGCGCAGGCATACTTCCTGACTTAAACCTGTTAGGTGTTCGGGTAAAGGTTCTGGATTGTGAGCAAAATGACCGTTCACCTCAGCATTAATTACTGAGAAATTCTTTACACCTAATGCTTTCAGCAATGCCGGAACAGCAATAGCTCCTGTGCTGTTTACCGCGTCTACTACAATATTAAAATCTGCTGAAGCAATCGCCGCTGCATCAACCATTTTATTTTTTAGGATAATATTGATATGGCTCTCAAGCATATCTTCGTTAATACTGATGCTTCCTAGTTTATCAACCGAAGCAAAAGTAAAAGCTTCTTTTTCCGCGAGTTCTAAAATAAATTTCCCTTCCTCGCCGCTTATAAATTCACCTTTCCCATTCAGCAACTTCAATGCATTCCATTCCTGTGGATTATGACTGGCAGTGAGAATAATTCCCCCATCAGCTTCTAAAATCGTTACTGCCATTTCCACCGTTGGCGTAGTGCTGTAATCCAGGTCAATAACGTCTATTCCCATTGCCGAAAGTGTAGAGTTTACGATGCTTTTTACCATTAACCCGCTGATACGCCCATCCCTGCCAACTACTACTTTCTTGTTTTTTTTACTGGAATTATTTTTCTCCTGTTGCAAGAGCCAGGTGCCATAAGCTGCTGTAAATTTTACAATATCCAGTGGGGTAAGGTTATCATTTGTACGTCCTCCAATTGTTCCCCTGATACCTGAAATACTTTTAATCAATGCCATTTCCGTCGAATTTTAAAGAGGCACAAAGATAATGAACACTTTGGAGTTTAGGTACATGATGATGAATTCCCGTTACAGGTCTAGGGTATAAATTGCTGCATTTGCTGCTTTAGTTACAGCTAACATCATTGCTCAATTCAATTATTGAAATGTTTGCAAGTTTCAGCAATTTATTGGTTCGCGCTTGCCATCTCCCCTTCAAACGCTAACTTTGCGGGATGCAAACCTGGTTTAAAGAATGGTTCAACACAACATATTATCATCAACTTTATTTTAAAAGAGATGATAAGGAAGCCGCAGATTTTATTGATAAACTAATTACCCATCTTAAACCTGCACCCGGCTCCCGTATGCTGGATGTAGCTTGTGGTAAAGGCCGGCATTCAATACAATTATCAGGTAAGGGGTTCGATGTAACAGGAATTGATCTCAGCGAGGATAGTATACTGGATGCGCTGAAATATGAAAATGAGCAATTACATTTTTTTCAACATGATATGCGGTTGCCTTTCTGGATAAATTATTTTGATTATGCTTTCAATTTTTTCACGAGTTTCGGTTATTTTAAAACTCAACGTGAGCACGATAATGCTATAAGAACCATTGCGCAGTCAATTAAACCAAATGGAATTTTAGTGATGGATTATCTCAATGTTCATTACGCGGAAGACAACATGTCTCATCAATCAGAAAAAGAAATAGATGGAGTGCATTACCTGATCACAAAATGGTATGATGAAACCCATTTTTATAAAAAGATCATGATTCAAGATGCAACGATGATTGAACCGTTGATATTTACCGAAAAAGTTGCCAAATTTACACTGGGAGATTTTACGGATATGTTTGCCTACCAGGGACTTCAGATTAAAGAAGTATTCGGCGACTATAATTTCAATAATTATTCTGTAAAGAGTTCCCCGAGATTAATAATGGTAGCCGAAAAAACCAGGATAGTTTAATTTGTGAACGCTGACTAGTTTGCTTTAAATTCAATCGCTTATTTCTTTTCGTTCTTGTTATTTAACAGCATCCACCTGGATGTTTCATAGATGGCTGAGGTGAGTTCGGAAAAATGTTTTTTTAATGAATCTTCTTTATGCTTCGTTAAAGCAGGAAGATCATTTTTAACTGGCACCAACTCTTCTTTATTTATTCTGATATTCTTTCTGTAAAAATAATCATCACTCACTACGCCAATCCATCCTGGAGCATGATAAATAATAAATGCAGCATTTTCCTTTTTAATAGGATCAAGCAGATTTCTGCCAAGGGTGGAATTGATATAAGGCTGCTGTAGCATGCCTGCAATAGTTGGTAAAACATCAATCTGCGATACCGGTTCTGTATGCAGCGCGGGATTTAACAGGTATGGAGCATAAAATAATAAAGGAATGTGTTCATCAGTTAAACGTTGTTCCGTCCAGGCTTTTGGATAAGTAGCTTCAGCACTCCCTTCAATACCATGATCTCCTATAAAAACAAAAATAGTATTGTTGAAATAGGCTTCCTTTTTTGCTGATTCAATAAATTTCTTAAAACAGTAATCGGTATATGCAAAAGCATTGTATTCTTTCTGCGATTCAAATCCATTTAATGCCAACTCCTCTTCCGGAATCACTTTATTTACGAAATCAGAATCTTCCTCCGGGATATTATATGGCCTGTGATTATCTGCCGTTTGTATGATAGCAAAAAATGGTTTTGATTGGCTAGCAATTACTTTATTTGCTTCCATAAAAAGATCCTTATCACTGATACCCCACACATTTAATTTTTTCGATTCGTAACTACCTTCTTCATATACTTTTACATCATTTATATTTTTGATCAATCCTCCGAAATTATTAAACTGGCTGCGCCCACCCAGGAAATAAAATTTTTCATATCCTTCAAAATTATTGATGATGCTTCGTTGGTTTACAGATGCTTCGTTGCGGGTAGCAAATTTACTTAATTGCACATCCGGAATACCGGTAAGCGTGGCAAATACGCCACGTGCTGTTCCAAATGTGGGTGAAAAACAGCGTTCAAAAAATATCCCCTGCTTACAGAGCTCGTTAAAATATGGCGTGCTGTTCAGCGGATTGCCGCTCATACTGCTCTTATACATGCTGAAGCTTTCGCAAATCACTAACACAATGTTAGGCTGGCATTCCAGCGCCTTGCTACCAGGCGGAATAATTCTTGTGTACTTACCGGCTAAAGCTCCATCCTGCTGAAGATTTAAAAAACGCGCCATAACAGGATAATATTCTTTCGCTTTGGTATTGTAATCCGGATCCCGAAAACGCAGGGTGGTAAAAAAATTCTGTAAAGGATTAAGCGCCAGGTTACTTTTAAATTCATCATTTAAACTAAATGCACGAAAAAAATTTAAAGGCTTAGCAGTTAGAAAACCATACATGAACCAACCCAGGATCAATAATGCGGCAAGGTGCCATCTACGTCTGTATGTAAATTTATGTACATTCACGTTCTTCCCTTCTACTCCAACATGGGTCTTCCTGAACATCCAAATAACCATTAATACGGAACCAAACAATCCAATCAGGATCCAGATAACCGGATAACTTTGCCAAACCATTTGCAGACTTTCCTGCGGGTCTTCTGCAAAAATAAGTGCGTCGGCATTTAACCTTGCATTGATATACGCAAACTGGCCAAAATCGGCGCCGTAAAAGAATAATACCAACAGGGTTAATATTCCTAAATAGAATGTCCAGAATTTTTTAAGTCGTTCGCTGTAAAACGGTGAAAATTTAGGATAGAGTGAAAAAAGTGAAATGGGAAATAAAATAAAAGCGATCCACCTGAGATCATACTTCAGGCCCAGCCAGAATGATGGCCATAACTCTAAGATGGTAATCGCTTTTGGTTTAAAGCATATTACCGTTGCTATCCTGAAAGCAGTAAAAATAAACAGGTAGATAAAAAACAATTTTACTATCCACTGTACTGTTTTTGGCACCCGCCATTTTATTAGCATAATTATTAACTTCCGTACGCAAAAATATAAACCTGGTTGGTAAAGTTAGCTTACCATTTAAATAATTACAATATTAAATTAAGAACGGCAATTGCTAACAATTATATGCAGTCATCATTTTTATTTAAGGCTACCTGTATAGCAAAACAAAAAAAAAAGTTTTTCTGCTGTACAAAATTTATTTTTACCAAACAGGCTTTTATAAAAGATGAAAAAACTTATTGATTTAGATAAAGCGCTTTTTGTAAAGATTAACCACCAGGGTGCCAACGATCTTTTTGACGGGCTCATGCCTTTTTTGCGGGTTCCCACCATCTGGGTACCTTTTTATCTTTTCCTATTGATTTTCGTTTTGATCAATTTTAAGAAAAGGGCCATTCCGTGGATACTGATGGTAGCTGCAACAGCGTCTGTTACCGATTTAATCAGCAGCCGCCTGATAAAACCCTGGTTTGGCAGGTTAAGGCCCTGCAATAATCCAGATATGGCATCGCAACTCCGGCTGCTGGCAGATTATTGCGGTCAGAATGGAAGTTTTACTTCTTCTCATGCCGCCAATCATTTCGGCATGGCAATGTTCCTGTTCATTACGCTTAAAGATATCACTGGAAACTGGCGCTGGTTATTCTTTGTTTGGGCGGCCGCTATCTGCTACGCGCAGATATATGTAGGTGTACATTTTCCTTCAGATATAGTAGGTGGAGCTGTTTTTGGATGCTTTGTCGGGTATTTTTCAGCATCCTTCTATACAAAAATATGGAAACCACTAGGAACAGGTATTGCATAAATGAGGTTTGCTGCTCAAAATTTAAGAGAAAACTCTATGCTAATCAACAAATATTATTAAAATAATCTAAGCGAAAAAAATACCCTAAAATCCATCTTGCTATATTTGCAATTAAATTACCTGAATAAACTAGGTGGATTTAAGGAAAACCCATTATGGAAGTATTTATTTTATTGGTATTGATTTTTGTAAATGCACTTTTTGTAATGAGTGAGATTGCACTTGTAAGTGCACGAAAAGGGAGATTGGAATCAATGGCAAACAAGGGTGATGAAAAAGCAAAAGCTGCCCTGGACCTGGCCGAAAATCCTGAGAAATTTTTAGGTACTGCGCAGATAGGCATTACGTTGATTTCAATTCTAACGGGTGTGTACTCTGGAGAAAAGTTCGGCAACAATATAACGCCATACATTGAAAAGATCAGCTTTTTACAACCTTATGCGGCTACAGTAGCTACGTCCATTGTAGTTATCATTGTAACATTCCTTTCGATAATATTTGGCGAACTGATTCCAAAAAAATTCGGATTGATACGGGCTGAAAAGATTTCCAGGCAAGTGGCCGGACCTATGAATTTACTTTCTAAAATCGTTCACCCCTTTGTTTGGTTGCTGAATAGCGTTACAAATATCATCTTTAAGTTTTTTAATGTAAAAAAAGCAAGCGACAACTCAGTTACGGAAGAAGAGATAAAAGCGATGATCTCTGAAGGTAGTGAACATGGTACTATTGAAGAAGATGAAAAAGAAATCATTGAAAGGGTATTTCACCTGAGCGATCGAAGCATTACTTCTTTAATGACACACAGAACAGATATCGTTTGGGTAGATATTAAAGACACAGTGAAACAGGTAACTGACAAATTTGAAGACATAGTTTTTTCAACCTTTCCGGTTTGCGAAGGATCGGTTGATAATATCAAGGGGTTGGTTTATGTAAAAGATATGCTGAAAGTTTCGCCCGATACGGTAGTGGAAAAACTGATAAAGCCGGTGCTATTTGTTCCCGAAAACAACAAAGCTTACCAATTGCTCGAAAAATTTAAAGGAACTAAAATCCACTCTTGTTTTATAGTAAATGAATACGGTACGCTGGAAGGGATGATCACACTAAATGATATCCTGGAAGCCATTTTGGGTGATGTTCCACAAACAGGACAGGAAGAATATGAGATCATAAAAAGGCAGGATGGCAGCTTTTTAGTAGATGGACAGATTCACTTTTATGATTTCCTCAGTTATTTTGAAAAAGCAGATTGGATGAATGAAGGCGAACAGGAATTTGATACCATCGCTGGTTTTGCTTTACATCAACTGGAACATATTCCGGTAACAGGTGAAACTTTTGAATGGAGAGACTTTAAATTTGAAATACTAGATATGGATGGGCAGCGCATCGATAAGATATTGGTAATAATATCAGATGAACTGAAGGATGGAATGGAGGAATAATAGTTGCGTTGCTAAAATTCAAAGCTCACTTTATCTACAGGATTTATCAGTCTTGTGCTTTTCCGCTCGCCATTAACGATAACATGCAGCAGACTCATTTGCTCGCTTTTGTATTCAAATAAAATATTGTCTGTAACGGTAATATTCTTTAAAACCGGGATATTATCTACCTCGTAATAACTATAAATTGCTTCTTCAATCTGCTCGTATCCTTTAAATTTTAATTGCTGGTTTTTCCCATTTGCATTTATCAACAAATGTTTTGATACATAGTCGCTCAGCATTTTTTCCATCATTTTTTTATCAGTTGGATTTATCAGATCGATATGCACCTTATTAACCTCACGTAGCATTTTCTCCAGGTCATCTGTAAAAATCTTACAACTTATTTCAAGGGTTTTATCTGCGGCATTGAGTTCAATTTCTGTTACGCTTACATATATTGGATGAGCAATAACTGCAGGGTGACTTATCCACGTAGTTGCCAGAAATAACCATTTATATAATATTAAAGCCATTTTGAAGGGATTTCTATAAGTTTGAGTATTGTATTAACAAAAGTAAAAATACAAAAAAGCTACTGAGCTATTGAGGCAATGACTGATTTTACCTTTTATTTTGGATTAGGCTGGCAACACATTATTAGTTGGGATGCAGCAGATCACCTGTTGTTCATTACTGCTTTGAGCGCCATTTACCTGGTTAAAGACTGGAGAAAAGTTTTAATTCTGGTAACTGCTTTTACTATCGGTCACTCAGTTACGTTAGCACTCAGTGTGTACGATATAATAAGAATAAACAGCACGCTAGTTGAATTCCTGATACCGGTTACTATCTTAGTAACCGCATTGCTCAACGTAATTCTGAAAAAAAATGATACAAGCCCTGGCAAGTATAATTATTTTTTAGCATTGTTTTTTGGGCTGATACACGGACTTGGATTTGCAAATACAATCAGGTTTATGCTGGCCAAAAGCCAGGGAATAGGACTTCCATTGGCAGGATTTAACGTTGGATTAGAAGCTGGGCAGATCTTAGTAGTAACCATTCTTTTACTTTGTTCTTACCTCATTATAAACAAAGCCGGTTTGCCACAAAAGTGGTGGATTTATACTTTATCTGGAATTGCTGGATGCACCGCTTTATATTTGAGTATTGAAAGGCTTCCGTTTTAAAGACGCAAATAATAATTATTGAATAAAAATTAAAAAATACCAATGAAGAATTTTCTTTTGTTATCACTAATGTTTTCGTTCGTTGTAAACGGATTTGCACAGGATATAAGAAATAATCCCGGCAGCAATCATGGCAACAGATTTGAACAATTGGGAACGTTGTTACCAACGCCAAACGAGTATCGAACTGCAAGCGGTGCCCCAGGCCCAAAATACTGGCAACAACGCTGTGATTATGATATTGTTTGCGAACTGGACGAACCAAACCGTCGCCTCAATGGTAAAGAAACACTTACTTACTATAACAACTCACCAGACGTTTTAACTTATCTATGGTTACAATTAGACGAAAATCAGCATAGCTCTGTAAACAATTCTGGTTACCAGGCAAGTAACTTTTTACCTAAGAATATTACAGAACAAGATCTGACTCGTATGAGTGGGAAAGTTGAAAAAGAGTATGGAAATAATATCATAAAAGTTACAACCGGCGCTGGTGCAGCTTTAAAATATACGATCAATAAAACTATGATGCGGGTGGAATTGCCGCAGGCTTTAAAGCCCGGACAACAGTTTATTTTTAAAATTGAATGGAACTACAATATCATCGAACGAACGAAATATGGTGGACGGGGTGGATTTGAATATTTTTCAGAAGATGGAAATGATCTATATACGATGACGCAATGGTATCCACGCCTATGCGTTTACAGCGATTTCCAGGGATGGCAAAATCACCAGTTTGTAGGCTCAGGAGAATTTGCGCTTACATTTGGCAACTTTAAAGTACGCATGACGGTTCCCGCAGATCATGTTGTAATGGCAACGGGCCAATGCCAGAATTATCCACAGGTGCTTTCACCTGCGCAATTAAGCCGCTGGCAAACTGCACAAACTGCAAAAGAAGTAACAGAAATTGTAACCCTGAGCGAAGCAACAGCGAGAGAAAAACAAAAATCAACACAGAAGAAAACCTGGATATTTAAAGCAGATATGGTAAGAGATTTTGCCTGGGGCAGCAGCCGCAAATTCATCTGGGATGCTATGCCTGCTTATGTAGAAGGTAAAAAAGTAATGTGCATGAGCGCCTATGGAAAAGAAGCGTATAATCTTTACCGCACTTACAGTACAAAAGCAGTTGCGCATACCATAAAAACTTATTCAAAATTTACAATCCCCTACCCGTATCCGGTAGCTCAAAGCCTGGAGGCAGCTAACGGAATGGAGTATCCGATGATTTGTTTTAATTTCGGCAGGTGCGAAAAAGATGGTACTTATAGCGAAGGAACTAAAAATGGCATGTTGGGTGTTGTAATTCATGAAGTAGGTCATAACTTTTTCCCAATGATCATCAACAGCGATGAAAGACAATGGACATGGATGGATGAAGGCCTTAATTCATTTGTTGAGTATTTAACTGAAGAACTTTGGGACAATAAATTTCCAGTGGGAAAAGGACCTGCATATAAGATTATTGATTACATGAAACTTCCTAAAGACCAACTTGAGCCCATCATGACCAATAGCGAGAACATCATCCAGTTCGGGTCTAATGCATATGCAAAGCCTGCAACAGGATTTAATATTCTCAGGGAAACCATCATGGGCAGAGAATCATTTGATTACGCTTTTAAAGAATATGCAAGAAGATGGGCTTTTAAACATCCTACCCCTGCCGATCTTTTCCGTACCATGGAAGATGCAAGTGCAGAAGATCTTGACTGGTTCTGGCGTGGCTGGTTTTTTGGAACAGAGCCCTGCGACATTTCACTAGATACCGTTAGATGGGCAACCCTGAGTTCAGAAGTTGTTTCAAACCCAAAACGTGAAGACCGCGTATCAAGACCGGCGCTTGCCAAACCTATATTGAACGCTTATGATGACATCTCAAAAATAAGAAACAGGGAAGATAAGAAGATCGTATTTGCGACAGATGCTGATGTTTCATTGAGAGACTTTTATTGGAGGTATGACCGTGGCCTTGCTAAAATGGATTCTACACCTGCTGAAATAACAATACCGGCAACAGACTACGAAGATTTTACTCCTGAGCAAAAAATTGCAATGGCTGCAGGAAAAACAATGTACGAGTTAACTTTTAGCAATAAAGGTGGTTTGGTGATGCCAATCATTATTGAATGGACTTACAAAGACGGTACTAAAGAAACTAATCGAATCTCTGCGTATGTGTGGCGTAAAAATGAAAATAAAGTAACAAAAACATTTTTAAAAGATAAGGAAGTTGCTTCTATTAAATTAGACCCAATGAGAGAAACAGCGGATATCAATGAAAAGAACAATAGCTGGCCGATTGTAGAGGAGCCGAACAAATTCCAACTATTTAAAAGCCGTGAAGGTAGGCCAAGAGGTAATGGCAGTGGTAGTAACCCAATGCAAAGAGAGATTAAATAATTATAATACTGATTTAAACTAAAAAAGCTATCGGCTAAACCGGTAGTTTTTTTAGTTTAATATCTTTCTTTTTTCAATCCTCAATAGCAATTGCCGCTGCTATTTTATTAATATCCAGCGTAACCTTGTAAATAAAATCGAGCTGCTCGTTAAGTTGTTTATCTGCCGGTAGGTCTTTCCCTGAAACCTGCAATAACACCGATTCTTTAGATTCTTTTTTGAAGCTTCTATCAAGTTGTTCTAAACCTTGCTGCAAAGAAATAATAGAGCGGCGAAGTTTTTGAGTTACTTCGCGGGGATATTGCTTATTCTCCATTAAGATCATTTCTGCCGAGAGGCTTGCGATATTAGAAGACAATACATGATTTAGTACAACAAACTCATAAACAAGTTTACCATTTCGTTGTTTATTCTTGGGTTCCGACAGCATCCTGTTAAATGCGGCAGAAAGGTTGGCTGTACTTATGTAAACTTCTTTTCTTGCCAGTTTGTATTCAAGCACGGTTAAAGTTTTCCCGCTTATGAATGCAAGTGAAGTTTCCAGGTAATTCAGGTTTGCCTTTAATACCTTTTTCATATAAGCATCCAGTTGTAAAGACTCCCAATGTGGAAATAAAAGGTAGCTGGCCAAAAATGAAAGTACACCGGCAATACCGGTATCGAGTAGCCGCTCTTCGGCGATCTTCAGAGTTCCCAACCCCAGTAAGTTAAAAAGGATCAATACGTATGGCGTAATAAAAATAACCATTACGATATAATTCAACCGCTGAAAAGTATAGGTGCCCACCATAAAAAAAATGATAAAGGCAAACAGCAGGTCCCGGTCTTTAATAAAATATAAGATCAGTAAACCAATGATTCCACCTGCAAGCGTACCTGCAAAACGCTGTATATTGCGCTGTTTAGTTAGACTGAATCCCGGCTTTAATATAATAATGATGGTTAACAACACCCAGTAACTATGATGACCGTAGGAAAATAATTTTGCAATGGCAAATCCCGTAATACAGGTGATCATCATCCTTAAAGCATGCCTAAAAACACCAGATTCTAGGTTCAGGTTATTTCGGAAAATTACCGGGTCTATTTCCTGGTGAGATACAAACTTTGAGTAATCACTTTGGCTGCGAAGCCTGCCTTTTTTAGATATAGTAAGAGTGAAATAATTCATCAACTCATCTACATGGGTTCCAAGATTGCGGAGGTTTACCAGTATTTTTTTGAGAACCAGATTACTGTTGTTTTTATCTTCCATGCCATCAACCCTCAATTTTAATTTGTCGAGCGCGGGTATCAACGCATAGTTAGATTGGTAATCACTGTTAGATTGAATGGCTAAACCTATATTGTCCAGTTCTCCGGCAATATCTTTAATTATTATGGCCACCTCAGCAAGAATTCCCGATGGCCCAAACTTTTCTCTGATCAGATTGTAGTCGTACCAGGTGGCGGTGATCTGCTCATACAGGTCTACCGCATCAGCGAAAGTAAGAACTAACAATCTTCCAGCCCTGGAAGGTTCCTTCAGTATTTCCTTATTCTTAAACAACAATTCCCTTACTGCATTTTGCTTTTCATTTACTACGATCTGCTGCGTTACCAACTTCCTGTATTCATCATCAAAATTTACATTGATATCATATAACTCAGATTTGATCATCAGGAACTTTGCTGTTTCATGAATACAATCTCCAAGTGCTCTTTGAGCCGGCCGGTAGGGCGTGAGCCGTAAAAAAATCAATGCCAGTAAAAGATACCAAACGCCACCGGCTAAAATGAGCAAACTATCTGTAACGGCTACCTGCGGAGAAACAACATCAGGCATCCGTAAAATCATAACAAGCAAAGCTGCTGTACCAACGGCAGCAGCCCGGTTGCCATACACAGTAAACATTGTAAAGAAAAAAGTGGATACAGCTACCAATAAACCGAGCAACACAACCTGATGGTTCATAAATCCGGTAAGCAGCGACATACTGAAAATAAAGCCAATACAATAAAGCATTCCGTTACGCTTGCTATCCTTAGCACCCGGAATATCACAGATGCTTACACAAAATGCACCGGTAGCAACGGTGATACCCATTGCCATTTTTCCAAACTGTGCAAAAACTATTACCGGAATGATGATCTCAAGCGTAATACGGATTCCATCCGCCAGATATTGGCTGAAAAGGAAATAACGTAATTGTTGTGTATTTTTTTTAAGCACGGTTTTGTAAATATTCGATTTAAAGCAACAACAAAATAATGAGCAAGAAGATAATCAACAAATCGATTTAAATATCTGGAATTATCCCTCATCATTAATTCCCCCATTCCATTCTTCGAAAAAGTTTTCTAAATACCGCTCCATAAAATCATGCCTTTTGATTGCCATCCTCTTTCCGGTTTCTGTATTCATCCTGTCTTTGAGCAATAATAACTTTTCATAAAAATGATTAATAGTAGGCGCTTCACTTCTTTTATATGCTTCCTTATCCATTTGAAGATCGGGCCTTATCGTAGGATTATACAGTTCTCTGTTTTTAAATCCACCATAATTAAATGCCCTGGCAATGCCAATTGCACCCATGGCATCCAGCCTGTCAGCATCCTGTACAATCAACATTTCTGTTGAAGAAAAATCGGTGTTAAAATTACCTCCTTTAAAAGACATATTGCTGATAATATTAACAACGTGTTCAATCACATGCTCATCTACAGAAAGTGACCGAAGAAAATTCCCGGCGGTTCTCGGGCCAAGCAGCTCATCACCATCATTAAATTTCGCATCTGCAATATCATGTAACAGTGCGGCTAATTCAACCACCAACATATCTGCCTTTTCTGTTTTTGCCATCACCCGGGAAATATTCCAAACACGTTGTGTATGAAACCAGTCGTGGCCGCCCTCTGCACCTTGTAAGCTCGTTTTTACAAAGGCTACAGCTTTGTTGATAATATTTGCATGGTACATAATTAACAAAGGTTTTGATAGCAAATATCGGCTACAGGAGTTCAATTAAAACAGGTAAAATGCAGCTTGCCATTATTCAGCACTCACTTCCTTACATTTGCACTATGAAAATTTTCCTAATCGGATTCATGGGCAGTGGTAAATCGCACTGGGGTAAATTATGGGCAGATGTTAATGAAATGAATTTTTATGATCTGGATGTGGCAATAGAGAGAACTGAACAAAAATCTGTTTTGGATATTTTTGAAAAATATGGTGAAGACTATTTTCGCAAACAGGAGTCAATCGAACTGCGGCATATGGGAGGATATGAAAATTGTATCATCGCCTGTGGCGGTGGAACAGCCTGTTTTGACAACAACATTGAATGGATGAATGAAAACGGACTTACTATTTATTTGCATGCTTCGCCAAATGAATTGTTAGAAACCATCATGAAGGAAAAAGATAAACGGCCTCTGTTGAAAAAAATTAATGAAGCCGAACTTCTATTTTTTATTGAAAAAAAACTGGAAGAAAGAAAAGTTTTTTACGAACAGGCGAAATTACGCCTGCGGGTAGAAGACCTGAATGAACAAATATTTAAAAAAATAATTTCATCTCCCAACTAACCTAATCAATTTTAAATGCACAAAGGATTTTTAATTACAGCTGTTTTACTGGGCGCATTTTCGGTAATACTGGGCGCATTTGCCGCCCACGCTTTAAAAGGAAAGATCAGTAATGATGCCATCGCAATATTTGAAACCGGTGTTCGCTACCAATTTTACCATTGTTTTGCCTTACTGGCTACTGCCATGCTATTCAAAGAATTTCCATTTGAAACAACTTTGTGGGCAGCAAGACTTTTTATCATTGGAATTATATTATTCAGTGGGTCACTCTATTGCCTCACCTGGATAAAAGGCGCCGTAATTCCTGGTTATAATTTTATCGGAGCTATAACACCTTTCGGCGGTTTATCATTTATTGCGGGATGGATTTTACTGATGATCTCATTTTTAAAAAAATAAAGTGGAATTTATTTTATATTAGCCCTGCAATGGGATATCAAGCCAAATATATCAGCTCATAAACCATTTCAATTATTTAAAACACTATCTGATTTATATATCTTTGTATTGATGGCCAAATCAAAATCTAAAACCCCCGATAAGGAAGCACTTACGCAGGAAAAAATTGAAACAGTAGAAGTAAAGAAACTATTGAAGGATGAACGCACCCATAAAATTGCCGGAAGTGTTTGTTTGCTGATATCGATATTACTTTTCATAGCATTTACCTCCTATCTCTTTACCTGGGATGAAGACCAGGATAAAGTGTTTCAGCATGGCAATCAACTATTGCTTGGTACCGACGATAAAGTGGCTAATCTGATGGGGACTTTCGGAGCATTTATATCTCATTTTTTTATCTATAAAGGTTTTGGTGTTGCTTCTTACCTGCTTTGTAGCCTGTTTTTTGTTGTGGGAGTGAATTTATTTTTTGGCAAAAAAGTATTTTCAGTTTCCAAGAATATAAAGTACCTGGTGCTGGGGCTTCCGCTGATAAGTATAACTGCTTCTGTACTTATGAACGGAAATGCTTTTGCCTGGGGTGGCGCTGCTGGTGATATGAGCCGCGATTGGCTTTACCACGCCATCGGGAAAGTAGGCGCAATCGGTGTAATAATGGTTGCTTTTTTATCTTACGTGATCTGGCGTTTTAATCCGGCTTTTGGAGTTCCTTTAAAAAAGAAAGAAGTAATTGCTGATCCAACGGAAGCTGAAGCTGAAAATATTCCGGTAGAAGAAGAAGTAAAAGTTACCGGTAAGGGAAAAAATAATAAGGCTGGTAGCATGTTGAATATTCCTGATGCCGGAGACCAACCAAAACAACACGATCTTACAATTATTGAAAAGGAAGAAGACCTTCTACTTCCCTTAAAAGAAACAGCAGTGTTTGAACCGGTAGAAATAATAATGCCGCTGCCTGAAAAGATCATTACACAAAAAAACAAACCTGCAACTGCAGATGGTGGACTGGAATTGGAAATAAAACCTGTTGAACCAAAACCAGTGGAAGAGCTATCCGCTGCAGAAAAAGTAATGCAGCAAAGTCCCTATGATCCCATCTTAGATTTAAGAGATTATAAATATCCCTCTACCGAATTGCTGGAAAATCACGGAAGTGAAAAGATCGTTCAGGACCCTGCCGAACTGGAAAATAATAAGAACCAGATCATCAATACGCTGCGTAATTATGATATTGAGATCTCAAAAATATCTGCTACCGTTGGTCCTACAGTAACTTTGTATGAAATTATTCCTGCGGCTGGTGTGCGCATTTCACGAATTAAAAATCTGGAAGATGATATAGCGCTTAGCCTTGCAGCTCTGGGTATCCGTATCATTGCTCCTATCCCGGGCAAAGGAACCATCGGTATTGAAGTGCCAAATGCAAAGAAGACTATCGTAAGCATGCGTACTTTACTGGACGCAGAAAAATTTAAGAAAAATGCTTTCTCACTTCCGATTGCGATCGGTAAAAAGATCAATAATGAAAATTTCATTGTAGACCTGGCCAGTATGCCTCACCTTTTGATGGCGGGTGCCACCGGGCAAGGAAAATCTGTTGGTTTAAACGCGATCCTTGTTTCATTGCTATACAGTAAACATCCATCTCAATTAAAATTTGTGTTGGTAGATCCCAAGAAAGTAGAGTTAAGTATTTATAAAACAATTGAAAAACATTTTCTGGCGAAATTGCCGGGAGAAGAAGATGCGATTATAACCGACACCAAAAAAGTTGTTCATACACTAAATGCTATGTGTATTGAAATGGACAATCGCTATGACCTTTTAAAAGAGGCAGGTTGCCGTAATATCCGCGAATACAATGAAAAATTTGTAGCCCGCAAATTAAACCCCGAAAAAGGCCACCAGTTTCTTCCTTTCATTGTACTCGTTGTGGATGAGTTTGCTGATCTTATTATGACAGCAGGAAAAGAAGTGGAAATGCCTATTGCCCGTTTGGCGCAGCTTGCCAGGGCAATTGGAATTCACCTGATCATTGCAACACAACGCCCATCTGTAAATATCATTACGGGAACTATTAAAGCAAACTTTCCGGCTCGTATAGCCTTTAAAGTAAGTAGTAAAATTGATAGCCGCACTATTTTAGATACCGGTGGCGCTGAGCAGCTTATTGGTAAAGGTGATATGCTTATCAGTTATAATGGGGAAGTGGTAAGGTTACAGTGTGCTTTTGTAGATACTCCGGAGGTAGATAAGATAGTAGACTTCATAGGTGCACAACGTGGTTATTCCCAGGCATTCCTATTGCCGGAATATGTAGATGAAAAAGAAATGGAAGGAAGAGATTTTGATGTTAATGATAAAGACGCATTGTTTGAAGATGCTGCGAGGCTGATAGTTGGAAGCCAGAGTGGTAGTACTTCCCTTTTACAAAGAAGAATGAAGTTGGGATATAACAGGGCTGGGCGACTGATGGACCAACTGGAAGCAGCGGGAATTGTTGGACCAAACCAGGGAAGTAAAACAAGAGATGTACTTATAAAAACAGACGCCGATCTGCAACAGCACCTTAACGAACTTATTTAGCAACGTCTCTGCTGATCAACTTGTGTCGGCAAGCTTGCATCAATGATAATCGTACTAACAAACAGATTAAATACAACGTACCTAATTTTATACTTCGTAATTTTTAAATAACGTCAGCACCGTTCATGTCCAGATTTTTAATAGTTGGCCTTGGTAACCCAGGAGAAGAATATGCAAATACCCGACATAATATCGGTTATGATGTGGTGAATGCCTTTGTACATAAACATGGAGGATCATTTAAAGTAGACAGGCTGGCTTATATGGCAGAAGTTAAATGGAAAGGGAAGGTTTTTATTTGCATTTGTCCTACCACTTTTATGAATTTGAGTGGCAAAGCATTTAAATATTGGCTAGACAAAGAAAAAATACCGCTGGAACATACACTTACTATTTTGGATGACCTTGCACTTCCTCTGGAAAAACTGCGTTTACGGGCAACAGGCAGTGACGCCGGACATAATGGCTTAAAAGACATTCAGCAGGCTATCGGTACTAACGCCTACCCAAAACTACGATTCGGCATCGGAAATCAATTTCCAAAGGGTATGCAGGCCGATTTTGTATTGGGAAAATGGAAAAAAGAGGAAATACCTTTAGTTAATATTAAAATTAATAGCTGTATAGAGATTATTGAAAGCTTTGCTGCTATTGGGCTAGACCGTACAATGAGCACAGTAAATAACATTATCTATAAACCTGAATAATAATTCAAACATATGGTTTTTTTAATGTGTTTTTGTTTATTTTCGTCGTCGGAACTCTAAGTCCCTTACAAAACCAACGATCGTTTATGAAGATAATATGTATAGGTAGAAATTATGCGGATCATGCAAAGGAACTCGGAAATGAAATACCGGAGGAACCTGTGATTTTTATGAAGCCGAAAAGTGCTTTGCTACAGGCACACACGCCTTTTTACTATCCGGAGTTTACCAATGAACTGAATTATGAATGCGAACTGGTATTAAGGATTTGCAAAAATGGAAAATATATCCAGGAGCGGCACGCCGCAAATTATTACAATGGAATAACAGTTGGTATTGATTTTACTGCCAGAGATATTCAGGATGAATGCAAGAAAAAAGGATTGCCATGGGAAAAAGCGAAAGCTTTTGATAACTCTGCGGCTGTTGGAAAATTTATTGATATCACACCGGAGATCAACAAAAAGAATATCAATTTTTATTTCAATAAAAATAATGAGAAGGTACAGTCTGGTAATTCCGGCGAGATGATCTTTAGTTTTGATTTTATCATCGCTAACATCTCCAATTATTTCTCACTTAACATTGGTGACCTGATATTTACCGGTACACCCGCAGGAGTTGGAGAATGTGTTGTTGGTGATGAACTGGAGGCTTTCTATGAAGGACAAAGCCTTTTAAAAATAGAAGTAAAATAAAATACAATTATTATAACGAGATACCAACCCTTTCTTACAGAAAGGGTTTTTTTATTTACAAAAACTATTTTTTAGTTTTAAGGAAATTCAATTATTTCGAAAACCTTTGCAATCGCATTGCATGAACTGCCGACCTGCTAATATTTGATACCCTTTCCATATCACAGATCAATTGTTTACGGGAATAGCTATTAATGGTAAACCTACCATTGCTGGTCGTTTCATTTTTTTCAAGTTGATCAAGGCATACAAATGCCCGGCTGAAAATACCCAGCGAGAGAATTGAAAGAAACTTTTTAACATTTCTACGGGGCTTACCCAAAGCATAGGCATCTGCATAACAGCTAAATAATCTTTCTTCCAACAGTGTTCGTAAAGTCACTATTTTAACAGCTGTTGTAACCATTGTTTGAATGTTCTGCTGGCTGTCTTTGTACACATCAAAAATATCGTTGCACAATTGCATCAGGCTTCCCAGTTGATAAACTAATTGCTGTTCTCCAGTTTCAGGCATTGGCAAAAAGGCCGTTCTGTAAAATAACAACGAAACAGCCCCTTTATAAAATGTGATCTCTTCTATCTCCCGGGCAGATATTAATTCATCGGTTTGTTTTCTGCTCATTTGCTGAGCGTTATAAACTTCCATCAGTGTTGCTTGCATACGCTCCTTACAAGGAACATGTTTCAGCGCCAAGGAATAAAATTGATTGAAAAGCATTTCGTTAGATCTGCTTCCAGACTTTCCTTCGTTTTGCAACAACTGATCAATTCTCTCTCCCGATAAATACGCTTTATCAAAAAAATCGTCAAATAACCCTGTCATAGCACCCTGTGCAGTACTGGCAATGCGTTCATCTTCCCTCATTTTCTTTCCATATAAGGCACAGAAAGCCTCTCCTAAAATTGCAGGTACTGCTAATCCGTAATAACCGGTTATCTTAGAAAAATCACTGGCATCAAGGCTGCCATCATTAGTTTGCTGCGCATTTTTTAGGATCGGCTGTATATATACAGTAAGAAATTTTTTCTGAATGGCAAGTTGCTTTAATATAACGCTAACCGATAAGGGTAGTTGTATGATGGCACTTAATTTATTGAGCAACTTCATGCTTTAATTTTCTAACTAATAATGTGTTGTCGAAAAATATTACACAGGCGTATGCAAAAGCCGGACTGAAAGCTGATTATATAACTTGCTATTGATACATTCACCTGTAACTCAGGCTTCATAAAATTCTATGAGTGCACCAAAATAATTTACATTCCAGCCCTCTACAATATTCTCAAAATCTTCATCAGGAATATTGGTATGCCTTAATTCTACAGAAGTGCCTCCTTTGTTCTCATGCAAAATAATGGTAACGATGGAAGCAGCTTCCTGCTCTCCAAAATACCATTCCTGCACGATCTTTTTCGATGTTTCAAAGAACAGGTTTTTCCCTACAATATTGCCCTCCCATAAAGAGAATTCAGTTCCTTCTACTGGTTCCATTTCTGCAGGGTCGCCCGACCATAACTGAATGGTTGCTGCATTTGTAAGAGCATTATAAACATCCGAAGGAGGTGCATCAAGCAAATAATATTTCTTATAATCTTTCATAATATGTAAATTGACCAGGACAGAATTAACAATTTTCCAAAAACTAATGATGTAAATTTGACTACAATTTCCCGTATAAAAAATTGTTTGTGAAATACCGATTAAAAATCATTGTTGTCCGACTAAAATCATGCATATTCGATATAATCCTTTCTTGTCGTGAGTTTAAAGCCCCCTCTCCCTTGGAGAGGGGGTTGGGGGTGAGGTCAAGGTAGATAATGATTTGAAAGCATTAACCGGACAATAATATATAAAAACAATGTTTAAATATGAAACCATCTAAAGTAACCCCACTATTGTTTGCGCTGGCATTCTTCTTATTTATTGGAAGTTCCATTGCTCAATACAAAGAATTTAAATTAACATCTACAGGCGATACCATTAACATTATAACTAAAGATGGAAAAAAAGAAGGTAAATGGGTTATACAGGTGGGCGAATTAAGAGGCAATCCCGGTTATGATGAAGAAGGAATGTACAATAAAGGAGAAAAAGATGGTTATTGGCGCAGGTACAGTGCACAAGGCGACCTGCTGGCAGTAGAAAATTATAAACTGGGTGGCAAAGATGGGCTGCAGCAATATTTTAATTACCTGGGCGATATAGAAAGAGAAGAAATGTGGAAAGGATATAATCCGGATGCACCTTACGACACCATTGCAGTTTACGGCACCGGCAGCGGCGAAATTGTTGATTTCAAAATTGTAAAAGCAGAACCTTACAGCGTTAAAGATGGCGAGTGGAAATATTTCGAACCAGGCTCTGGTCGGCTTTTACGCAGCGAAAAATGGGAACGGAACAACCTCGTTAATCCCAATGCAAAAAAAGTAGATGCCGCTTATGCCAAACCAAAAAAAGTAGACAAAACTGCCGAAATGCTTGAATGGGAACGAAAAAATAAAGGAAAGAAGGGTGTGGTAAGAGATGGTAGAACGGGGATGTAATTTGTGCAGTAGATCAACTTTCTGCCATCAGGTTTTTTTAAAAAATTAAAGATAAACAAAGCTTCCGCCATAACGCCGGGGGCTTTGTTGTTTTGTAGCTGACCTTATTACGATGTATTATTAGTGATTCCGAAATAGATTAATATTATTTAAGGAAATTCAAAATACTATAATAAATCTTTCTATAAAATCGCATATATAAATCTATTTGCTCTTCACGCTTTTTTATAATATAAAAAGAGCCCCGTTTTTCCAAACGAGGCTCTTCTTTATAATTCAATTCAATCGTAGTAATTATTCTTCTCCGATTTTCATTTTACCTTTTGCTTTTGCCATTACTTCTTCTGCAACGTTGTTTGGTGCAGGATTGTAGTGACTGAACTCCATGGTAGAAGTTGCACGGCCAGATGATAATGAACGCAACTGCGTTACATAACCAAACATTTCGCTTAAAGGAACTTTGGCTTTGATAACCTGAACACCATGTTTGGTATCCATGCCTTCCAGCATACCACGGCGGCGGTTAAGGTCACCCGTTACATCACCCATGTACTGATCCGGTGTAAGTACTTCTACTTTCATGATCGGCTCCAGTAACACTGGCTTTGCTTTACGGCCGGCTTCACGGTATCCTTGTTTTGCGCAAAGCTCAAAGCTCATTGCATCACTATCCACCTGGTGAAAACTACCATCAAATACACGCACTTTCATACTTTCCATTGGATAACCTGCAAGTACGCCGGTTGTCATCGCTGTTTCAAAACCTTTTTGTATAGCTGGAACAAATTCTTTTGGAATTGATCCACCAAATAAACCGTTTACAAACTGGAAGTTCGATTTTCCTTCTTTCAAAAACTCTTCGTCAGCGGGTCCGATCTCGAAAATGATATCGGCAAAC
The DNA here is from genome assembly GCA_964496585.1 of uncultured Ferruginibacter sp. Lineage (GTDB taxonomy): Bacteria > Bacteroidota > Bacteroidia > Chitinophagales > Chitinophagaceae > Ferruginibacter. The sequence continues at coordinate 92,189 of CAZCAA010000009.1, forward strand.
TTACCACGACCACCCGTTTGCTTCTTAAGCGTTTCACGGTGTTCGATAGAGTTCTGGAATGCTTCTTTATAAGCAACCTGGGGAGCACCCTGGTTAATTTCTACTTTAAATTCACGACGCATACGGTCTACGATGATCTCAAGATGAAGCTCACCCATTCCACTCAAAATGGTTTGGCCGGTTTCTTCATCTGTCTTTACACGTAAGGTTGGATCTTCTTCAACAAGTTTGGCAATTGCCATTCCCATTTTATCAACGTCTGCCTGAGTTTTTGGTTCAACAGCAACAGAGATAACTGGTTCAGGGAAAGTCATTGCTTCAAGAACGATCGGATGATCTTCGTTACACAATGTATCGCCTGTTTTGATATCTTTAAAACCTACTGCTGCTCCAATATCACCTGCTTCGATGAAGTCAACAGGATTTTGTTTGTTTGCATGCATTTGCATGATACGGCTGATACGCTCGTTCTTGCCGGTACGGGTGTTCAAAACATAAGAACCCGAATCCAGACGGCCACTATAAGCCCGGAAGAACGCCAAACGTCCTACAAAAGGATCAGTCATGATCTTAAATGCCAGGGCACTGAAAGGTTCTTTTGTATCGCAATGACGGAAGATTTCTTCGCCGTTATCAGGATTTGTCCCTTTAACTGCTTCAATGTCCATTGGGCCAGGTAAATAACGCACTACAGCATCCAAAGCTGTTTGAACCCCTTTGTTTTTAAAAGAAGATCCACACATCATCGGGATGATAGAAATATCAATCGTTGCTTTACGAATAGCTTCATGAATTTCGGTTTCAGTGATCGTGTTTGGATCATCGAAGAATTTTTCCAATAATTTATCATCGTAATCAGCTACGGCTTCAATCAAATGTTGCCTCCACTCATTTACTTCTTCAATCATATCTTCAGGAATAGGTACTTCATTGTAAGTCATACCCTGACCCGCTTCATCCCAAATCATTCCTTTCATAGTGATCAGATCCACCACACCTTTAAAATGTTCTTCAGCACCAATTGGTAACTGTAAAGGCACAGCTTTAGCACCCAGCATTTCTTTAATTTGCTTTACAACATTTAAGAAATCGGCACCTGCACGATCCATTTTATTTACAAAACCCACACGTGGAACTTTGTATTTATTAGCCTGACGCCAAACGGTTTCACTCTGTGGTTCTACTCCCGATACGGCGCAGAACAAAGCTAGTAAACCATCAAGTACACGCAGCGAACGCTCTACCTCAACGGTAAAATCCACGTGGCCTGGAGTATCAATAATGTTGAACTTGTATTGTTTGGTATCCGGTGTTTTTTTGTTTTGCACCATTGGAAAATTCCAGAAGCAGGTTGTTGCTGCTGAAGTAATGGTAATACCACGCTCCTGTTCCTGTGCCATCCAATCCATAGTTGCGGCGCCATCATGCACCTCACCTATTTTATGGTTTACACCGGTGTAATAAAGGATACGCTCAGTTGTAGTGGTTTTGCCTGCATCAATATGAGCTGCAATACCAAAGTTTCGTTGATAACGTAAGTCTGCCATTTTGAGTTTTTATTTAAAATTTAATTTTGAATGTTGTTATTTCAGCTTTCGGCTCTTTTCTCCCGGCTCCCGAATTTTAACTCTCGATATATAAGTAGTTCTGAGCTTGTAGAAATGCTTAGATACACAATTCCCAGTAGTTGAACCTGCTTTTTACTGCCTGTTCTGGGTGTGATATGATATATTATGCTCTCATTTTAAGCTAAATAAATAATGCTCATTCATCGCATGCAAAACCTTTTAGCGGCGCAAAGGTAATGGATTTGGATAATAAAAACAAAAGATTGGGGTGGATTTTACGCATGCTCGTGCCTTCAGTGCGTGACTCCAAATTAAGAATATGTAATTATTTACAGAGTTTTTTAAACCACAGAGTGAAATGAGTTAGTGGGTAGAGTTTCACAGAGTTATTGGTGATTGTTTATGTAGTCTGCATCATCCACTAAAAAAAGTCTTTTACTTTGTGGTTAAGTTTAATAAGGGAAACTATATGAATAACATTAGATAATCTATCCTTGATTATAACCTGCAGTAATAGTTTATTAAAAATCATACCTCAGCATATCCTTTATCTAAAAAATAGCGACACAAAAAGTATCTCTATCATTAATTTTAAACAGTTACAAATAACAGCGTTGTTACATCACCCGCAAATCCATTTATTCTTGCATCTTCCAAACAATCTTCTCTTTTTGAAAAACCATCTAATGCCATTGCAGTGATACGGCCGTAACCATTAATCAAACGCCATCTGTAGAGTCCTGTATCGTCCACATAAAATTCCCAACTTTCTGTTTTCATTTACTCACATTTTAATAAACGCAAATATAAGTGGCTATTACGATATCGGCTAATCGAAAATAAAAGATGATAAATAACACAACCCGGAAAGCTACTTATTTTTTTTACCTATCAAAATAAATGCACCTGCAGCTATTGCAAAAGCGCCCGCAATCATAGGCCAGCCAACGGTTTTAGTCTCTTTTTTATTCAGTTCCAACGGCCCAATATCCAAAACTTTCTTTTCCTGGGTATAACTAAATCCACGATAAATCAACATCAAAATACCAATAGCAATTAAAATTATCCCAACTATTCTCATATGATTTTTTTTGAAAGTGAACGTAAATTATAATAAAGCATAAAATGATGTTACCTATCAAAATAAATGCCTGTTACAAAATTGATACATAAAAATGGCCGCGTTTTACTAATATCAATAGCAGTTTTTGTATTTATCAATTAAAACAAACTTGATTGATAAGATACACAATTAATTAGAATACCAACCCAAAAATAGCAGAAAAACAGCTTGCGAACGTTCGACAAAAAAATAAGAATCCGGCTTTCAACAGGTAAATTTACAATTATTAAATACGGGTTCTTTCAATCAGCGATAACCAATTTTAAACTAACGCAGCTTCAAAAACATCTAATCTCATTCCTCCGGGAAAATTAGATTTTTCCTATGAAAACATTTACAAAAACAAATCATTTTTAAACACTTTCAAGGATTGAACAATTACAAAATAATGGTCATTTCAGGACATTGCCGATTTCTAGTGATTTGGTACAATTATTCTCAGATCAGAGGATTTATTCAAACTGTTTTAAAGATGCCCTTAAAATTGACTTTTAAAACAATATTATAGCAACTTTTCCACCTAAAATTTCAATTTTGTTTAACAATTGCCTATATTAGTGGCAGTTTTAAAAAGCTGTTTTTTCTACCACATTTTCAGCTTTCTAGATACTATCCTCCCAAGATATTTTTTTATTAAAAAATCATACCTGTTTATGTACAAGTATCTCTTAACGCTGTTTTTTCTAATGGCATTTAATATTTGCCAGTCACATGCCCAAAATAAGGCTGTAACTAAGGCTGATCATGAGTATTATATTAATATTTTGGGCGTGAAAAGCCGCCAGGATGTTTTGAACATCCAGGAATTGATTGCAAAAAAGCCGGGAGTTAACTTTTTCATGGCCAGAAAATATCCGGTTATGTATTTTGTTTTAAGAACTCAGAACCCTATTTCACAAGAAACATTTGCCAATTGGCTGAATACTACTGTGTATAAAATTGAACAATTTGGTGAAGGAGAAACAGGATTGGAGAAAGCAACATTAATCGGTAAAAAACATAGAAAAATTCAACAAAACTAAGTCATGCGTAAAATTATACTCTTTTTAACCTGCCTTTTATCTATTAGTTTTTTGCAGGCCCAAACTATTACCGGAGCAGGTGGCCCAATCACCGATGCTACCATTACCGGTCCTTCTACAACCTGTTTTCCTTTAAATGTTACAGGAATTGGAGCCATTAATGGAACATACGGTGTTGCTACAGTTTGTTTAACTATTACCCATACCTGGGATTCGGATCTTACTTTAACCTTACAATCTCCATCAGGAAGTATCATTGTTTTGTCTACTGAAAACGGAGGGTCTGGTGATAACTACAACGGGACCTGTTTTTCTATGACTGCCACTACTGAGATCAGCGCTGCTGGTGCAGTTCCGCCTTACGCCGGCACATATAATCCGGAAGGAAATTTAGGATTATTAAATAGCGGACAAAATGCTGATGGAATATGGAATTTATGCATCAAAGACCAGTTTAATACAGAAGTTGGAAATTTGGTAAATTGGAGCATAACTTTTAATAATACGCCAGCTCCGCCTTTGCCTTATAGTTGTGCAGGAAACCCTCCGGCAGGCAACGATTGTACATCGGCTACACCTGTTTGTAATTTTGATGGTTATTGTGGCAACACATCTGGTTCTTATGATGTAAACGTTTGGCCTGAACTGGATGCACTTTTTTGCGGATCCATTGAAAATAATTCTTTCATCACATTTGTGGCCTCTGCCACCACAGCCTCTTTCAATGTCTTTGTTGAATTAGGAGATGATGGAGCAACCGGCGGAATACAAATGATGTTTTATGATGGAGGTTGTGGATCAGGTGCAATAACAAGTTATGGTTGCTCGCAACATATCTATCCTAATACTACCGGAACGGCGGTTACTGCTACTGGCCTCACGCCCGGAAATACCTATTATTTAATGTTTGATGGCTTCGCAGGTGATGTATGTGATTACTCTATTGTTCCTTTATCCGGAGTTAATATTCTTGCAATAAACCCACCGGGCGCCAGTATTTGTACTGGGCAGAGTGTAGTGCTTACAGCATCAGGGGGAAATGGAACTTATAACTGGGCGGGCGCAAATTTAAATACCACAACAGGCGCTGTAGTAACGGCAACTCCTCCAGCTACCACCACTTACACAGTAACGTCGGTTGATCCTACGGGAAGTTGTCCAATTACAGAAGAAGTAACCATTACGATTACAAATACACCAGCACCACCAACGGTAACATCACCTGTTAGCTATTGCCAGGGAAGTGTTGCTTCACAATTATCAGCTACGGGTATCAGCCTTGCCTGGTTTACGGCTGCAACAGGTGGTACAGGTTCGGCAACAGCGCCTACACCTTCAACCGCCAGTTCAGGCTCTACAACTTATTACGTTTCACAAACACTTGTTTGCGGAGAAAGTGTTCGGGTACCCGTTATCGTTAACATAACAGCATTACCTGCAGCACCTACCGTAACAACGCCCCTTACTTATTGCCAGAATAGTACAGCTCCTGCGTTAACTGCAACCGGCTCCGGGCTACTTTGGTACACAACTGCAACGGGTGGAACAGGGAATATAAGTCCTCCACTTCCTTCTACAGCAGCTACAGGAAGTACAACTTATTATGTTAGTCAAACTGTGGCCACCTGCGAAGGTCCACGAGCAGCCATAACCGTTACCATTACTGCTGCCCCGCTTGCACCAACGGTGACAACACCTGTTACTTTCTGCCAGGGAACTGCTTCTGCAGCTTTAACTGCAACGGGTACCAGCTTGTTATGGTTTACAACTGCAACTGGAGGAACAGGTAGTGCAACAGCACCAACACCATCTACAGCTTCAGTAGGTACTACTACCTGGTATGTTAGTCAGGCTACAGGTACCTGCCGCGGACCAAGAGCTGCCATCGTAGTAAATGTAGTGTTAGCAACACCTGCACCTGTTACCGCAAATCTTACTTATTGTCAAGGCCAAACAGCACCTGCATTAACCGCTATAGGCACCGGCCTGTTATGGTACACGGCAGCAACGGGAGGAACGGGAACTGCTGCAGCTCCAATACCATCCACTGCAGCAATTGGTGCCACTACATATTACGTTACTCAAACGCTTTCCTGTGGCGAAAGTGTTAGGCAACCACTTGTGGTAACTATTACTACCACACCAGCAGCGCCAACAGTTACTTCACCTGTAACCTATTGTTTAAATAGTACGGCTACAGCTTTAACCGCAACCGGTTCCGGCTTGCTCTGGTACACAACCGCTACAGGTGGTACCAGTAGTGCTGCAGCTCCTGTGCCTTTAACAACCGCTACCGGAAATACAATTTATTATGTAAGCCAGTCTACAGGATCATGTGAAGGGCCAAGAGCAGCAATAACGGTAAAGGTTAATGGCATACCTGTTGCCCCGGCCGTTACAGCCTCTGTAAACTATTGCCAAAGTGTTACTGCTTCTGCACTAACAGCTACGGGTACAGGCTTATTATGGTACACTACTGCAACAGGTGGAACAGGAAGTGCAACAGCTCCAACACCTTCAACGGCTGCTATTGGAAATACGATCTATTATGTTAGTCAAACGGTTAATGGTTGTGAAAGCCCCCGTTCAGCAATAACAATAACTATACTTGCACCAACTCCTGCGCCAACGGTAACATCCCCTGTAATTTATTGCCAGGGTACAACTGCCACTGCTCTAACTGCAACGGGTACCGGACTATTATGGTACACAGCAGCAACAGGAGGAACAGGAAGTGTAACTGCTCCGGTTCCATCTACAGCAGCAGCGGGCAACACTACTTATTATGTTTCACAAACAGCTGCGCCATGCGGACAAAGCAGCAGAGCTGCTATTGTTGTTACTATCAAGCCAACACCGGCGGCACCAGTTATTAGCAGCCCGGTAGTTTATTGCCAGGCTACTACTGCCACGGCATTAACAGCTACTGGCACCTCGCTGCTTTGGTACACTACTGCAACAGGTGGAACAGGAAGTGCAACAGCACCTGTTCCTTCTACAGCAACTAA